>NC_018513.1:1889266-2204144 GCF_000292915.1 Burkholderia cepacia GG4
GCCGAGGCGCCCGACAGGCCGGCGCCCGACGCGCTGATCGTGCGCATCATCAGCGCGGCCTCGGTCATCCCGAGCCCGGCGCCGCCGTGCGCCGGGTCCATCGCGATGCCGAGCCAGCCGGCCTCGGCGAGCGCCGCGTGAAAGTCGGATGGAAACCCGCCCGCGCGATCGCGTTCGAGCCAGTAGTCGTCGCCGAAGCGTTCGCAGATTTTCTCGATCGCGCTTTCGATCGCGCGCTGGTCGTCGGTCAGGTCGAACTGCATGGATGGCTCTCCAGGAAAATGTGAACGGCCGCGCGGTCGCCGATACAGCACCGGGCCTGGGGCGGTCTCCTGCGTGGAGGCCGGTGCGGCGCGACGGATACGCGGGCGCTCACAACGGAAACACGCCCGTCGCAACCGCGGCGAACACCATCAGCACGGTGGCGGCGAACAGGAACGGAATCGTGAATTTCTGATGCTCGGCGAGCTCGACGCCGGTCAGGCCGACGATCAGGAACGTCGCGGGCGTCAGCGGGCTCACCGGAAATCCCGTCGTCATCTGGCCGAGCAGCGCGGCCTGCGCCATCTGGATCGGCGGCACGCCGAGCAGCTTGCCGCTCTCCGCGAGCACCGGCAGCACGCCGAAGTAGAACGAATCGGGATCGAACAGCAGGCTGAGCGGCATCGACAGCAGCCCGAGCACGAACGGCATGTGGCGCGCATGCTCGACCGGCACGTGCGCGACGACGACTTCCGCCATCGCCTTCAGCATCCCGGTGCCGGACATGATGCCGGTGAACGCGCCGGCCGCGAGCAGCACGCTCGCCATCATCAGCGCGGCCTTCGCATGCGCGTCGATCCGCTCGCGCTGCGCCTGCACGTCCGGGTAATTGATCACGAGCGCGGCGACCGTACCGAGCATGAACATCACCATCGGGTCGACGATGCCCGACACTAGCGTGACGAGCACGACGAGTGTCAGCACGACGTTGATTCCGAAGCGGCCCGGCCGGCGCAACGCGCGTTCGGCGTCGGTCAGCTCGCGCGGCGCGATCGCCAGCGACGCCGCGCCGGCACGGTCGAGCCCGAGCCGCTTCGCCTCGCGCACGCCGAGCACGTACGCCGTGCCGAACACGAACACGAGCCCGACGATCTGTACCGGAATCATCGGCGTGAAGATCGCCGAGCCGGGAATGTGCAGCGCCGCCGACGCGCGCAGCATCGGCCCGACCCATGGCAGGAAATTGACGCCGGCCGCCATCGACGCGACGCACGCGAGAATCCGCCGGTCCATGCCGAGCCGCGTATAGAGCGGCATCATCGCCGGCAGCGTGACGAGGAACGTGACCGCGCCCGAGCCGTCGAGGTGGATCAGCAGCGCGAGCAGCGCCGAGCCCATTACGATGCGCGGCGGATGGCAGCCGATCACGCGCAATACGCCCGCGATGATCGGGTCGAGCATCCCCGCATCAGTGAGGATTCCGAAAAATAAAATCGCAAAAACGAACATGCCGGCGATCGGGCCGATGTTCTGCACGCCGTGCACGATGAACTTGCCGGTCTGCAGCCCGAAGCCGGCCGCGAGCGACGCGACCACCGGCACGACGATCAGGGCGACGAGCGGCGACAGCCGCTTCGTGATGATCAGGCCGAACAGCGCGACGATGGCGATCGCGCCGATCCATGCGAGCATGATGCGTCTCCTCTTCAGCCGGCATGCGTCTTCCGTGCGCAAGCCGGCGTGATGTCCGAATGATGGTGTGCCGGACCGCATGTCCGAGCGCCGCAGCGCAGCGCGGCGCGGCCGGCGGCCGCGATGTCGGTCAGTCCCGGCGATCGTCGTTGCGGTGATCGTCGTTCGCAAACACCTGCGCCGCGTGTTCGTTCAGTGCAGGCGGCGCCCGACGGTACGTCGCCGGCGTACGGCCGAGCTTGATCGGTGACGCGATGCCGCGATGCCGGCCCAGCTCGACCTTCATGTCCCGATGCGCGACGTGCGGATGATCGAGCGCCGCATCGAGCCCGAGCACCGGCGCACACGGCACGCCACGGCGCATCAGCTGCTCGGCGAGCGCGGCACCGTCGTGTGCGGCGAGTGCGGTTTCGAGCAGTGCACGCAATGCGGGACGGTTCGCGCTGCGTGCACGGTTGTCGGCGAAACGCGGATCGTCGAGCCAGCCGCGCGTGCCGAGCACGTCGCACAGCGCCGCGAACTGCCCGTTGTTGCCGACTGCCAGGAAGATGTCGACGCCCGCCGTTGGAAAGCTGTCGTACGGCGTGATGTTCGGATGCGCGTTGCCGGTGCGCACGGGCGCGTTGCCCGAATGGAAGTAGTTCGGTGTGTGCGGATGCAGGATCGACAGCGCGCAGTCGAACAGCGTCGATTCGACGAACTGGCCGAGGCCGCTCGCATCGCGTTCGCGCAGCGCCATCAGCACGCCGAGCGCCGCATTCAGACCGGTGACGAGATCGACGATCGGCACGCCGACGCGCAGCGGCGCGCCGCCCGCCTCGCCGTTCACACTCATCAGCCCGGCCAGCGCCTGAACGGCCGCGTCGTAGCCAGGCAGCCCGCCGAGCGGGCCGTCCGCGCCGAAGCCCGACACGCGGCAATGGACGAGCCGCGGAAAGCGCGCGTGCAGCGCGTCGAAGCCGAGCCCCCAGCGCTCCATCGTGCCGATCTTGAAGTTCTCGACCAGCGCGTCCGCGTGCTCGAGCAGGCCGAGCAGCCGCTCGCGATCCTCCGGCTTCGTCAGGTCGAGCGCGATGCCGAGCTTGTTGCGGTTCACGCCGAGGAAATACGACGCCGTGTCGCCGTCGAACGGCGGCCCCCAGGTGCGCGTCTCGTCGCCCGACGGCGGCTCGACCTTGATCACCTCCGCGCCGTGGTCGGCGAGGATCTGCGTCGCGTACGGGCCGCCCAGCACCCGCGACAGATCGATGATGCGCAACCCCGCCAACGCGCCCTGCTGCTCTTGCTCCGCCATGCGTCTCGCTCCTGCTTCCGGTTGATCGGACCGCCGGTTTCGTCGGCCGGCATCTGCGCGGCCCGATTTTCCGGACTGGAAGAATAATTCTTGTATGTGAATTTATATTCACACTCGGGAATTTTCTTGTCAAGCCGGAAATGCCCCGGACGCCGGGCGGATCATGCGGTCGCCCGCAAGCGGGGCCGACACGGAACGCGGGCCGGTTGCGGTGCCGGGCCGCCGTTCGCTAAGCTGGCGGACCTTGCTCATCTGACGAAAAACGGACATTTCATGAAACGCATGCTGCTCGCGGCCATCATGCTGGCGTCGACGCTGGGCGTCGCCCACGCGCAAACCCAGACCTTCCATTTTGGCGAAGGACAATCACAGTCACGGACCGCCGCGCCGGCGGTCCGGCCGGCGCCCGCGCGTCCGCATGTGACGGCGCCGCCGCGTCACCGGCGTGCCGTCCACAAGCAGCACACCGGGCGGCACGGGAAGCCTGCCCGCACGGGGATCTACACGCACGCGTGAGGTGATGTCCGTTGTGCGGTGCAGTGCGGCGCAGCGCACGGAACTGTCACGAACGCCCGGTAACATCGGCGCGGCGGCTTGCATGCCGTCACGCCTGAGCGTCGGGCGACAGGCCGGTAACGCTGGCCAACGCGCGATTTCTCCACGATTCAGCACCTGTTTTGCCGAACATGAGCACTGGGCCGCACACCCTCGCCGTCATCAAGGAACGCGCCACGATCGTTTGCCGCCAGCGCAGCAGCGTGCTGCTGGTCGCCCGTACGGCGTCGCGCTGGTCGCTGCCGGGCGGCACGATCCGGCGCGGCGAGACGCCGCTCGAGGCGGCGCAGCGGGAGCTTGCGGAGGAAACCCGGCTGGAGGGGCTCGCGCTCGACTATGCGGTGCAGTTCGGCGGGCTCACGAAGCTCCATCACGTGTTCGTCGCCGACGTGCCGAAACACCTGTCGGCGCGCGCGAGCAACGAGATTGCCCGCTGCAAGTGGTTCGACGTCGAGCGGCTCGAGACGCTGCGCGCGAGCGTGCCGACGCGCAAGATCATCGAACTGCTGCACCTCGATCGCTTTTCGGCGCTCCCGGGCGGGGCGTCTCGTTCGCGCTGAACGCGCCCGCGCCGGTCACGCGCGCAGAAACGGGCCGGCCTTGCGTTCGAGCAGCGCGACCAGTTCGGGCTGCAGGTATGCGTAGCGGTCGGGAATGTCGAGGCAGACGATTTTCTTGTGCTTCAGATGCGCGCCGAATCGGGTGGACAGCCTCGCCTTGTGCGCGCGTTCCATCACGAACACGATCTCGGCCCATTCCAGCTGCTCCGCGCACAGCAGCGTGTCCGCGTCGGGCGCGAGGCCCGCGGAGTCGGTTTCGACGCCCGGCCACGCGGCGAACACGGCCTCGGCGGTCGGGCTGCGCAGCCGGTTGCGGCTGCAGATGAAGAGCGCCCGCGTCATGCCGGTGCGCCGCGGCTGGATCGTGCGCGCATCCGTTCAACCTTGCGGAATCGTCCCGGGCCGCACGTACGCCAGCATGTGCGGCACGTAGTCGGCCTTGCCGAGCTCGACGCCGTGATGGCGCAGGATCGCGTACGCGGCGATCGAATGAAAGTAGAACTGCGGCAGCGCCCAGTCGCGCACGTACTGCTCGCCCGTCATGTCGAACGCGATGCCGTTCGGCAGCTCGAGGGCGATCGGCAGCGCGGCGCTGCCATCGAGCGCGTCGGGCGCGAGCTCGCCGAGAAATTCGACCGTGCCGGCGAGGATGCCCTGCGCGTCGCTCAGCGTGCCGGGCTGTGCATCCGCATGCCAGCCGGCTTCCCGCAACGCCAGCAGCGCGTCCGGTAGCGGCTCGCCGCGCAGCCGGTACACGGGTTCCATCGCCTGGAAGCACGAGAACCGCACCTGCGCGGCAAGCGGATACATGTCCGGCGCGAGCTTGAGCGTCAGCACCGTGTCGGGCGCGGCGCCGGCGGCCTGCCGGTGCGCCACGGCCTTGTCGAGCCACGCGGATTGCGCGCGCAGCATCTGGGTCAACGTCGGAACGAGAAGTTGGGTCGGTGACATCCATGCCCTCCGGTGGGTCGTTCGCGCCACGATAGCAGCGTCGACGCAAAACCGCATCCTGCCGTGCCCGCCGATGCGGCGCGCAACCGGTGGCGTAGCGCCCGGCGGGGGGCCGACGCCCGGGCGTTACGGCTTGCCGTGGCGGGCCAGAAACCGGTCGAGCTGCGACGCGAACGCCTTGCCGTCGCGCGCGCTGAACGGCGCCGGGCCGCCGGTATCGATGCCGGCGCTGCGCAGCTGATCCATCATCGCGCGGGTCGACAGGCGTTCCTCGATGTTCTCGCGGCTGAACCAGTTGCCGCGCGGGTCGAGCGCATGCGCGCCCTTGTCGAGCACGGCCGCGGCCAGCGGGATATCGGCGGTGATCACGAGATCGCCCGCCTCCACCAGCTCGACGATCCGCGCATCGGCCACGTCGAAGCCGGCCGGCACCTGCAGCGCCTTGATGAACGGCGACGGCGGCGTGCGCAGGAACTGGTTCGCGACCAGCGTCACGCAGATCTCGGCACGACGCGCGGCGCGAAACAGCATGTCCTTGACGACGGCGGGACACGCGTCGGCATCGACGAGTACTTGCATGACGAACCTTCCAGTGAGCAGAAACGGCGATCATAGCGCAGCGCCGACGATCTGCTCGCGCGGTCGCTCAGCCGGCCAGCCCGGGGCACAGCGACGCGGCCGTCATCCATTGCGCGCCCCATGCATCGGCGAGCCGCAGGCCCTGCCCGATCCGCACGGCCGCATCGTCGAAATCGACGAACACGACGTGATCGGCGTGGGCCGGTCGCGGCGGAAGTTCGCGCGTGCGCCCGTCGGACAGCACCCACAACCAGCGCTGCTGGTCCGGCGTGCGCCGGACATCGCGCGCGAGCAGCTGCGCGGCGGCCGCGATGCCGTCCGCGAGCGGCGTGCCGCCGCCGCCGTCCACCGGTTCGAGCCAGCGCGCATTCCACCAGCGCGGCACGGCCGGACCGAAGCGCCGCGCCGCGCCGTTGCCGCCGAAGCAGATCAGCGCGGTTTCGACGCGGTCGCGCGCGGCCTGATCGAAGTACGCGACGATCAACCCTTTCGCAAGCGCGAGCCGTTCGTGCGACAGCATCGACGCCGAACAGTCGAGCACGAAGCAATGCAGCGCACGCGGCGCGCCGGCGTGTTGGCGGAACCGCAGATGACCGGCGTGCAGCGGGCCGCCGCGCTTTGCGGCAAGCGTCGCCGGCCATGCGACGGCCGTGCCGGCGCGTGCCGTACCCGGCACGCGCGCGACTGCGCCTGGCTGCCATCGAGGACCGCGAACGAGGTTCGCGGCGGCGTCGGCTCGATGGCTCAGCGTTTTTTTAGCGGCAGCGGCACCACGCTTTTCACGTCGCGCAGCCCGGCCGGTTCGGGCGGCAGGTAGCCCCAGTCGCCCTGCGATGCCGTGGCATCGTTCGTTGCCGCGCCAGGCTCGCCGTCGGGCGATCGGCGCGGGTCCGGCGGCGAACGCTCGTCGCGCTCGCCGCTCGCGCGCGACGCGCTCGACGACGGTGGCGTACCCGCATGACGCCGGTGCCGCAGCACCGCGTCGGCCACGCATTCCACGTGCGACACCGTTACCGCATCGGCCTGTTCCAGCGCGGCGAGCGCGCGCGCGGCGCGCAGCATCACGAGGTCGGCGCGCAGCCCGTCGACGGCCGCGTCGATGCACAGCGCGCTGACGCGCGCGTGGACGGCATCGTCGAAATCGAGCGCCGACAGCAGTGCCCGCGCCGCGTGAATCCGCTCGCCGAGCGCGCGCTGCGCGGCGGCATGACGCGCGCGAAACGCCGCCGGATCGAGGTCGAACGCGAGCCGCGCCTTCACGATCTGTTCGCGCTGTGCGGCGTCGAAGCAGTTCTCGAGCTCGACCATCAGCCCGAAGCGGTCGAGCAGTTGCGGGCGCAGTTCGCCTTCCTCGGGGTTCATCGTGCCGACCAGCACGAAGCGCGCGTCGTGCGCATGCGACACGCCATCGCGCTCGACCACGTTCACGCCGCTCGCGGCGACGTCGAGCAGCGTATCGACGAGCCCGTCGGCGAGCAGGTTCACCTCGTCGACGTACAGCACGCCGCGATGCGCGCGGGCCAGCAGGCCTGGCCGGAACCGCACGCCGTTTTCGGCGAGTGCATGCGCGAGGTCGAGCGTGCCCGTGACCTGTTCGTCACTCGCCGACAGCGGCAGCGTGACGAATTCCCCTTCGGGCAGCAGTTCCGCGAGCGCGCGTGCGGCCGTCGATTTCGCAGTGCCGCGCGGCCCGCTGACGAGCACGCCGCCGAGCGACGGGTCGATCGCCGCGAGCAGCAGCGCCTGCTGCAGCGGCTGCTGCGCGACCAGCGCCGCGAACGGGAATACCGCGCGGGTGCGGTGCATCGTCGGATCGGTCATCGCCGTCCCCCTTCCTGGAGTTGTTCGCTCGCGAGCCAGACCGATTCGATCCGCTCGCGATAGTCGCCCGGCTGCTGCCACAGCCCGCGCTGCATCGCTTCGACGAAGCGTTCGCAGATGCCGTGCAGCGCCTTCGGGTTGTGTCGTTCGAGGAACGCGCGCGTGTCGTCGTCGAACAGGTACGCGTCGGCGACGAGCGCGTACTGGTGGTCGGACAGCACGCGCGCGGTCGCGTCATAGCCGTACAGGTAGTCGACGGTCGCGGCCATCTCGGCCGCGCCCTTGTAGCCGTGGCGCTTCACGCCGTCGAGCCATTTCGGGTTGACGACGCGCGAGCGGATCACGCGCGCGATCTCCTCGCGCAGCGTCCGCATCTTCGGCGCGGCAGGGTTGGCATGGTCACCGTGGTAGAGGCTCGGCTGTTGCCCCGACAGGTGTCGCACGGCCGCCGTCATCCCGCCCTGGAACTGGTAGTAGTCATTCGAATCGAGGATGTCGTGTTCGCGGCTGTCCTGGTTCTGCACGACGACGTCGATCGCGGCGAGCCGCTCGCCGAACACGTCCGGCGCGGCGTCGCCCGCGCTGTTCTGCGCGTACGCATGGCCGCCCCACTGGCGGTAGGCTTCGGCCAGATCGGCGTCGCTCTGCCAGCGGCGCTGGTCGATCAGGTCCTGCAGGCCCGCGCCGTAGCTGCCCGGCCGCGCGCCGAACACGCGCCAGCCGGCACGCCGCCGCGCTTCGTCGGGCGCCACGCCGCGCTCGATCCATTGCGCGCGTTCGCGCTCGATGCGGGCGCGGACCGGATTCAGTTCTTCGGGCTCGTCGAGCGCGGCGACGGCCTGTACGGCCGCGTCGAACAGGTGCATCAGGTTCGGGAACGCGTCGCGGAAGAAGCCCGACACGCGCAGCGTCACGTCGATGCGCGGCCGGTCGAAGATCTCGATCGGCAGAATCTCGAAGTCGGTCACGCGATGGCTGCCGTGCGCCCACTTCGGCCGCACGCCGAGCAGCGCGAACGCCTGCGCGATATCGTCGCCGCCGGTGCGCATCGTTGCCGTCCCCCACACCGACAGGCCGATCGCGCGCGGATAGTCGCCATGATCCTGCAGATGGCGTTCGATCAGCTGCTGCGCGGATTTCAGGCCGAGCGACCAGGCGGCCTGCGTCGGCACCGCGCGCGTGTCGACCGAGTAGAAGTTGCGGCCCGTGGGCAGCACGTCGGGGCGACCGCGCGACGGCGAGCCGCTCGGCCCCGGCGGCACGAAGCGGCCGTCGAGCCCGCGCAGCAGCTGGCGCATTTCCTCGCCGCCGCATGCGTCGAGCGCGGGCATCAGCGTCGCGCGCACGCGTTCGATCACCGCGAGCGTATGCGGCCAGTCGCCGGGCGGCGGGGAGTCGATACCGGTGTCGCCCGAATGACTTGATGCGGCCGTACACAGGCCGTCGAGCCATTGCTGCGCGAGCCGTTCGAGCCGCTCGCGCGTATCGCCTGCATGGCGCCACGGCGATGCGTCGAGTGCCTGCAGGACGGCCGGCCGCGGGCCGGTCCACGGCGCGGCCCAGTCGGCCGCGAGCGGGTCGAAATCGTCACCGAGCGCGAGATCGCGCGCGAGCGCACCGATCAGTCCCGCGCGTTCGCCCTTGCCATCGCCGACCGGAAAGCGCGCGAGCGCGAGCAGCGTGTCGCGACGCTGGCGATCGGCCGGCGACATGCCAAATACGTGCAGCCCGTCGCGAATCTGCGCTTCCTTCAATTCGCACAGCCAGGCGTCGACACGCGTCAGCAGCGCGTCCTCGGCGCCCGCGTCGCGCGGCGGCGACACGCTCAGTTCGTCATGCAGCCGGTGTTCGGCGATCGTCGCGAGGATCGTCTTGCGCAGCAGCTTCGCGCGCCGCGCATCGACCATCAGCGCTTCGTAGTATTCGTCGACCTGCCGTTCGAGATCCTGCAGCGGGCCGTAGTTTTCCGCGCGCGTGAGCGGCGGCATCAGGTGGTCGATGATCACCGCCTGCGCGCGGCGCTTCGCCTGGCTGCCCTCGCCCGGATCGTTGACGATGAACGGATACAGGTGCGGCAGCGGCCCGAGCGTCAGGTCGGGCCAGCACGCGTCGGACAGCGCGACGCTCTTGCCCGGCAGCCATTCGAGGTTGCCGTGCTTGCCGAGATGGATCACCGCGTCGATGCAGAACGCATCGCGCAGCCAGAAATAGAACGCGAGATACGCGTGCGGCGGCACCAGATCCGCATCATGGTAGCTCGCATAGTCGTTCTCGCCGCGCGAACGCGACGGCTGGATGCCGACGAACACGTTGCCCGCGCGCCAGCCCGCGATCGTGAAGCGCCCCTGCCGCAGCGTCGGGTCCGCTTCAGGCGGCCCCCAGCGTTCGTTCAGCGCGTCGCGCACCGCGGCCGGCAGCCGCGCGAAATGCGCGAGGTAGTCGGCCAGCGCGAAGCTCTGGAACGCCGGGCGCAGTGCGCGCACGGCCGGGTCGTTGGTCACGCCTTCGGTGAGCCGCGCGATCAGCGCGTCGCCATCGGCCGGCAGGTCGGCCACGGCATAGCCCGCGTCGCGCAATGCCGCGAGCACGCGCAGTGCGGACGCCGGCGTGTCGAGCCCGACGCCGTTGCCGATCCGCCCTTCGCTTTGCGGATAGTTCGCGAGGATCAGTGCAATGCGCTTGTCGGCTTGGTCGAGCGTGCGCAGCCGGCACCAGCCGCGCGCGAGCGCCGCGACGAACGCGATCCGTTCGGCGTCCGGCTGGTAGCGCACGACGTCGACTTCGGTGTGCGGGCAACGATACGCGAGCCCCTTGAAGCTCACCGCGCGCGTGACGATGCGCCCGTCGACCTCGGGCAGCGCGATGTGCATCGCGATGTCGCGCGCGTGCAGCCCCTGGTTGTCGGCGACCCACGCGTCGCGGTTGCCGCCGGACAGGATGACCTGCAGCACGGGCGCGTCGCCGGCGAGCACATCGGGCTCGGGACTGTCGATCGCACCGGCCGCGAACGCCGTGGTGTTCAGCACGAGCGCGACGTCGTGCGCATCGCAGAGCCGCGCGATGACCTCGCGGCTCACCGCGTCCTTCAACGACGTGACCGCGATCGGCAGCGGATTGAGCCCTTCGTGAACGAGCGCATCGGCCAGTGCGTCGAACACGGCCGTGTTCGCGGCCTGCCAGTGCGCGCGATAGAACAGGATCGCGACGACGGGCGCGCCGGGCGTCCAGCGCGCCCGCCAGTCGTCGACGCTCGCCGGGTCGCGCGCGGGGTGATACAGCGCGGCGGCCGGCAGCGGGCGCGGCAGCTCGGGTTCGTCGCCGAAGCCGAGCGTGTGGAACGCGATGCTGCGCAGCAGCGCGTCGGCGTTGTGCCTCCCGCCTTCGCGCAGGTAGCGCCACCACAGCCGGCACAGGTCGGGCGCGACCGTGCTCTTTGCGACGAGGTTCGGGTCTTCCTGCAGGTCGCCCGAGAACATCGCGAGCCGTTGCCCGCGTTTCGACGCGAGCGACACGGCCTGCTCGATCCCGTACGGCCAGTACGCCTCGCCGCCGAGATGATCGATCACGACCGTCTTCGCGTGGCGCAGCACGTCGTCGACATAGAAATCGACCGACGCCGGCTGGCGCAGGAACGTGACGTTCGCGAGCCGCACGCTCGGGAACCCGGCCGGCAACTGCGGCACGATGCTCGCGAGCAGCGACAGCGTCGTGTCGGCCGAACTCAGGATCACGATGTCGGCCGGCTGCTGGTCGATCCGGACGACACCCTGCGTATCGTCGACGAAGCCGCCCGGCGTGGTGCGCAGCAAATGCATCGTGCGTTACGCCTGTTGCAGCTCGGCCGCGCACGCGGCGTCGAACGCGCGTTGCAGCGTAGCCGCGTCGAGATCCTCGCCGATCAGCACGAAGCGGCTCGCGCGCGTTTCGCCGTCCTGCCAGCGACGGTCGAAATAGCTGTCGAAACGGCGGCCGACGCCCTGGATCACGAGCCGCATCGGCGCATCGGGCAACGCCGCGAAGCCTTTCGCGCGGTAGATCGTGTGCGTCTCGACGACGCGCTGCAGCGCGGCGATCGTCGCTTCGCGCGTGCCGGCGTCGCCGGACACGACCACCGAGTCGAAATCGTCGTGATGGTGATCGTGATCGCCGTCGTCGGCCGAGCCGTGATGGTCGTGACGCAGGTGGATCGTTTCCTCCGAGGCCGATTCGAGCCCGAGCAGCATCGCGAGGTCGAGTTCGCCGCGCGTCGCGCGCACGATCTTCACCTGCGGCGGGATTTCCTCGCGGATCGCCGCTTCGACCTCAGCGAACTGCGCGTCGGCGACGAGATCGGCCTTGTTCACGATCACGAGATCGGCGGACGACAGCTGGTCGGCGAACAGTTCGTGCAGCGGCGATTCGTGGTCGAGGTTCGGATCGGCGCGGCGCTGCGCGTCGACGGCCTGCGGATTTTCCGCGAACTGGCCGCTCGCGGCGGCCGGCCCGTCGACGACGGTCACGACCGCGTCGACCGTGAAGCTGTTGCGGATGGTCGGCCAGTTGAAGGCCTGCACGAGCGGCTTCGGCAGCGCGAGGCCCGAGGTCTCGATCAGCACGTGATCGATGTCGGCGCGGCGCTCGACGAGCGCTTCCATCACCGGATAGAACTCCTCCTGCACGGTGCAGCACAGGCAGCCGTTCGCGAGTTCATAGAGCTGGCCCGACGCTTCGCCCGCTGCGTCCTCGCAGCCGATGCCGCAGCCCTTGAGGATTTCGCCGTCGATGCCGAGTTCGCCGAACTCGTTGACGATCACCGCGATGCGGCGGCCTTCGGCACGCTGCAGGATGTGGCGCATCAGCGTGGTCTTGCCGCTGCCGAGAAAGCCCGTGACGATCGTGACGGGAAGCTTGCGCATGGTCATGGTAGGTCCTGTGTCGAAAAAGGGAGTCAGGCCGAGAGCGTCACGTCGATCTCGTCGTAGCGTTTGAGGCGGTAGATCGCGGCCGACACGATCCAGCACGCGAGGAACAGGCCGATCACGACGTAGCCGAGCATCCCGAAATGCGATGCGACCATCGTCGCGAAATCCCATACGGGACCCTGCAGCGACAGCTTGTCCGCGAGCAGCGCGAGCACCTCGATGCCGCCGATCAGCGCGGCGACCAGCACCGACACGAACGTGATCGTCATGTTGTAGTAGATCTTGCGGATCGGCCGCACGTACGCCCAGCGGTACGCGCCCATCATCAGGATGCCGTCGGTCGTGTCGACGAGCGTCATGCCCGCGGTGAACAGCACCGGCAGCACCATCACCGACCAGAACGACAGGCCGCCCTGCACCTGCGTGGCCGAAATGCCGAACAGAGCGATCTCGGTCGCGGTGTCGAAGCCGAAGCCGAACAGGAAGCCGACCGGATACAGGTGCCAGCTGCGCGACACGAGGCGGAACAACGGCCTGAACAGGCGGGCCAGCACGCCGCGCTGGTTCATCAGCATGTCGAGATCGGCGTCGACGATCGGCTCGCCGCGGCGGGCCGCGCGAAACGTCCGGTACACGGAAATCAGGATCAGCAGGTTGGCGGCCGCGAGCACCAGCAGGAAGAACGCCGACACGCTCGTGCTGATCACGCCGCCCCAGGTCTTCATGCTCTCGAAGCGCGCGAGCGACGCCGCGGTCAGTGCGACCGCCACCGACATCACGATCACCACCGTCGAATGGCCGAGCGAGAAGAACAGGCCCGCGCCGAGCGGGCTGCGGCCTTCCTGCATCAGCTTGCGCGTGACGTTGTCGATCGCGGCGATATGGTCGGCGTCGACCGCGTGGCGCAGCCCGAACACGTAGGCGAGCAGCGCGGTACCCAGCAGCACGGGCTGGTCGCGAAACGCGACGAATGCCCAGATCCACGCGCCGACGTTGAACGCGGCGAGCAGCGAGTAGATGGCGACGATTTTGCCGCGCAGCCCGGACGGGCTGTCGTTGAACAGACGGAAGAACGAGTCGAGCATGATGCTCCTTTGCGAACGGTCGACATGATGAATGCCAACACGGCCGTCGTCGGCCCTGCCCGCGCCGCCTGCCGTTCGTCGCCCCGGCCCGCGGCGTGGACGCGACGGGCGGATCGGCGGAGGAAGCGGGCAACGTTCGGGCGTCGGGCGTGCTGCGGCCGTGGACGATGCGCCGCCTCCCCGCGGCGCTGAACCCCAACGTTCTGGCCGGTATCCGGGCTGACGAACACGCCGCTTCGCCTTCCCGGATGCGTGGCATCCAGTGGCGGTCGTCCGCATGCGGCAGGCATGCGGCGAAGCGGCGTTGCATCGCGCTGGGCGCGACGCGTTCGCTTACCGTTGCGGGGGCAGCACAGGTTGGCTCGACTGCGGCGCAGGCAGGCTCCCTGTTTCCCGTTTAACTGCGCACGCCGGAGCAGCGCGCGCGAGCACCAAAACGCGTGCGAGTGTAGGCGGCGGTGCCGGGAGCGTCAAGGCGGCACATTCGGCAGCGCCGCGGCGCCCGTGCGGCGGGTTCGCGGCGGCCGGTCGCTGTGCTATCGTATGCGCCGCGTTCGGTGCTCGCATGCGGATTCCGCGCATGCAGTTAAACGGGAAGCAGGAGGCGGATGTCCGCCCGGCCTGTGCTGTCCCCGCAACGGTACGCCGCCCGCGCGACGCGCTTTGCGCGCCCGCGTCCAGGCCGCCCGCGATGCCACTGCCCTTCAGCGGGCGGGAAGGCTGTGGCCTGGCAAGCGGCCAGCCCGGATACCGGCCGACGCAAGGGGCGAGCCCGATGCTCGCCGAACGCCCGATCCGCGGGGGACGGATGGGGTGCGCATTCCGCCCGCGTTCGCGCGGGCTTCGCCCGATCCGTCATGCGTTGTCTGTCCGCCGGCCGTCGATGTGCCGCTCGCTTTCCCCTTTCCACTGTCATGACACGGTGCGCGCCGTGCCGCGCCCGATGAGCCGCGCGTGGCTCGTCGGCGCAGGCCCCGGCGACGCCGACCTGCTGACGCTCAAGGCCGTGCGCGCGATCGCCGCTGCGGACGTGCTGCTCGTCGACGATCTCGTGAACCCTGACGTGCTGTGCCATGCGCGCGCCGATGCGCGCATCGAGCAGGTCGGCAAGCGCGGCGGCCATGCATCGACCCCGCAGGAAGCGATCGTCGCCGCGATGCTCGCGCACCTGCGCGCGGGCCGCAGCGTCGCTCGCCTCAAGGGCGGCGATCCGTTCGTGTTCGGCCGTGGCGGCGAGGAGCTGCTCGCGCTTGGCGCGGCCGGTTTTCCGGTCGAGGTCGTCAACGGCATCACGGCCGGTATCGCCGCCCCCGCCGCGCTCGGCATTCCGGTCACGCATCGCGGTGACGCACAAGGCGTGATCTTCGTCACGGGCCACGGCGCGGGCGCCGACGAGCCCGACTGGCGCGCGCTGGCCGCGACGCGGATGACGATCGTGATCTACATGGGCATTCGCCGGCTCGATGCGATCGTGGCCGCGCTGCGCGACGGCGGCCTGTCCGGCGACACGCCGTGCGCGGCGATCGAGAACGCGACGCGCGCCGGCCAGCGGCACGCGCTGGCGACGCTCGACACGGTCGTCGAACGCGTCGGCGCGACCGGTATCGGTTCGCCCGCGATCGTCGTGATCGGCCGCGTCGCCGCGCTCGCCGGCGATCCCGCGGTGCGCGCGGCACTCGGCGGCCGTGGATGATGCGCGTCGCGCTCGGCGTCGGTTTCCGCGCGGGCGCGAGCGCCACGCAACTCGATGCCGCGATCCGCGCGACGCTCGCGCACTACCCGGGCGCCGAGCCGGCCGTCGTCGCGACGCTCGCCGACAAGTCGCACGCACGCGCGCTGCGCACGCTGTGCGCGCGACGTGGCTGGCCGCTCGTCACGTTCGACGCGGCGCAGCTCGCGAATTGCCCCCAACCGGCGTTGAGCGGCCCGTCGGCTGCCGCGCTCGCGCGGTTCGGCGTCGCCGGCGTGGCCGAGCCGTGCGCGCAGCTTGCTGCGCCACACGGCCGGCTGCTCGGCCCCAAATCCATCCGGGACGGCGTGACGGTTGCACTCGCCGGCCCGCTCTGAACCCTTTGTTTCGCTTTCGACAGGACGACTCCCGATGAAGACCGATGCCGAATCCCATCAACGGATGACCGAACGCCGCCGCGCCGGCCACGAGAAGAAGCAGGCCGCCGCCACTCAGGAAAAGGGCCTGCTGATCGTCAATACCGGCAACGGCAAGGGCAAGAGCACGGCCGCGTTCGGCATGGCCGTGCGCGTGCTCGGCCACGGGATGCGGCTCGGTGTCGTGCAGTTTATCAAGGGCGCGCTGCACACCTCCGAGCGCGACTTCCTCGGCGCGGTCGCGGAATGCGACTTCGTGACGATGGGCGACGGCTATACGTGGAATACGCAGAACCGCGACGCCGACATCGCGACCGCCCGCAAGGGCTGGGACGAGGCGCGCCGGATGATCGAAAGCGGCGATTACCGGATGGTGATCCTCGACGAACTGAACACCGTGCTGAAGTACGAATACCTGCCGCTCGACGAAGTGCTCGCGACGCTCGGCGCGCGACCGGATTCGGTGCATGTCGTCGTCACCGGGCGGCACGCACCCGACGCACTGATCGATGCCGCCGACCTCGTCACCGAAATGCGGCTCGTCAAGCATCCGTACAAGGAGCAAGGCGTGAAGGCGCAGCGCGGCGTGGAGTTCTGACCGATGCCGGCCTGCCCCGCGCTGTTCGTCAGCGCGCCCGCGTCCGGCCAGGGCAAGACGTCGGTGACGGCCGGCCTCGCGCGGCTACACCGGCGGCTCGGCCGCCGCGTGCGCGTGTTCAAGACCGGGCCCGATTTTCTCGATCCGATGCTGCTCGAACGCGCGAGCGGCGCGCCCGCGCATGCGCTCGACCTCGGGATGGTCGGTGAGGCCGGCTGCCGCACGCTGCTCGCCGATGCCGCGCGCGAGGCGGACCTGATCCTGATCGAAGGCGTGATGGGGCTGTACGACGGCACGCCGAGCAGCGCCGATCTCGCGACCGCGTTCGGCGTGCCGGTCGTCGCGGTGATTTCCGCGAAGGCGATGGCGCAGACGTTCGCGGCGATCGCGTTCGGCCTCGCGCGGTTCCGGCCGGGGTTGCCGTTTCACGGCGTGCTGGCGAACCGCGTCGGGTCGCCGCGGCATGCTGAACTGCTGCGCCAAGCGCTGCCCGACGACTTGCGCTGGCTCGGGCACGTGCCGGTCGATGCAGGCATCGCGCTGCCGGAACGGCATCTCGGCCTGCACCAGCCGTCCGACATCGACGATCTCGACGCGCGGCTCGATCGCGCGGCCGACGTGCTCGCACAGACGGCGCTCGCCGAATTGCCGCCCGCCGTCACGTTCGCGGAACCGGACGTTGCCGCCCCGCTGCCGCGCGCGCTCGCCGGCAAGCGGATCGCGATCGCGCGCGATGCGGCGTTCTCGTTCGTTTACCCGGCGAATCTCGCGCTGCTCGATGCGCTCGGTGCGCAGCTGCGGTTCTTCTCGCCGCTTGCCGACGAACCCGTGCCCGACGATTGCGACGCGCTGTTCCTGCCGGGCGGATATCCGGAGCTGCATGCGGCGACGCTCGCGGCGAATGCCGCGACCGCGCAGACGATCCGCGCGCATGCGGCTGCCGGCCGGCCGATCGTCGCGGAATGCGGCGGGATGGTGTATCTGTGCGAGTCGCTGACCGACGTGGAGGGCGTGACGACACCGATGCTCGGGCTGCTGTCGGGCCATGCGACGATGCAGCGCCGGTTCGCCGCGCTCGGGATGCAGCAGCTCGACACCCGCACCGGGCCGATGCGCGGTCATACGTTTCATTATTCGCGGCTCGAGACGCCGCTGGCGCCGGCTGCGACCGCCGCCCGGCCCGATGGGGCGCCCGGCAGCGGCGAAGCCGTGTATCGCGCGGGTTCGATCGTCGCGACGTACATGCACATGTACTGGCCGTCGAATCCGCCGGCGGCGGCGGCGCTGTTCAGCGGCGCGGCGTGGTGACGGGCGACGCCGCAATGACGCGGCCGGGCAAGCTCGCCGTCACGGCTTCTCCCGTCCGGGCGCTTCCGATCTCGAGGTCCGGATCACGGTCCCGTCCGGCGAAAAATGCGCATTGAACATCGCATCGCCCGATACGCCGCCTTCGGCCCAGTGCCAGCTCCAGACTTCTTCGTGGCTCAACGCGTATTGCGAGACCGACGTCGGCTTGCCGAGCAGTTGCCGCACGTCGTCCTTCGTCATCCCCGGCACGACCTTCGCGATGTTTTCCGCGCTCAGCGCCTGCGTGATCGACATGAGCCTGCCGTCCGGCCCGAAGTCGAGCATGTACGTGCTCGTCCCGAACGGGCCGCGCGGATACTCGTACCGCTGCGAGCCGTCTTCGTTCTGCCTGACCATCTCGGGTTTGCCCGCGTCGCGGAGCACGTCGTCGACCGTCGACACGCCGCGCTGCAGACGGCCGAACGCCACGTTGTCCGGCTTGATCGCGTTGACCGCGTCGGCCATCTTCTGATCGTCGCATCCGGTCAGCAAGAAGCCGAACGCGCAGGCCGTCAGCGCGATGAAGAAAGGTTTTCGCATGTCGTAGGGGCGGTATCGATTGAGCGGGGCCGGCGCCCACGGCCAAACGAGGCAGTGCGGGCCCGGGTGTGAGCGGTCGAGCGACGCGTGCCCGGCCGTGCAGGCCGGAGAACACCGTTCGTTCAGCGAGCTGCGCGGCCGAATTCTCGTTGCTGCCGGCGGCCGGATCGGATCGCGACGTGCGGACAGTGCGCTTGTGCCGACGACCGGTCCGATGCGAAATGGAGCGTAGCACGCGGCCTTGCGACGACATGTCAAGGACCGTCAAATCCTGATCCCGCAGGGGCGATGCGATGCCGACGGACCAGGCGGGCGCCGCGCGCGGGCCGCAACCGTCACACCAGAAACGTCTCCGCCAACTTGACCCAGTACGACGCGCCGGTCGGCAGTGCCGCGTCGTTGAAGTCGTAGCCGGGGTTGTGCACCATGCAGCCGCCCTCCCCGTCGCCGTTGCCGATGATCAGGTAGCAGCCCGGCCGCTTCTCGAGCAGGAATGCGAAATCCTCGCTGCCGGTGAGCGGCACCATCCCGTCGATCAGGTTCGTTTCGCCGACCCACTCTCGCGCGACGCCGCGTGCGAACGCGGTCATCTCCGCATCGTTGACGAGCACCGGGTAGCGGCGCTGGTAGTCGATCGTCGCGGTCGCGCCGAACACGGCCGCCTGCGCATGGACGACTTCCTTGATGCGCGTCTCGAGCAGGTCGCGCACCTCGGGCTTCAGCGCGCGTACGGACAGGCGCATCTGCGCGCGGTCGGGAATCACGTTCGGCGCCTCGCCCGCGTGGATCGCGCCGACCGTGACGATCGCCATGTCGAGCGGCGACACGTTGCGCGACACGATCGTCTGCAGCGCGATGACGATCTGCGCGCAGACGACGACCGGATCGATCGCCTTGTGCGGCACCGCGCCGTGGCCGCCGCGCCCCTGCACGTCGACGATCACGGTATCCGACGACGCCATGAACGGCCCCGGCAGGAAGCCGAACTTGCCGGTCGGGAAGCCCGGCATGTTGTGCATCGCGAAGATCGCGTCGCACGGGAACTGCTCGAACAGCCCGTCGTCGAGCATTTTCTTCGCGCCGCCGAGCCCTTCCTCGGCCGGCTGGAAAATCAGGTTCAGCGTGCCGGAAAAGCGACGCTCGCGCGCCAGATGCTTCGCGGCCGCGAGCAGCATCGCCGTATGGCCGTCGTGGCCGCACGCGTGCATCTTGCCGGGGATCGTGCTCTGGTAAGGCAGGCCGGTCGATTCGTGGATCGGCAGCGCGTCCATGTCGGCGCGCAGGCCGAGGCGCTGCGTGCCGGTGCCGACCTTCAGCTGCGCGACGACGCCCGTGCCGCCGAGCCCGCGATGCACCGTGTAGCCCCACGCCTGCAACTGCTCGGCGACGAGGTCGCTCGTCGCGAATTCCTCGAAACCCAGTTCGGGGTGGGCATGAATGCGGTGCCGGATCTGGATCATTTCGTCGGCGAGGCCTGCGGGGATCACGCTGTGCGTCACGGTGTCGTCTCCTAGGTTCCGTGGGGAATGTGCAGGCAAGGATAGTCGGTTGAGAGGCAACCTGACAGACAGAAAGTCGTCGTGGAGACAACCTGGAGTTGCCGGTCGATCAGGGTGGCACACGACGAATCGCACGGCGGGAGGCAATCGGCCATCCGGGCGACTGCCCCGCACGATCGGGATGCACGACACTGCGTGTTCAGTCTCGATTTTTCAGGTGGGTGTGCGCGTTGATTGCCGTTCGCCATGCCGTAATAATCCCGTCACATCAATGGGTTGAGCGCATTTGTTCATTTTTTGACGGTTGTACATTTTTTGTGTACGCTGTCATAAAAGTGAACAAGCGATCTGCCCTGATGCCCGAGAACGCCACCCTGCCGATAGCGGAACAGCACGTGCTCGACGAAGCCTGCGCCGCGTTCGAACGCGCGACCCGGCGCTTCAAGGCCCGGCGCGTGCGCGTGCCGGCCGCCTACAGCGCGCATGCTGACGCGATGATCCGCTTCGGCATGGCCGGGCAGACCTTCGAGATGCCGGCGGTTGTGAGCATCGGTGTCGAATCGCTGCAGGGCGCGCTTGCCGTGTTACGCCGCCGCCGCGCCACCCCGGTGGCTGGCGAGCGGCCGCTGATGCTGGTCGCGCCGTATTTTTCGGCCGAACTGGCCGCCCGCCTGATCGAGCACGACATCTCGTACCTCGATACCGCCGGCAACGCGTGCCTGATCCAGCCGGAGGCGACCGTGATGATCTCCGGCCGGCCGAAACCTGCACGCACGCCGCGCCGGCAGGCATCGCGCGCGACGACGCCCAAGGGGCTCGCCGTGATGTTCGCGCTCGCGACACAGCCGGGCCTCGTCGCGCAACCGCTCCGGGCGATCGCCGCCGCGTCGGGTGTCGCGCTTGGCACGGTCAATCTCGCGATTGACGACCTGATCGCACGCGGCCTCGTCGCGCAGCGGCGCAACGGCGAGCGCGTGTTTCCCGACTGGCCGCGCTTCGTGCAGGAATGGGTCGCGCTGTATCCGAGCCGCCTGCGCGCGAAGCTGCCGAGCCGGCGGTTCGCCGCGCTCGCGCCCGACTGGTGGCGCGGCTTCGATTTCGCGGCATTCGACGCGCGGCTCGGCGGCGAGCCCGCGGCCGACCTGCTGACGCACGACCTGAAGCCGGCCGCGATCACCGTCTATACGCACGGCGCCGTGTCGAACCGCCTGCTGCTCCAGGCGCGCCTGCGCCCGGACGAGCGCGGCGACGTCGAGCTGCTCGAAGCCTTCTGGCCACCGTCGCCGGCGCTCGACTGGCGCGAGCACGACGTGCCGCTCGTGCCACCGCTGCTGATCTACGCGGATCTCGTCTCGTCCGGAGACAGCCGCAATCTCGCCGCCGCCCAACACATCCATGACCGATACCTCGCCCACCCGCCCGCTTGACGTCGACCCGCGCCGGCCGCTCGAGCCGGCGGCGGTCGCGCTGCTGCTGGCGGTTCGGACGGCCTGTGCGCAGCTCGATGCGGCGTTCGTCGTCGCCGGCGCAACCGCGCGCGACATCCTGATGTGGCACGTGTACGGCATCCGGCCGGTGCGCGCAACCCGGGACGTTGACGTCGCGGTGTGCGCGGTGAGCTGGCCGTTTCACGAGCAGCTCGTCGATGCGCTCGTCGCGACCGGGCAATTTGCGCGCGCGCCGAAGCATCAGCAGAAACTGCTGTTCGACAGCGGGACGCGGGGGTTTCGCACGGAGCTCGATCTCGTGCCGTTCGGGCCGCTCGAAACGCCGCCCGGCGAAATCGCGTGGCCGCCGGGCGGCGATTTCGTGCTGAACGTGCTGGGCTTTCAGGAGGCGGTCGATACGGCGCTGGCCGTGTCGATCGGGGCCGGCATCGCGGTGCCGGTGGCGAGCCTGCCGGCGCTTGCGCTGCTGAAATTGCTCGCGTGGCAGGATCGGCGCGCGCGCCAGAACAGCGACGCGTACGACCTGCTGTTCCTGCTCACGCATTTTCACGACGCGGGCAATCGCGAGCGCATCTGGGAGGTGGCGCCCGATCTGCTCGAACAGCATGATTTCCAGCCGGAGCTGGCGGCCGCGGCGCTGCTGGCACGCGATGCGAAGCGGATTGCTTCGCCGCACACGCACGATGCGATTCGCACGCTGTTATCCGACGAAGCGATTTACGCGACGCTCGGACAGGATCTGCAGGCCCGCGCGTTTGCACTGCTGCCGGGTGAATTCAGCGATGACGCCGACCGGTATCTCGACGCATTCCGCAGTGCTTTCCTCGCGGATCCGCCCACAGCGCCATCGCGCATTCACGGGCCCTAGGCCGAGGCCGCCCAGTCTTCGAGCGACAAGCCCGCAACACGGCTGAATTCACGATTGTTGTTCGTCACGAGCACGGCGCCGGCCGCGATCGCGTGACCGGCGATCGACGCATCGTTGGCACCGATCGGCGTGCCGCGTGCGGCGAGATCGGCACGAATCGCGGCCGTTGCATCGACCGCGGCCGTATCCCACGACAGCACACCGTCCAGCCGCGCGACAAAGGCCGTCACGAGTTCCGCATGCTTCGGCGACGCCTTTCTGCCGACTGCACCGAACCGCATTTCGGCATAGGTAATCGCCGACACGACGATCCGGTGCTGCGCATTGACGCACGACTGCAACCGGGACAACACGACGGGCGGCCGCTCGCGCATGATGAACGAACAGATGTTCGTATCGAGCATGTAGAGCGTGGTCACCGCCCCGACTCCGTCGGGGCATCGCCATCGGCGCCGGACAGGTCGAAACGACCGGATTCGATGACGGCCGGGCGCTCGGCGAGGAAGTCGGCATCGGCGAGCGGTTCGCTCGCGAACGACAGCCACGTCGGCCGCACCGGACGCAGCAGCAGCGTGTCGCCCTCGCGTCGGATCTCGAGTTCCGTCACACCCTCGAATTCCATGTCCTTCGGGATGCGGATTGCCTGGTTACGGGCGTTCTTGAAAATGGAAACGGTGCGCATGAGCCACTCCACGGGAGTACGATGCGCCCATTCTAGGCATATGCCAGCATATGTCAATGTTAAGGGGCGCGGATCCGGGATCGCGCCCGATGCTGTCGCGGGTGTGCTTGCCATGTTGTCACGACCTGTCTGCGATGAGAGTGGGATCCATTCTTCCGCATGCCGGCCGCCTGATCCATATCCCGAACGGCCGATGCCTGCCCGTCCGTCAGGCCGTGCGAACCGTCGCCGCTGTCGAATCGACGCGTCGACACTTCGCGCACCCGTCCCGTCACGGCAACCGGAAAGTGTCGAAGAATGTCTCGCGCTCCATCACGGTAAGCGCCGCGCGCTTGTGCGGGAAGTCGAACTCCTTCAGCGTGTAGAACCCGAGCCGGTGCATGTACGCGATATGCCGCACGTGATCGATGCGCGGCTCGCCGACGAGCCGTTGCGTGCGCGGTTCGTCGACGAACATGTAGTGCAGCACCCCGCTCCACCACGCATGCAGCTTGCCCGCGCTCTGGAAGCGCGAGTCGCCGATCAGCAGGTGCAGCCCGCGATCGTAGTCGTGTGCGTCGTAGAACGGCGCGAGGCGGTCTTCCTTCGCCCAGTAGAACTCGAAATAGCCGAACGGCGTGTCGTCGAAATAGCCGATCATCGGATGCATGTGCGGATCGGCGAGCCGCTCCGCGAGATACGCGGCGTGCTCGTCGCGCGTGCCGCGCTGATCCCAGAACTGCGCGACGCGATCGAGGTTCATCCAGTCGCTGAACCGTTGCGCATGTGCATCGACGTCGACGGTGCGCAGGCTGAACGTCATCCCGACCTGCGGCATGTAGCGCGCATAGATTTCACCGGGCGGCGACGGCGGCCGCACCGGATGCCGGTGGCCGTTCGTGATCGCGTAGCGCAGCGGCATCCCGCCCGATGCGGGCGCTTTCAACCACGGCTGCGGGTTCTGCCAGAACGTCGCACGCGACGCGGTGAGGCGCAGCCGGTCGCCCGCGGCCTGCGCGCCGTCGATCACGCCGTCGCGCACCGCGCGGGCGACATATGCCGCGACGGCCGCCGGATCGGCGCCGCCGAGCGGCACCGACACCGTCGCCGCGTCGTGCCGGGTGTCCGTGTTGAACAGTGCGACGAATTCCGCGAGCAGCGCGGCCGGCGCGTCGTCGGACCGCCACGCGTCGAGCGTGCGCTCGACGGCCGGCGTCGCCTGCCCGTGCGCGGCGCCGTCAAGTGCCGCGGCCACCTCGCCTTCGACGGCGTCTGCCGCGCCGGCCGGTTTCGTCTGCGTGTCTTCCATCACGGTGCTCCCGCGTCGTGGCGGTCGGCGAGGACGTGCAGCCCCCGCTCGAGCGCCGGAAACAGGCTGCGCTGGAAGTTGTTCCAGCGCAGTTCGAGAATCGTGTCGTCCGGCGCGATCGGCGTGTCGAGCACGTCGCAGATCACCTCGCCGGAATCGATGCCGTTGTCGACGTAGTGGAACGACGCGCCCGTCATCGTCACGGGTTCGACGCGAGACGTGGTACCGCTCGCCCAGTCGACCCGTTCGCCGCGCGCGCCGTGCAGCGCGTCGAGCGTCGCCCACGCGCCGCGCCGCTGGTACGGCGAATCGTCGGCCGTGATGCCGGGGTGGATGTTCGCGATGCGGCGGTGAAAGCGCGCGCCGGGGCGCACGAGTTCGTCGAGGATCACGAGCAGTCCGTCGAGCACGACCACGTCGGCGTCGAGTTCGAGCAGGCGTTCGAGCAGGCGGTGCTCGAAGGCCTGCTTGCCCGTCACGCGCTCGCGCGCGGCGCGCGGCAGCCGGCGGTAGGTCGACGGAATCGAGCAGAACAGCGCGTCGACCGGCCGGCCCTGCACGGTCAGCCCGTCGGGCAGGATCCACGGGCGGCCCGGCGTGCGCGCGAACCCGTAGTCGGCGACCTTCGCGCGGTCGGCCGGCGAGCCTTCGTCGTCGTCGACGATCACGCCCTTGAGCGTGTAGCGTTCGCCGAGCGGCGAGTCGTTCAGGCACTCGACGAGGAATTCGAGCGGCGCCTTCATGTAGCGCGTGCCGCCCTGGTAAGCGACCGGCTGGCCGGCGCGATCGGCCGCGCCGTTGCGCAGCGACTGGATGTAGACGAGATTTTTCTTCGGCATGGATGCGTCGTGGAAAAAGCGGACGACGGCGCCGCGGCCCGCCCGCGCCGGCCCGAAGGCCGGCCGGTGCGCCGCGGCGCGCGGCGTCACCAGTTGTATTTCGCGGTCGCGATCACCGTGCGGTCAGTGCCGAAAATGCAGACGTTCATCGACTGGCAACCGCTGATGTAGTGGCGGTTGAACAGGTTCGTCCCATTCACGGCAAAGCGCCAGTTACGCGTGTCGTAGTGCACGCCCGCGTCGAACAGCGTGACGCTCGATACCGTCAGTGAGTTGTCGGCCGCACCGGCCGACGCGCTTTGGTAGCGAATGCCGCCGCCGAGGCCGAGGCCCGCGAGCGGCCCCGTGTGCCACGTCCAGTCGGTCCACAGCGACGCCATCTGGCGCGGCCGCGGAATGTCGACCGGCCAGTTGTTCAGCGATGCGTCGTTGGCCTTCACGTTCTTCACGTCCTGGTAGACGTACGACGCGATCAGCGACAGGTTCCGCGTGAGCTTGCCGGTCGCGCTCAGCTCGATCCCGCGCGAACGCACTTCACCCGTCTGCACGGACTTCGTGCCGGTCTCGTCGAGATCGGTCGGCGCCGGCGTGAGCACGTTGGTCTGGTTGATCTGGTAGATCGCCGCGTTCAGCATCAGGTTCTTGCCGGGCGGCTGCCAGCGCAGGCCGGCCTCAATCTGCTTGCCGCGCGTCGGCTGCGGCAAGCCGCCGCCGAGCAGGTTCACGCCGATCAGCGGATTGAACGACGTCGCGTAGCTGACGTACGGCGACAGCCCGTAGTCGCCCTGGTACGTCAGGCCGACACGGCCGGTAAACGCCGTGACGTCGGCCTTCGACTGCGTGCCGCCCGCGCGGTCGTCCATCCGCATGTTGACCCAGTCCTCGCGGCCGCCGAGCGTCAGCGTCCAGCGGTTCCACTTGATCTGGTCCTGCGCGTACAGGCCGAAGGTGTTCAGCGTCGTGTACGTGTTGGTGCGGAACGTCGAGTCCGGATTGAACACCGACGTCGTCACCGGCAGGTAAACCGGGTTGTAGATGTTCAGCGCCGGCGCGGCGGCGAGCCATTCGCTGTCGGTCGCGGTCTGCCGGTTGTACTGGAAGCCGAGCAGCAGCGTGTGCTCGAGCGGGCCCGTGCCGAAGCGGCCCTGCACGTTGTTGTCGATGTCGAAGCGGCTGTAGTTCATCTGGAACACGCCAGCCCAGCGCGACACGTCGGTCAGGCTGCCGTCGACGAAGCCGTTGCCGAACACCGACCCGTTGTCGAGCGACAGGTGCATCCAGCGCACGTTCTGCCGGAACGTCCACATCGAGTTCAGGTTGTGCTCGAACTGATAGCCGAGCGACCACTGCTTCTTGCGGTAGTAGTTGAAGTCGCCGTCGCCTTCGTACACGTCCTTGTTGATCTGCCCGTTCGGGTTCGGTAACACGGTGCCCTGTGCGGGCAGGAAGTTCGACGAGATGTCGCCCCAGTCCTGCAGGTACGTGGCGGACAGCGTCAGCGACGTATCCGCGTTCGGCCGCCAGCGGAACGACGGCGCGAGCGACACGCGCTGGTCGTTGTTCGGTCCGGTCAGCGCGTTGCCGTCGCGCGCGACGCCGACGAACCGGTACGCATACTTGCCGTCCGGATCGAGCTTGTCGCCGACGTCGATCATGAACTGCTTGCGCGCGTAGTTGCCGATCTGCACGCCCGCTTCGCGCACGCGCTCGCCGTCGGCGAGCTTGGTCTGCACGTCGATGATCGCACCCGGGTCGCCCGCGCCGTACAGCACCGAGGTCGGGCCGCGCAGCACGGTGATGCTGTCGATCATGTACGGATCGACGCGCCAGCTCGCCAGGTTGATCGTGTTCGGCACCTGCAGCCCGTTCACGTACGCGGTCGGCGTGAAGCCGCGCAGCGCCGCGTACCAGTCGGAACGGTTGTCCGAGCCGTACGACGAGAAGCCCGGCACGTAGCGCAGCGCCGCGTTCACGTCGGTCGCGCCGGTCATCTCGATCTGCTGCGCGGTGACGACGTTGACCGTCTGCGGGATTTCGTTGATCGCGGTGTCGGTCTTCGTGCCGCTGCGGCTGCGCTTCGCGACGAGCCCGACCGTGCCGTCGCCTTCCGAGCCCGCGTTGACGTTGATCGCCGGCAGCGTGCCGGTCGTCGAGCCATTCGGTGCGCTGGTCGACGTGCTTGCCGCCGCACTGGCCGCTGCACTGGCCGCCGCACCGTTCTGCGCACTGCTGGCCGACGCTGCGGCGCCTGCGTTCACGGCGGGCGCCGTCTGGGCGAATGCGTGCCCTGCCGCCATCCCGAACGCCACGCTCGCCGCGGCTGCGATCGCACGCACACGCGTGCCTGTTGCCCACTCCATCTTTCTCTGCTCCACTTTTTTCATGCGGTCTCCGACCGCGCCTTTGTCAAAGAGCGAAAGCCATGCGGCCCGCGCTCGCCCCGTTTTGATGTCGTTGTTCATTCAGTGCCCGGGCCGCGCCTTCGTCATGGGCGGGCGCGATCCCGTCTTCGAGCGACGCGCAGATTTCGTCCGCGCGGCGCGCCAGGACCGACAGCAGCGTGTCGGACAGGCCGTGGCTGTCTTCGCAGCAGCCTTGCAGGTAGATACGCGGCGCGAACTGCTCGGGCGTCGCGAGCAGGTAGTCGCGCGTGACGTCGCCGCGCGTGAGCGCGTCGCCCAGGTGCGGCGCGAGCCCTTCGAGCAGCGCCGAATGCGTGTCGCGCCGGTAGCCGGTCGCGAGCACGAGCGCGTCGAAGCGTTCGACGCGCGTGGCGCCGTTCATCCGGTCGCGCAGCGTCAGCTCGATACGGCCGTCGGCGGTGCGCACCGCGGCTTCGATCGCGCTGTTCGCGAGCAGCGCATGGCGCGGCGTGCCGTCGATGCGCTGCAGGTACAGCATTTCGTAGATCTGCTCGATCAGCGGCCGGTCGACCACCGCGTAGTTGGTGTCGCGATAGCGCTCGAGCAGTGCGCGGCGCGCGTCGTGCGGCTGTGCGTAGACGACGTCGGTGAACTCGGGGCTGAAGATCTCGTTGACGAACGGGCTGTCGTCGGCCGGTTTCAGTGCGCCCGCGCGCATCACGAGGCTCGCGTCGACGTGCGGGAAGCGGCGCGCGAGATCGATGAACACCTCGGCTGCGCTCTGCCCCGCGCCGATCACCGCGACGCGGCGGCGTTCGCCGTCCGGCGACGCGACCAGCCGGTCGATGTCGGTCAGGTAGGACGACGAGTGGATCACGCGGTCGCGGCCGAGCGCGGCGAATGCGTCCGGCACCGCCGGCGTGCCGCCGACGCCGACCGACAGCGAGCGCGTCACGCGCTGGCGCTCGTGGCCGGCTGCGTCGCGCGACAGCACGCGCAGCGCGTCGATCCGCGCGCCGTCGCCGCGCACCGGCTCGATCGCGGTGACGGTCTCGCTGTAGTGAACGTGCTCGTCGAACCCTTCCGCGACCCAGCTCAGGTAGTCGTGGAATTCGACGCGGGTCGGATAGAAGTTCTTCAGGTTGACGAATTCATTCAGCCGGCCGCGCTCGAACAGGTAGTTGATGAACGTATAGCGGCTCGTCGGATCGCGCATCGTAACGAGATCCTTCAGAAACGAGATCTGCATCCGGCAATCGTCCAGCAGCATGCCGCGATGCCAGCCGAACTCCGGCTGGCGTTCGACGAAGCAATGCGCGAACGGACGCGCGCCGCTGCGTTCCGCGAGGCGCACGGCCAACGCCAGATTCGACGGCCCGAAGCCGACGCCGATCAGGTCGAATACGGTTTCTCTCTGCATGTCTCTCAGCTCCCTTGTCGGTGAAACCGGCGCGTCAGACGTGACGGCCGGAGAAGAACGTCTCGCGCTGCGTGCACATCCACAGCGGCCGCGTGTCGGCCAGCGCCAGACGGCGCTGCCGCGCGAAGCCATGCCGCGCGAGGGTGTCGACGACCCGCGCGCGGCCGGCCGGGACCGCGCAGCCGACCGCTTCGGTGCGCGGGTCGTCGAGAAACAGGTAATGAACGACGGACGGCAGCCAGCCCGCCACGCAATGCGGACCGCGCCAGCGCGAGGCGCCGACCAGCATCCGCAGCCCGCGGTCGTAGTCGCGTGCGCCGACGTGCGGCGCGAGCGGGTCTTCCTTCAGCCAGTACGCCTCGACATACGCGAACGGTTCGCCGTCGAAGCAGCCGACGAGCGGTGTGACGTGCGGGTCCGCCGCGGGCGCCGTGCCGTCCACGCCGGGCTGCGCGCCCGGCCAGCCGTCGCGCACGCGCGGTTCGTCGAACCAGTGCGCGACGCGCGTGGCGTCCTCGGCCGGCTGCCAGCCGCGCAGCGTGAAGCGCACGCCGAGCGTCGGCAGGTCGCGCGCATACACGTCGCCGCGCGGTGCGGGCGGCCGGCGCGGATGGCGCCGGCCGTCAGTCAGCATCGGCAGCGTCGCGCACGGCAGATGGGCGCCGACGCGCCACAGGTCGGGCTGCTGCGCCCAGCCTTCGCGCATGCACAGTCCGCCGTCGGCCAGCACGCCGCTCGCGCGCAGCGCATCGAGCACGACCGCCGGCCATGCGGCCGGATCGAGCCGGATCGCCGCATAGCGCGCGCCGTCCGAAAACGCCGCGGCCAGCGCGGCCAGCAGCGCCCGGCGCTGATCGGCCGGCGCCGCGCGATGGTTGTATGCGACGAGGCGCAGCGCGCCATCGTCGCCGAGTTGCACGCGCAACAACTGCGCGCCGATGCCGTCGCCCTGCGCGACGCGGATCTCCGTGCCGTCGCGCACGGCGAACAGGCCGTCCGCGAACGCGAGGCGGTACGTATCGAGCATCGTGACTCCGTCCGGACGCACTTCAGCCAGCATCGCGCACCTCCTGCTCCGTTTCTGCCGATGCATCGATTCGCGCGCCGAGCGCCGCGAGCGTCGGTGCCGCGAACACGTCGCCCACCGTCAACGCGTGACCGGCGCGGCTAGCCGCGTCGACGAAGCGCACCACGTCGAACGAGGTCGCGCCGGCTTCGAACAGGTCGGTGTCGCGCGCGGGCGCGGCCGTCGCGAACGTGTCCGACCACAACACCGCGAGCGCGGCCGCCATGTTCGGGGCGCCTGCCGCGGCGACGGGCACGTCCGTGCCAGCCGGCGCGAGCGCGTGACCCGTGAACAGCGCATCGGGCGCGCCGAGCGCCGCCTCCGGCGCACCGGCGAAACGCGCGACTTCGTCGTGATAGAGGTCGACAAGCGCGTCGACGAAGCCGCCGTCGAGCAACTCGTCTGCATACGAGAACGCAGCGCTCACGCGACCGTCCGGATGCTCGACGACGTCGAGCTCCAGCGTGAACACCACGCGATGCCGCACGTCGTCGAATTCGGCGAGTGTCAGGCCGGCCCAGTCGCGTGTGGCCGCACCGGTCGGGCGCAGGTAGTTGAACATCACCTGGAACAGCGGATTGGCCTGCACGGCACGCGGCGTGCGCAGTGCGGCGACGACGTCGGCGAACGGCACGTCGGCATGCGCATACGCGGCGAGTGCGGTGTCGCGCACCTGCGCGAGCAGGTCCGCGCGCCGGGCTGACGGGTCGATGCGCGTGCGCACGACCACGGAATTGATGAAGAGGCCAAGCGCATCGCGCGCCGCATCGCCCGTCAACTCGCGCGTCGACGCGAGTACACCGACCGGCTGGTCGGCCGCGCCGGTCACACGGAACAGCGCGGTGTTGAGCGCTGCGTGCAGCAGCATCGGCAGCGTCGCGTGCGCGGCCGACGCGGCGTCGCGCGCGGCACGGATCAGCGGCGCGTCGAACTCGAACGCGATGCGCGCGGCCCGCCATTGCGGCACGGCCGGCGCGTCCGCGCGCTGCGGCAGCACGCGCGACGGCAGATCGGCGAGCGCGTCGCGCCAGTATGCGACGCGGGCCGGGTGGCACGGCGCGGGCAGCACGAGCGACGTGCTTTCCGTCACCGTCACCGTCGATGCGTGCGCCGCATCGCCACGCACCCGCTCGACATAGCGTGCGCGTACCGCGTCGAGCCACAGCTCGATCGATTCGCCATCCGACACGATGTGATGGATCGTCACCGACAGCACGTGATCGTCCGCACCGAGCCGCAGCACGCGAGCGCGCCACAGCGGCGCAGCGGCGGCGAGATCGAACGGCGCGAGCGCATCGGCGCCGGTCAGCGCTGCCGCGCGGGCGAGCGCGTCGGGCTGCGCGGACAGGTCGACGACCGGCAATGCGACGGGCGCTGCGGCGTCGATCCGCTGGCCCGGCAGCATGCCGTCGCGCGTGACGAGCCGGGCACGCAGTGCCGGATGCGCGGCTGCCGCAGCCGCGAACCCGGCACGCAGTGCGTCGAGGTCGAGCGGGCCGCGCACGCGCAGCGCGACCGGGATGTTGTACGCGGCGCTGTCGGGTTGCGCGCGCCACAGGAACCACAGGCCGAGCTGCGCGGGCGACAGCGGCCACACGCCTTGCGCATCGGGTTTGGCCAGCGCGACGCCCGGCGCCGCGGCGCCGGCATGTGCGTCGCGCGGCGCGTCGGCCACCTGCCGCGCGTACTGCGCGAGCACCGGCGCTTCGAACAGCGCGCGCACCGGCACGTCGCGGCCGAGCCGCTCGGCGACACGCGTCGCGACGCGCACCGCGGCGAGCGAATGGCCGCCGAGCTCGAAGAAGTGATCGCCGCGGCCGACGCGCTCGATGTTCAGCACGTCGCGCCAGATCGCCGCGAGCGCGGTTTCGTCGCCGTCGTGCGGCGCCTCGTATGTGCGCTCGACGCGCACCGGCGCCGGCAACCGCGCACGGTCGACCTTGCTGTTCGCATTGCGCGGCAGCGCGTCGAGCACGATCAGCTGCGCGGGCACCATGTAGTCGGGCAGCGTGCGGCGCAGATGCGCATCGAGCGTTGCGGCTTCGACCGGCTGCGCGGCGGCTTGTGCGTCGGCCGTCAGTTCGACATAGGCGACGAGCTGCGCCTGCGCGCCCTGCCCGTGCACGACCGCGCACGCCTCGCGCACCGCGTCGTGCGCGGCCAGCTGCGCTTCGATCTCGCCGAGTTCGATGCGCAGCCCGCGCAGCTTCACCTGGTGATCGACGCGACCGATGAAGTCGAACACGCCGTCCGCGCGACGCCGCACGAGGTCGCCGGTGCGGTACAGGCGTGCGCCCGGTGCACCGTACGGATCGGGCACGAAGCGCTCGGCCGTCAGCGCGGGACGATCCAGGTAGCCGCGCGCGACGCCGATCCCCTCGCCGCCCAGGTAAAGCTCGCCGATCACGCCGACCGGCAGCGGATGCAGCCGCTCGTCGAGCACGTGCGCGGTGCGCGCGCCGACCAGCGTGCCGATCGGCAGATACGCGGCATCGCCCAGCTTCGCGAGATCGTCGCCGGGACGGAACATCCACAGCGTCGGTGTGATCACGGTCTCGGTCGGGCCGTAGCCGTTGACCACGCGCACGTTCGGCATCGCGCGGCGCAGCATCGCGAACGCTTCGCGCGACGTCGCCTCGCCGCCGACGGTCAGCGAGCGCAGCGTCGGCGGTGCGCCGTGCGCGAGCGCCCATTCGGCGAGCTGCGCGGCGCAGCCGGGCGGCACGTAGGTCATCGTCACGCCGTCGCGGATCATCATCGCGCAGGTCTGCGCGGGCGGCCACAGCACGTCGGCCGTCACCGACACGGCAGCGCCCGACAGGTATTGCGAAAACCAGCCTTCGTGCGCGCCGTCGAAGTTGACCGACTGGAACAGCAGGAACACGTCGCGCTCGCCTGCGCCGTAGCGCTCGGCGATCGCCACGCAATGCCGCGCGAAGGCCGCGTGATCGACGATCACGCCCTTCGGCTTGCCGGTCGAGCCCGACGTGTAGATCGCGTACGCCGCATGGCCGGGCAACACGTCCGGCAGAGCGATGTTGGCGGCTTCGTCGAGCGCGTCGACTTCGTCCGCGCGCCAGACGCGCAGCGCCGGCAACTTGGGCAGCGACGCGGCGCTCGCGCCGTCGGTCAGCACGTGCACGATGCCCGCGTCACCGACGATCTGCGCGAGCCGTTCGCGCGGATGGGCCGGGTCGAGCGGCACGAACGCGGCGCCAGACTTCAGCACCGCGATCAGCGCGATCAGCAGGTCGACCGAGCGCTGCAGCGCGACGCCGACGCGCATCTCGGGTCGCACGCCGGTGGCGACGAGATTGCGCGCGATGCGAGTGGCGCGCGCGTCGACCTCGCCGCGTGTCAGCGCGCGATCGATGTCGGCGACGCCGCGTGCGTCGGGCCGTGCCTTCGCATGCGCGGCGATGCGCACGTGCACCGGCACGAACGGTGCGGCTTCGGCTGCGCCTGCCGGCGCGTTCCACGCGAAGAGTTGGGCCAGCTCGTGGGCCGGCAGCCAGTCGAGATCGCCGATCGGCATGTCGGGGCGCGCGAGCGCGTCTCCGAGCAGCGTGACGAAGCGCGCGGCCAGCCGCGCGATCGCGTCGGCGTCGAACAGGTCGAGCGCATAAATGAACGCGGCATCGAACGTGCCGTCGGGCGTGGCCTCGACGGCGAGCGTCAGGTCGAATTTCGCGGACGGCGTGCCGGACGGCAACAGTGCGGCCGAGGCCGCGCCGAGCGCCGGCAGCGCGCGGCGCTCGCCGTACGCGGCCATCACCTGGAACAGCGGATGGTGGCTGGCGCTGCGCGGCACGCCGAGCGCGTCGACGACCTGCTCGAACGGCACGTCCTGGTGCATCTGCGCATCGACGAGCGCGCGCTGCGTGCGCGCGACCAGCGACGCGAAATCGCCGTGCACGGGCACGTCGACGTCGATCGCGAGCGTGTTGACGAAGAAGCCGATCAGGCCGGCCGTTTCCGCGCGCTCGCGGTTCGCGGCCGGCACGCCGACGCAGATCCGCGCGTCGCCGGTCGCACGCGCGAGCAGCGCGTCGAGCGCCGCGAGCAGCACCGCGAACGGCGTCGCGCCCGACGCGGCCGCGAATGCTCGCAGTTGCGCAGCGATGCGCGCGTCGAGCGAAAACACGTGACGTGCGCCGCGCGCACTGCGGCGTGCGGGCCGCGCGGTCGCACCGGGCAGCGTCAGCACGCCGCGTTGCGGATCGAGCCGTTCGCGCCAGAATGCGAGCTGCCGATCGCGTTCGCCGGCATCGAGCCAGCGGCGCTGCCACAGTGCGTAGTCCGCGTACTGGATCGGCAGCGGCGCGAGCGGCACCGGTGCGCCCGACGCATACGCGCGATAGAACGCCGCGAGCTCGTCCAGCATCACGCCCGACGACCAGCCGTCCGACACGATGTGGTGACCCGTCAGCGCGAGCCAGTGATGCGTCGCGTCGAAGCGGATCAGGTGCACACGCACGAGCGGCGCCGCATCGAGATCGAACGCGTCGGCTTCGTCGGCCGTCGCGATGGCTTCTGCGCGCGCGATGCGGTCCCCGTCGGGCAGCGCTTCGAGATCGGTCTCGCGCCACGGGCAGCGCAGCGGCGGATGGATCGTCTGCGCGACGCCGTCCTCCGCTTCGTCGAAGGTCGTGCGCAGCGCTTCATGGCGCGCGATCAGCGCGTCGCACGCGAGCCGCAGCGCGTGTGCGTCGAGCGGGCCGCTCAGCGCGAGCCGCTCGGTGATGTGATACGCGTCCGGCGCGTCGATCAGCCGCGCATGCAGCCACAGCCGCGTCTGCGCGAACGAGGCCGGCACACGGTCGCTGCGCGGCGTGCGCGGCGGAATCGGCAGCACGCGAAAGTCGATGCCGGCCGCGCCGAGCTTGTCGACGAATACGGCGCGCTGCGCGTCGGGCAGTTGCGCGAAACGCGTCGCGAGTGCGAGCCAGTCGGGTTGAACCTTCGTCATCCGTCGTCCTTATTGGGTTTCCAGTTCGCCGAGCAGCGCATCGATCGCGCTCGCCGCGTCGGTCTCGCCGCGGGCCGCGCAGGCCGCATCGATCGCGTCCGCGCAGCGGGCCAGCGTGCGGGTGTCGAACAGCGTGCGCAGCGGCAGCGCGAGGCCCCAGTGCAGGTTCGCCTGCGCATGGGCCTGCGTTGCGAGCAGCGAGTGGCCGCCGAGCAGGAAGAAATCGTCATCGCGGCCGATTGCGTCCACGTGCAGCACGCGCTGCCAGATCGTCGCGAGCGCGCGCTCCGTGTCGGTCGCGAGTTCGACGGCCGCGGCCGCCTCGCGCACCGGCGCGGGCAACGCATGGCGATCGCACTTGCCGTTCGGCGTGACCGGCAACGCATCGAGCTCGATCAGCTGCGACGGCACCATGTACGCCGGCAACTGCGCACGCAGTGAATCCAGCAGTGCCGCGCGGTCGAGCGCGCCCGCGTCGCCGCGCGCGACATAGCCGATCAGTTGCTCGTCGCGTACGATCACGACCGCGTCGTGTACGCCCGGCACCGTGCGCAGCAGCGCCTCGATCTCGCCGGGCTCGATCCGCTGGCCGCGCAGCTTCACCTGCGTGTCGACGCGGCCGAGGTAGTCAAGCGCGCCGTCGGCGCGACGCCGCGCGAGGTCGCCGGTGCGGTACATGCGCGCGCCGGGCACGAATGGATCAGGTACGAAGCGCTCGGCGGTCAGCCCCGGGCGGCCGAGATAGCCGCGTGCGAGGCCCGCGCCCGCGAGATACAGTTCGCCGGTCGCGCCGGCCGGCACCGGCTGCCATGCCGCATCAAGCACGTGCAGTTGCAGGTTGGCGATCGGATGGCCGATCGGCACCGCGACCGCGCTCGCGTCGTCGGGGCCGCAGGTCCAGTGCGAAACGTCGATCGCGGCTTCCGTCGGCCCGTACAGGTTCACGAGCGTCGCGTTCGGCAGCAGCCGCGCGACCTTCGCGACGAGCTCGGGCGCGAGCGCCTCGCCGCTCGCGACGATCAGGCGCACGCTGTCGCATTGCGCGGCGGCCGAGAAATCGTCGAGATACGCGGCGAATGCGGCCAGCATCGGCGGCACGAAGTGCAGCACAGTCACGCCGTGTGCATGGATCGCGGCCGCGAGGCGGGCCGGATCGCGGTGGTCGCCGGGCGCGGCGATCGCGAGCTTCGCGCCGATGGCGAGCGGCCACACGAATTCCCATACCGACACGTCGAAACCGAACGGCGTCTTGTGCAGCACGACGTCGTCGCGGGTCAGCCGGTACGCGTGCTGCATCCACGCGATCCGGTTCGCGAGCGCGCCGTGCGAGTTGCCGGCGCCCTTCGGCTTGCCGGTCGAGCCGGACGTGTAGATCAGGTACGCGAGCTGTGCGGCGTCCAGGTCGGTCGCGACGCCGGCGGCGGAATGGCCGGCTTCGTCCGCTTCGTCGGCGAGCAAATCGGCCACCGTCAGCAGTTGCGTCGTCGCATCGTCGCCGAGCGCGGCCTCGACCTGCTCGCGCAGATGGGCTTGCGTAATCGCGACGGCCGGCCGCGCGTCGCGCAGCAGGTACGCGATGCGCTCGGCCGGATAGTCTGGATCGACCGGCAGGTACGCGGCGCCGGCCTTCAGCACACCGACGAGCGCCGTCACCATGTCGAACGAACGCTCGACGCACAGCGCCACCGGCGTATCGGGCCGCACGCCGCGCCGGCGCAATGCGGCGGCGACACGCGTCGTGTTCAGGTCGAGTTCGCGATAGGTCGCGCGTTGCACGTGGCCTCGGGCATCCGTGTACTCGAGTGCGATCGCATCGGGCGTCGCCTGCGCGGCGGCCGCGAATTGCAGATGCAGTGGCTGCCGTTGCGCGTCCGGCCACGCCTGTGCCGTGTCCTGCGCGAGTGCCAGCGCGTCGCGCGTCGCATCGTCGGCGATCGACAGCGTGCCGAGCAGCGCGTCCGGCGTGCGGGCCAGCGCATCGAGCGCGCACGCGAACGCACGGTGCCAGGTCTCGACCTGTCGCGCATCGACGCGCGCGGTGTCGTAGCCGTAGTCGATCGTCAGCCCGGCGCCGCTTTCGATCACGAGCGTCAGCGCGAAATCGGTCGCTTCGATGCTGCGTACGTCGCTCAGCGCGAGCGCACGCGGATCGGCGTCGGGCGCCGTGTCGTCGACCGGGTAGTTCTCGAACACGACCAGCGTGTCGAACAGTGCGCCGCCGGCGCCGCGCGCCCAGCGCTGGATGTCGGCGAGCGGCGTATGCGCATGCTCGGCGGCGGCAGCGTTGTCGCGTTGCAGCGATTGCAGCCAGTCGGCCGCACGTTGCTGCGGCGCGGGTGCCGTGATCACCGGCAGCGTGTTGATGAAGAGGCCGAGCACCGTGTCGACGTCCGCGAGCGCATCGGGACGGCCCGCGACGGTCGCGCCGAACGCGACGGCCGGCTGGTGCGTCATGCGCTGCAGCGCGAGCGCCCAGGCGCCCTGCACCAGCGTGTTGACGGTCAGCTTCAGCGCCCGCGCCGTTTGGGCGACGCGCGTCATCGCATCCGCATCGAGCGTCGCGCGCCACGTGACCATTTCGGCATCCGCCCGGTCGGCCACGCGCTCGGCGATCAGCGTCGGCGCGTCGAGGCGCGCGAGCCGGTCGGTCCAGAAGCGTTCGTCCGCGTCGCGGTCGCGCGTGCCGAGCCACGCGATGAAGTCGCGATAGCGCAGCGCCGGGCGGCTCGCGAACGGCGACACCGCATCGGGATCGCGATAGTCGCGCAGCACGTCCGCGAGCAGGCGCGCGGTGCTCCAGCCGTCGAGCAACACGTGGTGACGCGTCCATACGACGCGCCATGCGTCGTCGGCGACACGGATCAGCGCGAGCCGCATCAGCGGCGGCTCGCGCCAGTCGAAGCCGCGTGTGCGGTCGGCCGCGAGCCACGCATCGAAATCGGCGTCGAGCGTGGCGCCGCGCGTGCGCCAGTCGAGCTGCTCGACCGGCATCTGCGCATGGCGATGCACGCATTGCAGCGGCGCGGCCTCGTCGGGCATCACGCTGGTACGCAAAATGTCGTGACGCGCGACGGACGCGCCGAACGCGGCCGCGAGCCGCTCGGCGTCGAGCGCCGTCGCGGTCGCGACGAGCTGGTTCACATAGCTTGCATGACCGGGCGCGAACAGCGCATGGAACAGGATCCCCTGCTGCATCGGCGACAGCGGATACACGTCCTCGATCGTGCGCCAGTCGAGCGGCGCGCGCTCGATCGCGGCCTGCGTGAGGCCGGCGGCCTGCGCGAGCGGGAAATCGCCCGGCGTCGCGCCACCGCCGCGCTGCGCGACCCGCGATGCGCATGCGTCGGCGAGTTCGCGCAGCGCGCTCGCGAAGCGCTCGGCAAATGCGTCGATCGTCGCGCGTTCGAACTGCGGTGCGCCGTATACCCAGTGCACCTTCAGCGTGCGGGCACCGTCGCGATCGGTATCCAGGTAAGCGTGGATCGCGAGCGTGTTGCCGAGCGGCCCCTGTGGATCGCGCTCGACGCCGGTGCCGCCGAAGCGCGGCACGAGCGCCGCGTCGCGCGGTGCGTCGAACTGGCCGAGATAGTTGAACGTGACGCGCGGACGCGGCACGGCGGCCAGCGCCGCACGCGTCGCCGCAGCGCCGTAGTGTGCGAGCACGCCGAAACCGAGCCCCTTGTGCGGCACCGCGCGCAGCGTGTCCTTGACCGCGCACAGCGTGTCGCGCACCGTGGCTTCGACCGGCAGCGTCACCGGATAGTGGCTCGTCAGCCAGCCGATCGTGCGGCTCGCGTCCGCATCGTCGAACAGCGCCTCGCGGCCATGCCCTTCGAGTTCGACCCGGCACGATGCCGCACCGTTGCGACCGGCCAGCGCCAGTGCGAGCGCCGCGCCCAGCAGTTCGATCGTCTGCGTGCGATACGCGGCATGCGCGTCGGTCAATGCGGCGCGGGTCAGTGCCGCGTCGATCGTCTGCACGACGACGGCCGCGTCGGCGTTGGTCGCCGGCGCATCCGGATGATCGGGCACGAGGTCGTCGCCCTGCGCCGTGCCGGCCCAGTACGCGGCTTCGGCGGCGAACGGCGATGCCGGTTCGGTTGCGGCACGCGCGAGGCGTGCGGCCCACGCATCCGCGCGCAGGCCCGGCTGCGACAGGCGAGCCGGCGCGCTCTCGCAGGCGGAGCGATACGCGGCGTCCAGGTCATCGAGCAGGATGCGCCACGACACACCGTCGACGATCGCGTGGTGGATCGCCACCGAGAGCTGCGTCGAGCCGTCCGGCAGCCGCGCCGCGCATGCGCAGGCGAGCGGCCCGCGGCCGAGGTCGAGGCGGCGCTGCAACGCGTCGAAGCGCGCCAGTGCGTCGGCTTCGTCGCGTGCGGCGACGTCGACGAACGGCAGCGCGTCGTACGGCTTCGCCGCATCGCTCGCGTGCCACTTTCCATCCGCGCCGCGCGTGAAGCGCTGGCGGAATGCGTCGTGATGGGTCAGCACCGTCTCGAACGCACGGGCGAATGCATCGGCGTCGAATGGACCGCGCACGTCGAACGCGACCGACTGGTTCCAGTGGCCCGGATGCGGCACGTCGAGTGCGAAGAAGCGCTGCTGCGCGGGCGTCAGGATCGCCGTGGCGGCCGGTGCGGACTGAGCCGGCGCCGGCATTGCGGATGTCGTTGCCGACGTTTCAGCGGCCACGTCCCCGGTTTTCGCGATGCGCGCGAGTTCGGCGACCGTCGGGCCGTCGAACAGCTGCTTCGGCGTGAAGCGCACGCCGCGCTTGCGAGCGCGTGCGATTACCTGCAGCACGAGGATCGAATCGCCGCCGAGTTCGAAGAAGTTGTCGTCACGGCCGACGTGCGGCGCCTTCAGCACCGCTTGCCAGACTTCGGCGAGTGCCGTTTCGACCGGGCCCTGCGGCGCGTCGCCGGCGGCAACCGTCACCGGCGCGGCGGCCACTTCGCGCAGCGTCGCGCGATCGATCTTGCCGTTCGCGGTCACCGGCAGGCGCGCGAGCGCGACGAACTGCGCGGGCACCATGTAGTCGGGCAGCGTCGCGCCGAGCGCCGCGCGCACGGCAGCCTCGTCGAATGCCGCGCCGTCGCGCATCACGACGAACGTCGCGAGCCGCAGGCGGCCGTCGTGCTCGATCGCGAGCGTCTCGGCCTGCGCGATCGGGCCGGCCGCGCGTACCGCCGCGCTCACCTCGCCCGGTTCGACGCGATAGCCGCGAATCTTCACCTGGTCGTCGATACGGCCGAGGAACGCGAGCCGGCCGTCCGCGCGCAGGCGCACGCGGTCGCCGGTGCGATACAGGCGCGCACCGGGCGTGAACGGATCGGGCACGAAACGCTCCGCGGTCTGCGCCGGCCGGTTCAGGTAGCCGCGCGCCACGCCCGGGCCGCCCAGATACAGCTCACCCGTTGCACCGGCCGGCACGCACGCGCCGAACGCGTCGAGCACCAGCGCGCGCGCATTCGGCAGCGGCCCGCCGAGCGGCACGCCGCTCGCGGGATCGCGCGCATCGGCGGCGATCGACGCGGTGTCGCACGCGATCGCGCCGACGGTCGCTTCGGTCGGCCCGTAATGGTTGATCACGCGGCAGGCCGGCGCGAGCGCGGCCAGGCGCGCGACGAGCGCCCACGTCAGCGTTTCGCCGCCGGTCACGAGCGCGTGGCGCGGCAGCACGTCGGCCGGCACGCGTGCGTCGAGCAGCGCCTGCAGGTGGCTCGGTACGATCTTCAGCACGCCGACGTCGCGGCGGCGCATCTCGTCCGCGAACAGGTCCGGATCGAACGCGCACGCGGCCGGCAGCAGGTGCAGCGTGCGGCCCGCGCACAGCGCGCCGAACAGCGTCGTGTGGCCGAGGTCGGCGGCGACGGTCGACACCATCGCGAACGACGCATCCGGTGCGAACGCGAGTTCGTCGAGCATCCCCTGCACGTAGTCGGCCAGTGCGCCGTGCGATACGACGACGCCCTTCGGCGTGCCGGTCGAACCCGACGTATAGATCAGATAGGCGCCCTGTTCGGGATGCGGTGCAACGCGTACGCCGGCTGCATGCGCGAGCGTCGCGTCCTGCGTGAGCGCGTCGACGTCGAGCGGCTGCGCATCGCTGCCGGCCGGCCACGCGGCCACCTCCCGACCCTGCGCGACGAGTGCCCAGCGTGCGCCGCAATCGGCGGCCGCTGCCGCGAGGCGTGCGGCCGGCTGGGCCGGGTCGAGCAGCACGGCCAGCGCGCCGGCCTTCAGCGTGCCGAGCAGGCCGACCACGAAGCGGGCCGAACGCTCGATGCAGACGACGACGGGTGCTTCGCCCGTCGCGCCGCGCAGTTTGAGCGCGTGCGCGATGCGGTTCGACGCGTCGTCGAGTTCGGCGAACGTCAGCGACGCCGATGCATCGGCGAGTGCGACGCGATGCGGATACGCGGCTGCCTGCCGCGCGAACGCGGCGACGATATCGGCGTGCTCGACGCGCAGCGCGCGGCCGTCGCGCGGCTGGCGCGACACCGACGATACATCGCACGGCAGCGTGGCCGTCGTGGCTTGCGGTTCATGTGCGGCGGACGCGACGAGCGCCGCATAGCTGTCGAGCCATGCGCGTGCGGTATCGGCATCGATGCAGTCGGTCGCGTACGCGGCGACCAGTTCGATGCCGTTCGCGTCGTCGGTGAAATCCAGTGCGAAGTCGAAGCGTGCGGCGAGATCGGGCCCCGGCGTCGCGACGGCGGTTGCGCCCGGCAGCACGCTGTCGTGCCGCGCGTCGAACTGCTGCGCGAATTTCACGCGCAGCCATTCGTCGCCGCGCTTGACGGGCGGTTTGACTGCATCCACGACGCGCTCGAACGGCACGTCCTGGTGCGCGACCGCGTCGAGCGCCGCCGTGCGTGCCGCATCGACCAGCGCACCGAACGGCAGCGTCGGCGCCACGCGCACGCGCAGTGCGACCGTGTTCAGGAACAGGCCGAGCAGCGCGCGGGTTTCCGGACGCTGGCGGTGCGCGACCGGCACGGCGACGACCACGTCGGTCTCGCCCGTCAGGCGCGACAGCCATGCGTCGAGCGCGGCCAGCAGCACCGTGAAGACGGTGGCCTGCGCGTCGCGTGCGAGATGCCGCACGTCGGCCGCGACCGCGTCGGGCAGGCGCACCGACACGCGTGCGCCTTGCAGCGTGCGCGTCGCGCCCGGCTGCCGGTCGACCGGCAGCGCGAGCGGGCCCGGCACGTCACGCAATGCGCCGCGCCAGTATTCGAGCTGACGCTCGCCTTCACCGCCGGCAAGCATGTCGCGCTGCCAGTCCGCGTAGTCGGCGTACTGGATCGGCAGTTCCGGCAACGACGGTTCGCGGCCTTCCGCATACGCGCGGTATGCGGCGGACAGTTCGTCGAATGCACGGCGCGAGCTCCAGCCGTCGGTGATCGCGTGGTGCGCGGTCAGCAGCAGCCGGTGGCGAGCGTCGTCGAGCACGACGAGCGTCGCGCGCAGCAGTGGCCCGCCCGACAGATCGAACGGCGCGCCCGCGTCGCGCTCGGCAATGCGCGCGGTTTCCGCATCGCGTGCAGCCGGTGCTTGCCCGCGCAGGTCGAGCGTGGTGATCGACACCGGCAGATGTGCGTGGATACGCTGCATCACGATGCCGTCGTCGTTGTCGACGAGCGTCGTGCGCCATGCGTCGTGCCGACCGATCACATGATCGAGCGCGCGTTGCAGCGCGTCGCGGTCGAGCGCGCCGTCGATCGTCCAGTGCGCGGCGATGTGATACGCAGCGCTGGCGTCGCGCGTTTTCGCGAGCACCCAGAAACGTTGCTGAGCGAGTGACGCTGCGCGGTCTACATATGGCGAGCCCGCAGCAACGGCATCGGCCGGTGCACGGCGTGCGGCAATCGCGGCCAGCGGCTCGCCCGTCTCGCGTTCCGCGCGATCGACGTGCGCGGCCAGCTCGGCCAGTGCCGGATCGGCGAACAGCGTGTCGAGGCGCAGGTTCACGCGCAACGCGGCGCGCAGCGCGGCCTGCAGTTGCATCGCGGCAAGCGAATCCGCGCCCAGTGCGAAGAAGCGGTCGTCGCGCGACGGCGTCGCGTCGAGGTCGAGCAGGCTCTGCCAGAGCCCGGCGATATGCTGCTCGGTCGGCGTGCACGGTGCGTCGCCCGCGTGTTGTTCCGTGTCGCGTGCGGCGGCGATGCGCTCGCGCAGTGCGGCCCGGTCGATCTTGCCGTTCAGCGTATACGGCAGCGCATCGCAGCGCACGAACCGGTGCGGCTGCCACGCAGCGGGCAACTGCGCACCCACGTGCGCCTTCAGCGCTGCGTCGTCGGCCGCCGCGCGCAGCACGACGCATGCGATCAGCCGCGTCGGCCCGTTGCCGGTGTCGGCGACCACGGCCGCATCCGCCACCGCCGGATGCGTGCGCAGGCACGCGGCAATCTCCGCGGGCTCCACGCGCACGCCTCGCACCTGGACCTGGTCGTCGAGGCGGCCGAGATAATCGAACGCGCCGTCGTCACGCAAGCGCGCAAGATCGCCGGTGCGATACACGCGGGCACCGGGCTCGCCGTCCGCATCGGGAATGAAGCGTTCGGCCGTCAGCGCCGGGCGGCCGTGATAGCCGCGCGCGAGACACACGCCGCCGAGCAGCAGTTCGCCGCCCTCGCCCGTTTCGCCCGCGGCGTCGCCGTCGATGCGCGCGACACGCGGGCCGATCGCATGACCGATCGGCAGCGATGCATACGCGTCGTCGGCGGCCAGCACGGGCGTCGCGCCCGGCTCGACCGGCCACAGCATCGGCGAGATCACGGCCTCGGTCGGCCCGTAGCCGTTGATCAGGCGTACCGACGGGAACGTGCGGCGCACGAATTCGAACGCCTGCTGCGGTAGCGCTTCGCCGCCGAACGCGAGCACGCGCAAGGCCGGCGGCACGCCGTCGCGCGCGGCGATGGCCGCGAATTCGCGCAGGTACGCGGGCGGGAACGCGGCGATGCTGACCGATTCGCGCACCATCAGCGCATGGGCGGCGTCCGGCGCGAACGGCTGCGGCGGCGCAATCGTCACGCTGGCGCCCACTGCCAGCGGCGCCAGCCAGCATTCGTGCGCGGCGTCGAAATTGACCGACGCGAAATGCAGCAGGCGGTCGCCGCCCTCGATCGGCAGCGCGGCCGCGAGCGCATCGCAGTGCGCGGCGAGCGGCCCGTGCTCGACGACCACCGCTTTCGGCGTGCCGGTCGAGCCCGATGTATAGATCATGTAGGCGGCCGAGCGCGGATGTACCGGCACGTCTCCGTCATCGGCACCGGCATCCGCGCAGTCGTCCATCGACGCAGTCGCGTCGAACGCGTGCTCGAACGGCGTGCCGAGCGCCGCGCGGCCGGCCGCATCGACGATCCCGTGGCGCAATTGCGCATCCTGGATGATCCAGTCGAGGCGTGCGGCCGGATGGCGCGGATCGAGCGGCACGAACACGCCGCCCGCCTTCAGCACGGCCAGCAGCGCGACGAACAGCTCGCACGAGCGTTCGACGCAGACGCCGACCCGCACTTCCGCGCCGACGCCGGCCGCACGCAGCTGCCGGGCAAGGTGCGACGCACGCGCGTCGAGCGCGCCGCGCGATACGCGCAGGTCGTTCTGGAAGGGTGCGGCGAGCGCGGGCGCATCGGGTGCGCGTCGCGCCTGTTCGCTAATTCGGTGATACAACGCAGTCGGGAAACTCGTCATGTGCGTGAAGTCCTTCGGTCCGGCCGCTTCGGCCAAGTCTCGGGGCCGCAAGGGGCGGCTTCACTGGTGTGACGAACGGCGCGGCCGATTTTTTACCGGTTTGCGAGCAAAGTGCGCGCGCGCTCATTTTTTTGCATGCGCTGCTAAATATTTGTCCGGCCCGTTCGTCTATCAGGGAGGAAAGCCGCAACCGGGTTCGCCCCGCACGCTGCTTTCGCGTCAGTTGTGCGGTTTCCGCATGTTTCGCCTGCCCTTCATTTACCGACGTTGCCGATGACAGCCGCCCACGAGCCTTCTTCCCCGCCGTCCCTCGACGCTTCCCCCGGCCGCCCCGCGGCGCGCCTGATCCTCGCGCTGCTGCGCGAAAGCCGCGCATCGCTCGCACTGGCGCTCGTCGCCTGCGTGCTCAACGGCGTCGCGAGCGTGCTGCTCGTCGCGACGCTGAACCGCGCGCTCGCGCAGCCCGGCGCGGCCGATGCGTCGCTCGCGTGGCGCTTCGCGCTGTGCGCGGTGATCGCGCTCGTCACGCGGATCGTGTCGGGCACGCTGTTCGCCCGGCTGTCGCAGGACACGATGGCGCGGCTGCGCGTGCATCTCGCGCGGCGCGTCGGCGCGGCGGAGCTGCGCGACATCGAGCGGATCGGCGCGGCACCCGTGCAGTCGGTGCTGACCGACGACGCGACCAACGTGTCGATGCTGTTCTTCGCGCTGCCGAACCTGGTGATGCACGGCTCGATCGTGTTCGGCTGCCTCGGCTATCTCGCGTGGCTGTCGTGGCCCGTGTGTCTGCTCGCGGTTACCGCGATCATCGCCGGCTCGCTCGGCTATCACACCGGCGATCGCCGAGCGATCGCGTCGCTCGAAGCGGCCGGCCAGGCGCAGGACCGCCTGTTCGGTTATCTCGGCTCGCTGTTCTCCGGCGCGAAGGAACTGAAGCTGCACGACGCGCGCGCGCGCCAGTTCGTCGACGGCCAGCTCGGCACCGCGATCGGCGAAGTGCGCGACCACCGCCGCCGCGCGTTCAGCGCGTATGCGGTCGGCGTCGGCTGGATCATCTTCCTGTTCTACGTGTTCCTCGGCGCGGCCGCGTTCTGGCCGCAGCTCGGCGTGCATGCCGATGCAAGTACGGCAGCCGGCTACGTCGTCGTGTTCCTGTTCATGCTGGTGCCGCTCGACGGACTGCTGAACAACCTGCCGACCGTCAATGCGGCGCGCGTGTCGCTCACGCGCATCGAAGGCGTGATGGCGGAATTCGGCGCGCTGCGCACGGTGCCGCCCGCCAGCGACGCGCCCGACGTGCCGCCGGCCGGCGCCGTCACGCTGCGCGACGTCACGCACGCGTACTTCCACGAGCGTGACGAGCGGATGTTCCGGATCGGGCCGATCAACCTGACGATCCGGCCGGGCGAGCTCGTGTTCATCGTCGGCGGCAACGGCAGCGGCAAGACGACGCTCGCAAAGGTGCTGACGGGGCTCTACGAGCCGGAGGAAGGCACGATCGAGGTCGACGGCCGGACCATCGGCTGGCGCGAGCGCGCCGCGTACCGGCAGCGCTTCAGTGCGGTGTACAACGACTTCCACCTGTTCGATGCGTTGCTCGGCATCGTCGATCCGGACGATCCGGCGCGTGCGCAGGCCGATGCGCGCGCGAACGCGCTCGTCGCGAAGCTCGCGCTCGACCACAAGGTGAAGGTCATCGACGGCGCGTTCTCGAACCGCGCGCTGTCGACCGGGCAGCGCAAGCGGCTCGCGCTCGTCGTCGCGTATCTGGAAGACCGGCCGTTCTACCTGTTCGACGAATGGGCGGCCGACCAGGACCCGTCGTTCAAGGCCGTGTTCTACGAGCAGTTGCTGCCCGAGCTGCGTGCGCGCGGCAAGGCCGTGATCGTGATCACGCACGACGACCGCTACTTCGATCTCGCCGACCGGCTGCTGAAGCTCGACAACGGGCAGATCGTCAGCGACACGACGCCCGCGCGATCGCGTGCACGGGATGGCGTCGATGCGCTGAGCGCGTAAGCGTGAACCCCGCCCGCCTGCGCGCCGTGATGGCACCGCGCAGGCGGATGCGGTTCGGAAGGGAATGTCGTTCCGCGTACGCGCGACGCCAACCGAATAGTGCGGGATGCCCGTCCGGCACGAGCATGACGGCGCCTTTCCCGACCACGCTGCCCTGCCCGCGAACGATCATCCGCGCGTTCAGCGCACGGCCGGCAGATTCAGCATCGTGTCGGTCATCACATCGGCCAGCTTCAACGCTGACATCGGCCCGCCGAAGCCCCAGATGTTGCGCTCGACGAGCGCGATCCGGCGCTCGCGCATCGCGGGCACGAAGCGCCACACCGGCGAATCGAGTTTCGCGGACAGCGGCAGCGCCATCCCCGTCGCGGTGACGAACAGCACGGCGAGATCGCGTTGCCGGAGCAAATCGGCGGACGTCACGTAAAGCGTGCCTTCCCGCGTCGGCTGCTTCGGCCACGGATCGAGCCCGAGCGCGCGCGCGAGGCCCGCCGACGTGCTGTTGCCCGTATAGGCCCAGTAGCGGTCGGGAAGCCCGAGATCCTGTAGCAGTGCGATGCGTTCTCCGCCGCGTCCGGCCGCCTTGAGTCGCGACGCATTACGCGCGATCCCGGCGTCGAGTTGCGCGTCGACCGTCTTCGCGCGCGCAGCGCGTCCGGTTACGGAACCGATCGTCCGGAAGATCTGGCGCATCCAGTCGAGCTGGGTGACGGGCTCGCCGGCTTCCGACACGTTCGGGCTGAACTGGAACAGGATCGTCGGCGCGATCCGGTCGAGCGCGGCGAAGATCGGTGCATGCCGGAAGCCGACGCCGATGATGAGATCGGGCTTGACCGCGGCGATCGCCTCGAGCCCCGGCTCCTGCCGCGAGCCGACGTCGGTCACGTGCGCGAGCCGATCGCTCTCGTAACCGAGCCAGCCCGGGTAGAACGCGGTATCGGCCATCCCGACCGGCACGATATCGAGCGCGATCACGCTTTCCGCGAACATGAAGTCGAGCGCGACCACGCGTTGCGGCCGCACCGGCATCGTCGCGCTCGCCTGCGATACGACCGGGTTGCCGGCGAGCGAACGGCCTGGTTGCGAAGCCGTGCTGCCCGGCCCGCCGCGTGCATCGTCGGCGGCCGCGCCGGCCGGCGCGACGAGCGCGCCGCAGCACGCCGCGCCGAGCGCGGCCAGTGCACCGAGCGCGTGCCGGCGGCCGGCATGCGTCACCGGATCGCGTCCTGCTCGGCCAGCGCCGCGTCGTCCATCGTCAATAGCAGGGGGCAGCTTCCACACAGTTGCGTTTCTCCAGGAATTTCATAGCGCAGGCAGCACACGCGGCGCGCGCGAAACGGCGTCGGCAGCAGCGGCGAGCGCGGCACGGCGTCGCGTACCGGCAGACGCAGCGGATTCGGTTCGCCATCGACGCAGGACGCGCCGAACAGCCAGTTGGCATCGCGAGCGGGATCGGCCGTGCACGGCAGCGAGCGGTAGGTATCGAACAGATAATCGAGCAGGTTGCCCGCGTTGCTCCACAGCACGCGCGGCGTGACGCGGCCCATCGTCGCGAGCAGGTCGATCACCGCGCCGAGATGCGCGACGAGCCCCGCATAGCGCGGCGCGGGTGCGTCGCACGGTGCGCCGAGCGCGTCCGGCGCGACATACAGCGCGGCCGGCATCCCGTCGTCGAGTGCGACGAAGGTGCGTTCCGGCGCCATGTCGAGCGGCCGGCCGAGCGTCAGCGCGGCGACCACGCCGGCCGGCACCGCGCGGCCGAAGTAATACTTGCTCCATTGCGACATCAGCGCGCGCGCATGCTGCGCCGGATCGCCGCCGTAATGGCGGACCATCGCGTCGAGCACGGCATCACGGTGATCGGGCAGCGCGCTGACGGGCACGACGATCCGGCCCGGCGCGTGCGCGTCGTCAGGTATCCCGAGCCACACGACGTCGAGATGCTCGGCGAACGCGGCAGGCGCGAACGCCGAGAACCGTGCGGCGCATGCGCCGTCGAGCGCCGGCATCATCGCCCCGCGCGCCGGGCGCGGCGCCCCTCGAGGATCAGCAGTCCGAGCAGGTACGGCGCGCCGATCAGCGCGGTCAGCACGCCGGCCGGCACTTCGCGCGGCGCGACGACGGTGCGGGCCGCCAGGTCGGCGAAGCCGAGAATCAGCGCGCCGCATGCGGCCGCGAGCCACAGCCGCGTGCGATGCCGGCGCGCGCCGAGCATCGTCGCGACATGCGGCGCCATCAGGCCGATGAAGCCGACCGGCCCGACGGCCGCGACGGCCGCGCACGCGGCGAGCGTCGCGATCGTCAGCGCGAGCGGCCGCAATGCGGCGACCGGCAGGCCGAGCGCGGCCGCCTGGTCGTCGCCGAGCGCGAGCATGTCGAGCGGCCGCGCGAGCCATGCGAATACGGGCACTGCAAGCACGCACCACGGCAGCAGCATCGACACCTCGACCCAACTGCGGCCATAGGTGCCGCCGACCAGCCATACGACGAATCGCGCGGGCTGTACGCTTTCCTGCGTGATCAGCCATTGCGCGAGCGTGGTCCACAGCGCGCCGATGACGATGCCGGTCAGCGCGACCGCGAGCGGTGCGTAACGATGCCGGTGATTCAGCGCGAGCGTAATCGCGAGCGACAGTCCACCGCCGATCAGCGCGGCTGCCGCAAGCGTCACGTGGCCCATCAGCGGCCACGTCGACAAGGCGAACAGCGTGACGAACCCCGCGCCCTGCGTGACGCCGAGCACTTCGGGGCCCGCGAGCGGGTTGCGCACGACGCTTTGCATCGCGACGCCGCTTACGGCGAGCAGCGCGCCCGCGAGCAGCGCGCACAGCAGCCGCGGCATGCGCAGGTCGATCAGCATGCGCGCGACGGCATCGTGGCCCGACAGCGCGGCGGACCAGCGCGCGGGCGACAGCCATTCGGGGCCTGCCGATACGCCGACGCACACCACGAGCACGCCGGCCGCGACGAACAGCGCGGTGCGCAGCGGCCAGCCGAGCCGTTCGAGCCAGCCGACGACGCGCGTCGAGCCGCCGCCGGCCGTGCGCTCGCCATCCGCGTGCAGCACGCCCGACCATGCGGCGCCGCGCCGGATCATCGCGAGCATCAGCGGCGTGCCGACGAGCGCGATCGCGACGCCGGTCGACAGCGTCGCGTCGAGGCCCGATGCGAGCACCGCGCTGTCGGTGACGAGTACCAGCGCCCCGCCCGCAAGCGCCGACAGCGGCACCAGCACGCCGAGCCGTGCCGCGCGTGCGCCGCGCACCTGGCGCAGCAGGTTCGGCGCGACGAGCCCGACATACGACAACGGGCCCGCGATGCTGACCGCCACGCTCGTGAACGCGACCGCGACGATCGTCGCGGCGAATCGCGTCGCGTCGACGCGCACGCCGGCCGCAGCTGCTGCATCGTCGCCGAGCGCGAGCGGATTCAACGGCCGGATCACGAACGGCAGCGCCAGCAGTGGCACGACGAGCCAACGTGCGGCGAGCGCGAGCCCGGTCGCGCCCGGTTGATAAAGGCTGCCGTTGGTCCACAGCGCGGCGCCCGCGATGTTCTGCTCGAAGAACGCGAGCACGAGCGTCGACAGTGCCGCGAACAGCAGCATGCAGACGCTGCCGGCGAGCACGAGCCGCAGCGGTGTCGCGCGCCAGCCGCCGGCCGCGACGATCGCACACGTCGCGGCGAGCAGGCCGCAAACGAACAGCAGCGGCACCTCTGCGACACCGGCGAGCGCCGGCACCAGCATCGCGGCGAGCAGGCCGAGCTGCGCGCCGCCCGTCACGCCGAGCAGGTCGGGCGACGCGAGCGGGTTGCGCGTGAGCGACTGGAACAGCGCGCCCGCGATGCCGAGGCAGCCGCCCGCGACGAGCGCGGCCGCGACGCGCGGCAGGTTGAGGTCGAACAGGAACACGTGCGCGAGCGCGGCGGCGTCGCTGCCCGGCACGGCGTTCCACCACACGCGCAGGTCGGGCGCGACGCGCAGCGCCGCCAGCAGCGCGATCAGCACGACGAGGCCGAGCGCGAGCGCGCCGGCGCGGCGACCGGAGGTGGCGCCCTGCCCGCTCGCGGCAAGGCGCTTGCGCATCGCGAAGGTCGTCATACGGCGAGATTCCGGTCAACTGCGGGGTCAACTGCGCGGTCGAACGTGCCCGCCGCGTGCGACGCGCCGGACGGCGGCGGCCCGTAGGCCGGCACGCACATCGGCGCGCCGGTCTGCGGGTGCGCGAGCTTCAGCATGTCGACGCCGAACGCCGCGCGCAAGCACGCCGGCTCCAGCATCGCGTCGGGCGAGCCCTGCGCAACGAGGCGGCCGGCACGCATCAGCACGATGTCGTCGCTGTACGCAGCCGCCTGGTTCAGGTCGTGCAGAACCCACACGATCGTCAGCCCGCGCGCGCGGTTCAGCGCGCGCAGCGCGTCGAGGATGTCGAGCTGGTGATGGATGTCGAGATAGGTCGTCGGCTCGTCGAGCAGCACGATCGGCGCCTGCTGCGCGAGCGCCATCGCGATCCAAGCACGCTGCCGCTCGCCGCCCGACAGCGCGCCGACGTCGCGCTCGGCGTCGCCGGCGAGGCCGCTCGTGTCGAGCGCCTCGTCGATCGCCGCATGATCGGCGCGCGACAGCCCGCGCAGGAAGCCGCCGTACGCGTAGCGCCCGTACGCGACCAGCTCGCGCACGGTCAGCCCCGACGGAATCTGGTTGAACTGCGCGAGCATGGTCAGCTCGCGCGCGAGCGTGCGACGGCGAAACGACGCGAGCGGCTTGCCGTTCACGTCGACCTGGCCCGCACGCGCGGGCTGCAGGCCCGCGAGCGTGCGCAGCAGCGTGCTCTTGCCGCAGCCGTTCGGCCCGCACAGCGCCGTGACGCGACCGGCCGCGATCGACAGGTTCAGCCCGTCGATCACGACATGGTCGCGATAACCCACTGTCAGCCCGCGCGCGGCAAGCGCGGCGGTACTACGCGTCATCGGTCCTCCGTTCGGTCGCGCGCGTGACCGTGTAACTCTGCGCCATCGCGACGACCACCTTGCGCGGCCCCTCGAACGGGTCGCGCGCATGCGCGGTCAGCATGTTGTCGAGCATCAGCACGTCGCCCGTCTGCCACGGGAACACGATGCGCTGGCGGTCGAGCACGCCGCGAATCTCCGCGAGCGCGTCGGCCTCGAGCGGTGCGCCGTCGCCGTAGTACACGTTGCGCGGCACGTTCTCGAGCCCGACCGCGTCGACGAGCGCGTCCTGCATGTCGTCGTCGAGCGCGGACAGGTGAAACAGGTTCGCCTGGTTGAACCACACGCGGTCGCCGGTGCGAGGATGCCGTGCGACGGCCTGGCAGCGTTCGCGCGTGCGCAACAGCAGTTCGCCGTCGTCGTCGGTGCGCCATGCGCATTCGATCCCGCGCGCCGCGCACATCCGGTCGACCTCGGCCGGCTCGTCGGTGCCGAACGACTGCTGCCACGGCAGGTCGAGCCCTTGGCCGAAATTGCGCACGTACAGCAGCTCGCGCCGCTCGAAGCGCGCGACCAGCGCCGGATCGAGCGCGCGATAGACGGCGCGGCTGTCCGCGATCGGCGTCGCCCCGCCCTTCGGCGCCGCGAGCGCGCAATGGAACCAGATCCGCAGCGGCCATTCGCGCGTATACGACTGTTCGTTATGCAGCGGAATCACGCGGTGCGGCGGATATTCGGTCGACGTATAGACGGCGCCTTCGACCTGGCTGCGCGGCGTCGATGCGTATTCATAGCCGATCAGCGGATCGCCGAACGACGCCGCGAACTGCTGGAACGCGTCGATCGACGGCACGTGAAAGCCCGTGAACAGCACACCGCCCGCCCGTTCGAGCGCATCGGCCGCGATCGCATGCGCAAGCGGCGCGAGCGCGTCGATCGACATGCCGTCGGCGCTGCGCGGCGATACGACGGTGGGCAGCCCCGGCTCGATACGCAGGTCGTCGAGCGTCGGCAACGAAAGCAAGGTCATGCAACGTCCTCTTCAGGTAGCGCGCCGGATCTCGGCGCAGCGGGTCACGACGCGCGCGATGCGCGCTCGCCGTCCATCGCGCGGCGCAGGCTCGCGGGGCGCATGTCGGTCCAGACGGTCTCGATGTGCGCGAGGCAGCCGGCCTTCGGGCCGCGTACGCCGACCTCGCGCCAGCCGGCCGGCACGGGCCGGAACGTCGGCCAGATCGAATACTGTTCTTCGTCGTTGATGACGACCGTGTAGACGAGGTCGTCGGTGTCGGCGGAGGGCGTCGTGGCTTGCGTCATGATCGAAAGTCGCTGGAGACGGTTGAAGGATGCGAAGCGGCGAACCGTCGAATCGGCCGCTCCTGTCTTGAAGACGATTGGCCGGCGTGATTTTTTACCCCCGCCGCGCGCGACCGCCGAGGAACACCGGGCATGCGACGCCGCGATGGCATGCGTCGAGGCACTCCGCGCAGTGCCGCTCCGCGTCGCGCACCATGAAGTGCACCAGTGTCTGCGATACGTTCAGCGCGCGCGCCGCGGTCTGCAGCGTTTCCTCGCGCAGCCGCACCATCTCGAACGCCGCACGGCTGCGCGCCGGCAGATCGTCGAGCGCGGCCCACACGCGGCGCAGCGTGTCGCGCGTCATCAGCGCGGCCTCGGGCGTCGGCTCCGGCGACGGCACGTCGAAGCCGTCGTCCTCCTCCGTGTGATAGACGTTCTCGAGGCTTTGCCGGCGGCACGCATCGATCGAGGCATTGCGCACCATCCGCGTCACATACGCGACCGGCTGGCGCACCGCATCCTGGTTCGGGAATTCGACCAGCTTCACGAACACGTCGTGCACGACGTCCTCGGCGCGGCTCGCACAGCCGACGAAGCCGCGCGCGACGTTGACGAGCATCGCACGATGGGAAATCAGCACGTCGAGCAGCGCGCCCTGCGCACCGGGCTCCACGGCGCGGCGCGGCCGCGGCGCGGCACAGGACGGCAAGTCCGGATGACTGCCGAGGAACGGGTTTGCCGTTGCCGCTGCCGGTCGTTCGAGCACTTCCGCCATTGCCATCGATCTGCTCCGTCTAATTCTGAGATAGCGCAATTTATCGTAAACGCAAATCATTCTCAATACGATTACCGGATTCCCCTTCGGATTGTCGGGATTTGTCTGATCAATCGACGGAAGCGGCGTTTCAGCGGATGGGATCGCGCGCGAAGGGGCGCGCTGCGCACATTCCTTTCTTGATGAAAGGAAGCCCGCTCGACGGGAAGCGGCCCGGCATTCAAGGGTGGCGGCGCCGCCGCGCCCGACACTCGGCGATTTCGCGCGGCACGCGTGGCTTGCATGGCGCCGACACGCGCTTTCATCGGCCTGACGCAGCGTTTACGCCTGTCATTTGCCGTAGCAACTTCTTACCACGTGAAATTTTGGGGGCTCGTACGATCGACTTGCTGTTTCCAAGGGAGAACGACATGAAATCCATCGTGTTATCCGCCGTCATGGTCGGCGCGCTGTCGAGCGTGATGCTGACCGGCTGCGTTGCGTACCCTGGCCCGGCCGAGGTGACGATCGGCTGGCATGGCGATCGCTACTGGGACGGACAGCGCTACTGGGAGCGCCACGACTGGGAAGCGCAGCATTCCCGCGGTTATGACGACCGCCGGGACGAGCGCCGTGAGGACCACCGTGACGAGCGCCGCGACGACCAGCGGCCGCAGTGGTAATGCCTTTCCCTTCCCGTGACCCAATACTGAATCAACAACAGGACCTCAATGAAGACGCTACTGAAAACCCTGACCGCGGCCGCCGTTGCCGCCGCCGTGCTCGTGCCGGCCATCGCCGAAGCGCATCCGCACCGCGTGTGCCACTTCGAGCATCACCATCACAAGGTGTGCCGCTGGGTGCGTTGAGCATCGCGCAGCAGGTTCGAAGAAAACGCCGGCGTGCCGGCGTTTTTTTTGCGGTGCGCATGCGCGCACGTCAGTAGATGAACAACCGGATCGTCGCCGTGCCGTTGAACGGGCCGATCTTCGGCGGCCCGAACGCCTTCAGCACCGCGTCGAGCGTCACGCTCTGGTCGCTCACGTTACCCGGCATCTGGGCCAGCACGAACTGCTGGTTGAACGGGATCGCCGTGCCGTTGCGGTCCTCGATGCCGATGCCGAAATTGCTCTTCGGGTCCGGCACGAGCAGCCCGTTCTGCACGGTCTGCGAGGTCTCGAAATAGCCGTCCACGCGCACCGGCACGCTGCACTGCTTGGTCAGCGCGAGACTGAACGGCCTGCGCGGCACCGCGGGCACGAAGCCGTTGCCCGTCGCCTGGACCTGGCCGAACTTCACGACGCCCGGCTCGGGCGTGACCTTCACGTCGACCATGCACGGCGTCGGCTTCAGGTTCTGCAGGCCGCTCAGCTTGTAGCGGAAACTCCCCTTGCTGTTCAGCCCGCGCTCGCCGTCGAACTGGAACACCGCGTAGATGTCCGACGGCGGCCGCACCCACGTCCCTTTCTTGCGCACGACCACTTGATACCTGATGCTGATCGGCCATTTCGGGCACATCCCGGCATCGACCTGCCGATCGGTCAGCTCGCAAATCTTCACGTTGCGATGCGTACCGATGCCGTTGCCCGGCTGGCTGCTGCGCCCGTAGTAGTCGGTGCCCTCGAAGCGAATGCCGATTTCGAGGCCCCACGCGGCCGGGTTCTGCCGCTCCGGGTTCGCGTAGAAGTAGATTTGCTCGGGGAAGTCCTGCAGCCCGCCGATGTCCTTGTAGCAATAGCCGGTCGTCGTGCGCAGCGGCGACACCCAGATCACGTAGCCGTCCGGCGCGTCGGTCGGATACGACGCGACGTTGCCGATCGATTCGGTCAGCGTCATCCCGCCGTTGTCCGCGACGCACTTGAGCGCCCACGCCGGCTGCGCCAGCGCGACGAACAGCGCGAGCACGCACCACCTGAGCCACGCAGGCAGCCGCGCCGCGATGGCGTTGCGTCGGGCGGTGCTCATTTCTTCACGCTCTTGCATGCGCCTGCGTCACACGCGTATTCGACCGCCACCTGGCCGCCGAAATCGTCGACATGCGTGACGAACAGCGTCGCCGGCGTCGCGGCCTTGAACGGCACGTCAGCCGTGCTCATCGGGTTCACCATCACCGGGTCCATCGGCACGGGCGTCTTCTGCGCGCCCGATGTCACTTCGATCACCGTCACGTGGTACGGCGTCGGGTTGTCGAACACGAGCTTGTGCGTGGCCGCATCGACGCGCAGCGTCATCGGCAGCGTCCAGTCCTCGTCGCGCGCCGGCTGCACGGCCTTCGGCCGGTAAAACAGCTTCATCTGCGTATGCAGAGCGATCTGCAGCGAGTTCGGCGTATCGGTCTTCGGCGGTACTTCGCGGATGTTCAGGTAGAACACCGACTCGCGATCGGCCGGCAAGCTGGCGCCCGGCAGCTTCGCGATCCGCAGAACGTTGCGCTCGTTCGCCTCGATGCGCTGCAGCGGCGGCACGACCATCAGCGGCGACGTGATCTTGTTGCCCTTCGCATCCTCGAGCCAGGACTGCACCAGATACGGATACGTCGTGCTCTTGTTCGAGATCGTGACGATCGCGGCCTGTTCGCCTTCGTTGAAGATCACGCGCGTGCGGTCCGGCACGATCGCCGCGTGCGCGACGCCGGCGACCAACGTCATGGCGGCTGCGAGCACGCCCGAAGCGCGCCGCAGGAAGGAAAGGGAGAAAGCAGTGTTCATCGCGGGATCCGTGAAATCATCGTTCGTTCCGGCCGGCCGCTGCGTGCGACTCGCCGGGCGTCTGGCACGTCACCGGAATCGGCGTGCCTTCGAGTTGGAGCTGGTTCGGCAGCACGTCCACCGTGCACAGCGTGCGTTCGCCCGCACGCACCGCGAGCGCGGATTTCGGCTGAACCTGGGTCAGGAATGCGGCACCGCCCTCGCCGACGATGCCGAGCTCCTTGCCGTTCGCCGCGTCCTGCACCGAGGCGCCGAACGGCAGCGGCTTGCCGGTCGCATCGGTCAGCGTCAGGTACAGGTTGCTGCCGCGCGCGGCGGAGAACTTGACGAAGCCGATCGCGCCGTCGGTCAGCACCATGCGCTGGATCGGGTTCGACACCTGCACTTCGAGCGGCAGCTTCTCGACGTTGACGGTCGCGTCGTACACGTTGTACGGCGAGATGCCGTCGAGCACCGCGTAGCCGCGCGAGTCGGTATGCGTGAGCGTGCCGGACAGCGGCACGTCGCGCACGCCGTCGGTCGACACCAGCAGACGCGTATCGCCCGCGTTGCCGTTCGCGTGCGCGGCCAGCCCGTACTGCGTCGCAACGAACGAGCCGTCGACCTCGAGCGACGCGGCCGCATACGCGTTCGCGACCGTCGATGCCTGTGCGGTCAGCTGGTACGTCGACGTGCGCTCGCGGAAGCTCGCGTTCGCCGATGCGCGGCCGTCGGTCGCGCCCGCGTTGATCTGGTAGGTGCGACCGTCCGGATCGTCGTAGATGTAGCCCGCGTTGGCGCTGGTGCTGCCGCCGCCCGTCGTCAGGTTCGACGTGACGGTATGACGGCTGCCGATCGGCAGCGACGCCGTCACCGAGAACTGGTTGCCGCTCGCGCCCGCGCTTTGCGTGCGAAACGCCGACAGGCTGACGTTCAGGTTGCGCAGCGTGCCGATCGAGAACGCACGCGTCAGCGTGAGGCCGATGCGCTGCTCGGACGAGCGCGCCCAGTAGGTCGTCTGGTCGTACGAGAAATAGGTCGACGTGTCGCCGAAGCGCTTCGACATCGTCGCCGAGTAGCGCTGCTTGCTGTTGGCGAGGCCGTACGCGGTCGGGTCGCCCGAGAACTGCGCGAAGTTCGTGTATTCACGCTCCGAAAAGCGATAGCCGAAGAAGCGCACGTCGGCATCGAGCGTATCGAAGTGCTTCGAATAGTTGATGCGGTACGAGTTGCCGTTGCGCGTCGCGCCGTTCCACCACAGGCGCGCACGCGCATGCGTGACGTCGGCCGACACCGCGCCGAACGTGCCGAAATCGCGGCCCACGCCGAGCGCGATCGACGTATAACCCGACGCGGCGATGAAACCGCCGTAGACGGTGAAGTCGAGCGGCAGGCCATACGCGGCCTCGCCGAAACCGAAGAACGGCGTGATGCCCGTGCTGCCGAACAGGCGCGGCTTGCCGATCGCGGCCTTGTAGCGCAGCTGCCCCGTGCGTGCGAGGAACGGCACCGCGGCCGTCGTCACCTGGAACCGCTGCACGCTGCCGTCCTCTTCCTGGACGGCCACGTCGAGCGTGCCCTGCACGCTCGTGTTGATGTTCTGCAGCGCGAACGCGCCCGGCGACACGCGCGTCACGTACAGCACGCGGCCCGCCTGCGACACGGTCACGGTCGCGTTGGTGCGCGCGACGCCCGAGATCAGCGGTGCATAGCCGCGCAACGAAGGCGGCAGCATGCGGTCGTCGCTGCGGATCGACGCGCCGGTCAGCGCGAACGTGTCGAAAATGTCCGACGTCAGGTAGTCGTCGCCGAACGTCACCGTCGACTGGATCGACGGCAGCGCGCGAAATGCGTAAAGCCGGCTGAAGCGGAACGAGCGGTCCGCATAGGCCTCGCCGCCCACGTTCGACTGTGCCTGGTAGTCGCCGCGAAAGCGCCATGCATTCCAGTTCGCGCCGATCGTTCCGTAGGCCTGGATCGAATTCGTCTGTTCGCCGCCCGAACCGAAGTTGCGGTTCGTGTTCGCGATCACGCGATAGTCGAGCATTGCGCCCGGAATGCCTTCGGACCAGCGTTCCGGCGGCAGGTAGTTCGAATCGGTGAACTCGAGCGCGGCCTGCGGGATCGTGATCTTGAGCCGGCCGTCGCTTTTCAGGTAACGCACCGTCGCGCCTTCGATCGCGCCCAGGTCGACGCAACGGCCGCCCTGGAAGCGCGGCAGGTCCTTGACGAGCGACGGCTTCAGCCCGAACTGCGCGACGAGTTCCGGCGCCAGGCACGGTTTGCCGGCACCGGATGCGTCGAGCGCGATGAACTGGATCGCCTGCAGCCCGTAGTACAGGTCGTTGACCTGCACGTCGAGCATGTATTCGCCCGGCAGCGTGAAATCGGCCTGCGAGAACTGCGACAGGTCGACGTTGCTGGTGCCGTCGATGTCGAGGAACGACGAATTGAATTCCGTCGCATGGCTCTGGCTGCCGACGACCAGCACGGAGACGCAAAGGAAGGAATGTCTGATTCGCACGCGGCGCTACCGGAAATCCAGGGAGGGAGGAACGGGAAGGCACTAGAAGGAGGAAAGGTGCGTGCACCCCTCCTCCGGTACGGATGCTTAGTCGTAGCGGACCGTGAAGTTCGCGACGGCGTCGGCGGTACCCGGCGTCACGTCGGCGGCCGTCGCTTCGTAGCGCGCGCCGAAGGTCACGACGTTGTTGCCGTTCTGCAGCTGCGTCGCGGCTGCCTGTTCGACGCCGTTGTCGATGTCTTCACCCGATGCGCTCTGCACGCGAACGCCAACGTTGGACGCCGAACCGATCGTGGCGAGCAGCTTCGGCTGTGCCGAGTTCGACGTGCCGGTGAACGTGAAGTACGCGTTCTTCGCAACCTTGGTGTCGCAATCCGTCAGGACGATGTTGAACTTGACCGGCGTCGACTTGTCGCCGGCCTTCGTGAACGTGTGGGTCGGCACTTTGCCGAGCTGCACGGTCTGGTTGACCGAGCCCGAATCGATGCCGCATGCGCCCGCGACGATCTCGCCCTGGAAGTTGATCGTGCCGGTGCCCGCCGCGAAGGCCGAGGTGGACAGGGCCGCGAGTGCGACAGCGGTCAGGAGGGATTTCTTCATGACGTTTTCCGTGAAAATTGCAAAGGGAATGGACGACGTGGCGGATACAAAAGGCAGCGTGTGGTTGGCTCCCGTCCGTCACGAGGCGGCATTATCAAGATAGAAATGAAAGAATTCTGTAAAGCATTGTTAAATCACGTCTGACAATGTCAATTTGGCGCGCCTTCAACGACCTCTTTCTTGCTGGCCCTTAATTTAGATATTTTCTTCCGCAGTCCTTTTTTAATTTAAGGAACCGACTGAAAATTAAAGAAATTTTCCAATCGAGATTGGCGAACCCATGCTTTTCCTTGCTGGATATGGCTTGGCGAGATTGACCATTCGAAAAGACAAAATTCTGTCGCATCCCGCCATCGTTGCCTGATCGCAACGAAAACATTGGCGATTTTCAACTGAGAGGAAATTAACAAACGATTTTCGGCACCTTGAATTTGATGCGCAAACGATTGCGCAATCCATACAAACGTTTTACCGCGACACTTTGCCACCCTGAATTATTCGCAATGCGCGAATTAATCGAGACGTCAATTCGAGATTAAAAATCACACGCAATGCCGAGCGCCGCCACGCTATTCGACGGATTGCATGGAAGCGAAAACGGGGAAATCCGGCACGCGCTGGTGCCGGGCGGCGACGCGCTCGGTCGCCGGATGCGTGTCGAGCCGAAGGCGACCCTTCGGCTCGACAGCCGGGAGAAACAACGTGGATGACGACGATGCACGGATGCGTTGATCGTCGAGCGCTGCCGATGACACGACAGCAGCCAGACCGACCAGGTCGGCTATGACCTCACGCGGCAGCTTCCGCTGCCGATGCCGGCGCCCATCCGCCGCCCAGCGCGCGATACAGCGCAATCGCGTTCGCGAGCCTGAGTTCCTTGAGCCGGATCAGTTCCTGTCCCGACTCGTACGTGCTGCGCTGCGCGTCGAGCAGTTCGAGATAGGTCGCGACGCCGCCCGCATAGCGGCGTTCGGCGAGTCTCAGACGCTCGCCGTCGGCCGCGTAGACGTCCTGCTGCGCGGCGAGCTGGCGATCGATCCAGTCGCGCGCGGCGAACGCATCGGCCACTTCGCGGAACGCGGTCTGCACGGTTTTCTCGTATTCGGCGACCGCAACGTGCTTGCGTGCGTTCGCGACGTCGAGATTCGCGCGGTTGCGGCCGCCCGCGAAGATCGGCAGCGTGATGCGCGGCGCGAAGGTCCACACGCTCGTGCCGCCCGCGAACAGGCTCGAGAATGCATCGCTGACCGAACCGTAGTCGGTCGTCAGCGCGATGCGCGGGAAGAACGCCGCGCGTGCGGCGCCGATCTGCGCGTTCGCGGCCTTGAGCCGCGACTCGGCCTGCCGGATGTCCGGCCGCCGTTCGAGCAACGCGCTCGGCGCGCCGGGCGCCACCGGCGCGATCGCGAGCGTGTCGAGCGCGGTGCCGTCGGCCGGTGCGTTGCGCGCGAAATCGCCGGCAAGCAATTGCAGCGCGCGCACCGACTGCGCATGTTCGCGCTGCAGCGCGGCCTGCGACGCGCGCGCGGATGCGACCAGCATCTCGGCCGAACGCAGCTCGATCGCGTCGCTCGTGCCGGCCGCGTAGCGCCGCTGCGTGAGCGCGGTGATGCGCTCGCGGGCGTCGAGCGTGCGCTGTGCCAGCGCCAGTTGCTCGTGCAACGACCGTTCGGAAACATATGCACCCGCGACTTCGGCAATCACGCCGATGCGCACCGTGCGCTGCGCGTCGGCCGTCGCGAAATACTCGGCGAGCGCCGCATCGGACAGGTTGCGCACGCGGCCGAACAGGTCGAGCTCGTACGCGCTGATGCCGACGCCCGCGCGATACAGTCCGCTCACCGCGCTCTCGCGCACGACCGGGTCGTACTGGCGGGTACGTTCATAGCCGAGGTTCGCGTCGACCGACGGCATCAGGTCCGCGCGCTGCACGCCGTATAGCGCGCGCGCTTCGTCGAGCCGGCCGGCCGCGATCCGCAGGTCGCGATTGTTCGCGAGCGCGGCGTCGATCCAGGCCTGCAGTGCCGCATCGGTGAAATACGCGCGCCAGTCGTCGAGCAGTGCGGTATCGGCAGGCGCCGCGACCGAAGCCGGCGCCGCGCTGCCGTCGACCGGCGCGTAGGCAGCCGGCACCGGCGCCGCCGGACGCTCGTAGCGCGGCGCGAGCGAGCAGCCCGCGAGCGCGAGCGCGGCGGCCAGCGCGAGCTGCGTCCGCAGCGTCGCGCGCGCCTTCAGGTGAACCGTCATTGTGCTTCCTCCATCGTCGCCGGCTGCGCTCCGCCGCGCCGGCGCGGGCCGACGTCGAACAGGCAGCCGACGCTCACGAAAAACAGCGGGACGAGGAACACCGCGAGCACCGTCGCGGTAATCACGCCGCCGAGCACGCCGGTGCCGATCGCCATCTGCGCGCCGGATGCGGCGCCCGACGCGAACGCGAGCGGCAGCACGCCGACGCCGAACGCGAGCGACGTCATCACGATCGGCCGCAGCCGCAGGCGTGCGGCTTCGAGCGCGGCGTCGACGAGCGACATGCGCTGCGCGACCAGATCCTTCGCGACCTCGACGATCAGGATCGCGTTCTTCGCGGACAGCCCGATCGTCGCGATCAGCCCCACCTTGAAATAGATGTCGTTCGGCATCTCGCGCAGCGTGACGCCGAGCACCGCGCCGATCACACCGAGCGGGACGACCAGCATCACCGCGAACGGGATCGACCAGCTCTCGTAGAGCGCCGCGAGCGCGAGGAACACGACGAGCACCGACAGCGCGAACAGCATCGGCGCCTGCGCGCCCGACAGCCGCTCCTCGAACGACTGCCCCGACCACGAATAGCCGATGCCGGCCGGCAGCTTCGCGGCGACTCGCTCGATCGCGGTCATCGCTTCGCCGCTGCTGTGGCCCGGTGCCGCCGAGCCATTGATCGTGAACGACGGATAGCCGTTGTAGCGCGTGAGCTGCGGCGGCCCGAGCGTCCAGTGCAGCGTTGCTAACGCCGCGAGCGGCACCATCTCGCCGCGCGCATTGCGCACGCGCAGCTTCTTCACGTCGTCCGGATCGAGCCGGTGCAGCCCGTCGGCCTGCACGATCACGCGGCGCACCTGCGTGCCGTGCATGAAGTCGCCGATATAGTCGGAGCCGAACATCACCGCGAGCGTCGTGTTGATCTCGTCCATCGACACGCCGAGCGCCGACGCCTTCGCGCGATCGATGTCGAGCTTCAGTTGCGGCGCGTCCTGCGTGCCCGCGAACATCAGGTCGGTGAGCGCACGGTCCTTGCCGCCCGCCGCGAGCAGCTGCTCGCGCGCGGCGCTGAACGTCGCGTAGTCGAGCCCGCCGCGGTTCTGCAGCCGGAAGTCGAAACCGCTCGACGAACCGAGATCGGGCAGCGCCGGCGAGTTCATCGCGAACACCGTCGTGTTCGGCGTGCCGGTGAAGCGCTCGTTGATTCGCGCGACGATCGACTGCACGTGATCGCGCTCGGCCTTGCGGTCCTTCCAGTTCTTCAGCGTGACGAAGATCATCCCGCCGTTCGGCCCTTCGCCGTACAGGTTGAAGCCGCCGAGCGCGAACGTGTACGCAGCCGGTTCGTCCTTGCGGATATACGACTCGACCTCGCGCACGCTCTGCATCGTTTCCGCGAGCGGCGTGCCTTGCGGGCGGATCACCATCACCATGAAGTTGCCCTGGTCCTCGTCCGGCAGGAACGCGGTCGGCAGTTGCGTGAGCATCAGCGCCGCGGCCGCGGTCAGCGCACCGTATACGACGAGCCAGCGCACCGGCTTCTTCAGCATCGCGCCGACGCGCGTCGCATAGCGCTGCGTCGCACGTGCGACGAAGCGGTTGAACCAGCCGAAGAAACCGCGCTTCTCGTGATGGTCGCCGGACACGGGCTTGAGCAGCGTCGCGCACAGCGCGGGCGTCAGCGACAGCGCGAGGAACGCCGAGAAACCGATCGACACCGCGAGCGAAAGCGCGAACTGCCGGTAGATGTTGCCCACCGCGCCGCCGAAAAACGCCATCGGCACGAACACCGACGTCAGCACGACCGTGATCCCGATGATCGCGCCGCTGATCTGCTTCATCGCCTTGACGGTGGCGTCGTAAGGCCCGAGCCCTTCCTCGACCATCAGCCGCTCGACGTTCTCGACGACGACGATCGCATCGTCGACGAGGATGCCGATCGCGAGCACCATCCCGAACATCGTCAGCACGTTGATCGAGAAACCCGCCGCATACATCACGCCGAACGTGCCCGCGAGCGCGACCGGCACGACCAGCGTCGGGATCAGCGTCGCGCGCAGGTTCTGCATGAACAGGAACATCACGAGGAACACCAGCACGCCGGCCTCGATCAGCGTCGTGACGACCTTGTTCATCGACACGCGCACGAACGACGACGTCTCGTACGGGATCTGGTACTTCACGCCCGGCGGGAAATACGCGGACAACTCGTCCATCGTCGCGCGCACGCGCTTCTCGGTGGACACCGCGTTCGAGCCCGGCGCGAGCTTGATGCCCATGCCGGTCGCGACCTTGCCGTTCACGTACGACGGGTAGTTGTAGTCGTTGCCGCCGAATTCGATGCGTGCGACATCGCGCAGGAACAGCGCGGAACCGTCGGCCTTCGCACGCAGCGCGATCGCGCCGAAATCGGCCGGCGTCTTCAGCGGCGCGTCGGCGAACACCGTCGCCGCGATCGGCGCGCTGTCCGGCACCGCGCTGCGGCCGATGTCGCCGACCGTCACGCGCGCGTTGTGCGCGCGCACGGCCGACGCGATATCCGATGCGGTGAGGCCGTGCCCGGCCAGCTTCACCGGGTCGGGCCAGATCCGCATCGCATATTCGGCGCCCCAGAACTGCACCTTGCCGACGCCGTCGACGCGGCGCAGCGCCTGCACCACGTTCGCCGATGCATATTCGCCGAGCTGCACGTCGGTCATCCGGCCGTCGTCCGACGTCAGCGACACGACGAGCTGGATGTTGTCGGCGGCCTTCTCGACCTGGATACCGTCGCGCCGCACGGGTTCGGGCAGCCGCGCCTCGACCGTCTTCAGCCGGTTCTGCACTTCGACGGCCGCGAGATCGGCGTTGACGCCCTGCTTGAACGTCAGGTACAGCGACGCCATCCCGGCGCTGCTCGTCGCGGACGTATACAGCAGCCCCGGCGCGCCGTTCATCTCGCGCTCGATCAGCGCAGTCACCGATTCCTCGACGACCTGCGCGGACGCGCCCGGGTACGTCGCATAGATGCTGACGACGGGCGGCGCGATGTCCGGGTACTGCGCGACGGGCAGCGCGCGAATCGCGAACGCGCCGCCGAGCATGATGAAGAGTGCGATCACCCACGCGAAGACGGGGCGATCGATGAAGAAACGTGCCATGTTGGTGTGTGTGAACCGGTCAGGTTTGGCGGGCGGCCGCCGGTGACGCGGCCTTCGTCGGCGGGGCCTTCTCGACGGGCTTGACGGCCGTATCGGGCGCGAACTGCGCGGCGTTGTCGACGATCACGCGCTCGCCGCCCGCGAGGCCGCGCGTAATGCGCCAGTCACGGCCGCTCATCTGGTCGGCGACGACCTCGACGTCCTTGACCTTGCCGTTCGCGCCGACCACGCGCACCGAGGTCCGGTCGACCGTGCGCAGCAGCGCATCGCGCGGCACGAGGATCGCACGCTGGTCGACGGCCGCGTCGAGCGCGATCCGCACATACGCGCCCGGCAGCAGCTCGCGCTCGGGATTCGGGAACAGCGCGCGCATCGCGACCGTGTCGGTAGTCGGGTCGACCGCGAGGTCGCTGAACAGCAGCTTGCCCTTCAGCGGATACGCGCTACCGTCGGCGCGCAGCAGCGTCACCGCGACGTCGTGCTGGGCGATGCCGGTCGCGCGGCCGCTCTTCACCGCGCGGCGCAACGCGTCGACGTCGACCGCCGGTTGCGAGAAATTCACGTAGATCGGGTCGAGCTGCTCGACGGTCGTGAGCGGCGTCGCCTGGTCCTGGCCGACGAGCGCCCCTTCAGTGACGAGCGCGCGCCGGGCGCGGCCCGAGATCGGCGCGGTGACGGTCGCATAGTCGAGCTGCAGTTGCGCGCGTGAGAGTTCGGCCTTCGCGGAAGTGACATCGGCCTTCGCCTGCGTGTCGTCGGCGACGGCCTCGGTGTGATCGCGTTCGCTGACCGCGCGGTCGCGCACCAGGTCGTCGTAGCGGCGGCGCTTGTCGCTCGCCGCCAGCGCGGCGGCCTGCGCCTTCGCGAGCGCGCCCTGCGCGGCGTCACGCGCCGCCTTCAGCGGCGCGGGGTCGATGCGGAACAACACCGCGCCCTGCGTCACTTCCTGGCCTTCCTCGTAAGTGCGCGCGGTGACGATGCCCGCGACCCGCGCGCGCACTTCCGCTTGCCGATACGCGTCGAGCCGGCCCGGCAGTTCGACGGTCATCGGCACGGCGGTCGGACGCACCGTCACGACCGCCGCGTTCTGCATGGCCTCCGGCGCCGTGTCTTTCTCGCCCTTTCCGCATCCAGCCACGGCCAGCACGGCCGCCAGCGCGAACGGCGCCAGCCGGTGGCGGCACGACAACGAGCATTTGTTATTCATATGTGACCTCGGATCGTTCACCGCCGATAAAATGCGGCGGCTCAGGGTGGCCGATTATAATCAGTCACGACTGATTAAATACATGCGGTCGCAATCTGGCCGTCACACTGTCTCAATAAAACGACAGCGAACTGTAAGGAAATTCAAGACATGGCCCGCAAGACCCGGGAAGAATCGCTCGCCATCAAGCACCGGATCCTCGACGCCGCCGAACTCGTGCTGCTCGAGAAAGGCGTCGCGCAGACCGCGATGGCGGATCTCGCCGAGGCCGCCGGCATGTCGCGGGGCGCCGTGTACGGCCACTACCGCAACAAGATGGAGGTGTGTCTCGCGATGTGCGACCGTGCGTTCGCGCGCACGTCGGAAGGTTTCGACGCGGTCGACAGCCTGCCCGCGTTCGGTACGCTGCGCCGCGCCGCGTCGCACTACCTGCAGCAATGCGGCGAGCCCGGTGCGATGCAGCGCGTGCTCGTCATCCTCTATACGAAGTGCGAGCAGAGCGAGGAAAACGGCGCGCTGCAACGGCGCCGAATGCTGCTGGAACTGCAGATGCTGCGCATCACGAAGGCGCTGCTGCGCCGCGCGATCGCGGCAGGCGAAATCGCCGCCGATCTCGACGTGCATCTCGCAGCCGTCTATCTCGTGTCGCTGCTCGAAGGCGTGTTCGCGTCGATGATCTGGACCAACCGGTTGCGCGGCAACCTGTGGAACGACGCGGAAGCCATGCTCGACGCCGGTTTCGACGCGGTGAGGACGTCCGTCGCGCTGCGCGTCCATGCGCAATAATTGCTTGTCTGACGAAACACCGCGCAATAAATGCTGATTTAACCCGATTTACCGCAGTGTGAAACGAATGAGCCGACCCTCTTTAAAATTTTTAACGTTTCGCGGAACATCGGTAGACTGACGCTGTCATCTTTCTTTAGCGTCTGCGTGATAAACCGGGTTCGACCCGGAAAGCTCACGCCGCCGTTCGAAGCGGGCCTCCCCGCGAGTTGGGTCGAACGGAAACGATACAGGCCCCTGGCGGGGCCTGTTTTGTTGCACGCCCGTCGCCCGCCCCGTCGCCGCCCGACGGATGTGCCGCCGATGGCTCCTGCCCACACCTCTTTGAACCGCTTTCCTGGATGTGGACACCTTTGGTCAAGCCTGCCGCAACTCCTGATGCTTTCGCGCCCGGGCGCGCGCAGCGCCTCGTGCGCGCGCTCGTGCCGGCCGCCGTGCTCGGCGCCCTCGCCGCCTTCGGCCTCGCCGCCGCGCTGCCCGCCGTCTCGCAACTGCCGGGCGCCGTCGATTCGGGCACGGCCGCGCTGCCGCAGCGCGTGCTGTCCGACACCCCCTTTCCTACCGCGCAGCATTTCGTGACGAGCGAACTCGCGCGCACGATCGGCGAGCGCAACGCACACGACGAACGCATCGAGCGCAACCCGCAGCCGGGTTTATTCGCGCCGCTCAGCGCGCACCGCAACGACGTGCTCGGCTATGCGAGCCTGTTCCAGTACGCGCAGCCGGAAGACCAGCACGGGATGCGCGCGGGCGACATCGAGCTCACGCTGTCGGATACGCTGAACCGTCTCGACGTGCCGCCCGAGGTGCGCATCCAGCTCGGCGACATCGTCAGCGGCAAGGTCGCGATGCGCGCCGGTGCGCAGCGCGGCGACTATTACCGCGTCGCATACGACACCCACAACGGCACACCGCACCTCACCGCGCTCGAGCTGCGCGTCGCGGGCCGTACGTTCGGCGCGATCTGGTTCCGCGCGCCGGGTGCCGATCATGGCGCGTACTACACGCTCGACGGCGCGCCGCTCGAAGCGGCCGCGTTCACGATGCCCGTCAAGTGGACGCGCATCAGTTCGTTCTTCGGCGAGCGCATCCATCCGCTGTCGCAAGCGATGGCGTTCCATACGGGCGTCGATCTCGCCGCGCCGTCCGGCACGCCCGTCAACGCGGCGGCCGACGGCGTCGTGTCGTTCGTCGGCACCGATCCGGGCGGCTATGGTCACTACGTGATCGTCGATCACGCGGACGGTTATTCGACCTACTACGCGCACCTGTCTGCCTACGCGCGCGGGCTGAAGACGGGCGAAACCGTGAAGCAGGGCCAGCGCATCGGCTCGGTCGGGATGACCGGCGCGGCCACCGGCCCGCACCTGCATTTCGAAGTGCGCGTTGCGAACGATCCGGTCGATCCGCTCGTCACGCTCGCGAACGCGCAGACGGGGCTGTCCGACATGCAGCTCACCGCGTTCCGCCAGGAAGCGGCGCAATGGCGCTTCCGCCTCGCGTCGGTCAACACGACGCCGCTCGCGTTCGCGCAGAGCGACGGCCCGCTGTGGGGCGAGTTCGCGACCGACTCGTCGACGCTGCGCGCGGTCTTCAATACGCACTACAGCGCCTCCTGACGCTGACGCGCCGGCCCGCCCGTCGCCGCTCGAGTCACGGCGACGCGGCGCGGCGGCACGCCGCGGGTAGCCGCGGACGATCATGACCGGAAACAGGCCGCGCGCATCGCACGCGGCACGCCGTCACTGCGCGGGTTCCGTGCGCTCCGCCGTCGCCCGCGTCATGCGCTCCGCGCGCGGGCGCCGCGACAGCAGCCAGCGTGCCGCGCCGTCGAGCGACGTGCACAGCACCAGATAGAGCGCCGCGACGAACAGGAAGATCGGCGCCGGATACACCATCAGCCGGTTGTTCACCTGCGTCGCGACGAACGACAGTTCCGGCACGCCGACGATATACGCAAGCGACGTGTCCTTCACGAGCGCGACCCACTGGTTGACGAACGACGGCGTCATGATCCGGATCGCCTGCGGCAGCAGCACGTAGCGCACCGTCTGCCAGCGCGTGAGCCCGAGCGACAGCCCCGCCTGCCACTGCCCGTCGCCGGCCGCGACGATGCCCGCATGCACCGCGTGCGCGAGATAGGCACCGCCGATCAGCGCCAGCGCGCACACGACCGTCGCGAGCCCCGGCACGTCCATGTGCAGCAGCATCGGCATCAGGAAGTACGTCCAGAAGATCAGCATCAGCACCGGAATCGCGCGGAAGAAGCCGATGAACCCGAGCAGCAGCACGCGCAGCGGGCCGCGCGCGAGCGTCATCGCGACGCCGAGCGCCACGCCCAGCACGGCCGACGCGATAGCCGACGCGATCGCCAGCACGAGCGACAGCGCGGCGCCGCCGAGCGGGCCGTCCGGGAACGCGCCGACGAGCAGGTACGGCAAGTTGTCGAGCAGCAGCGAGAAGTCCATCGTCAGCGCCCCGCCCCGAGCCGGTCGCGCCATTGCGTGGCCGCGTAGGCACCGGCCTCGATCGCGGCCACCGCGGCGACGTACAGCACGGTCGCGACGCCGAACGCGGCAAAGGTCTTGAAGGTCTCCGTCTCGACCTGCCGCGACGCATACGACAGCTCGGCGACGCCGATCGCCATCGCCAGCGACGAGTTCTTCACGAGATTCATGTATTGGCCGAACAGCGGCGGCAGCGCGATGCGCACGGCCTGCGGCAGCACCACGTAGCGCAGCGCCTGCATCGGCGTGAGGCCGAGTGCCGCGGCCGCGTCGTGCTGGGCGCACCGCACGCCGCGCAGGCCCGCTTCGCATTCCTCGGCGACGAACGCGGCCGTATACGCGCTCAACCCGAACCAGCCCGCGACGAACTCGAACGACGGCCACGCGAGCATGAGCGGGCCCGCGCTCAGTTCATGGCGCGCGTTCAGCCAGGCGACCCACGTATCGGGCAGCAACGACGCGACGCCGAAATACCAGAACAGCAACTGCACGAGCAGCGGCGTATTGCGGAACGCGACGACGTAGCCGGCCGCCAGCGTACGCAGCGCCGTGCCGCGCGCATGCCGGATGACGGCGAGCAGCAGCCCGCCGACAGTCGCGGTGACAGCCGACGCGGCCGCGAGGCCGAGCGTCAGCAGGAAGCCCTGCCAGAGCCAGGACAGATATTTGGGAGCCAACCCGAGCATGCGGTGGTGCGGGCGCGCTGCGCGCCATCGGAAAAAAAGGAAGAAACGGACAGCGCCGCGATCCGTGCGCGCCGGCGTGGCCGGCGGCGGATCGCGGCGCACGTGGCGTGCCGCTCAGGTCTTGTCGCCGATCCGGAAGATGCGCGTGAGCGGCGTCTTCGTCGTCGGCCCGAACCACGCGTCGTAGATCCGCACCGCGCGACCGTTCGCCTCGAGCCCCTTCAGCGTGTCGTTCACGAAGCCGAGCAGGCGCGTCTCGCCTTTCGGCACGCCGACGCCCATGTAGTCGTTCGAGATCGTGAACGCGGGGATTTCGTAGTTCTGCTTGTCGGGCACGTTCGCGAGCAGGCCGATCAGTTTCGGCCCGTCCTGCGTGATCGCCTGCACGTTGCCGGCGCGCAGCGCGGCGAACGCGAACGGCGTGTCGTCGTACGCGACGATCGTCGCCTTCGGGTATTTCTCGCGCAGCGTGATCTCGTTCGTCGTGCCCTTGTCCGCGCCGACGCGCAGGCCGTTCAGCTGGTCGGCCGATTTCAGCACGCCCTTCTTCGCGAGAAACTGCTGGCCCGACGAGAAGTACGGAATGCTGAAGTCGACCTGCTTCGCGCGCTCGTCGGTGATCGTGAAGTTCGCGAGCACCAGGTCGACCTTGCCGGACGTCAGGAACGGAATGCGGTTCGCCGGGTTGGTTGGCTGCAGTTGCAGCTTCACGCCGAGCTTGTCGGCCAGCGCCTTCGCATAGTCGACGTCGAGGCCGACGATGTGATTGCTTTTGCCGTCGACATAGCCGAACGGCGGGTTGCTGTCGAACGTCGCGACGCGCAGCACGCCGGCCTTCCTGATGTCGTCGAGCCGGTCCGCGTGCGCGACGGTGCCTGCCGTGACGAGTGCGGCCCCGACGAGCCACGTGGCGAGAGTGTGGAATTTCATGAGCACGACCTGATTTGTTATGAAGGCCGCCGCGGATCGCGCGGCGGCCCGGTTCGAGGAACATCGCGACCGCGTGTGTCGTCGCGAAGCCGCTAACGTATCAGCGCGTGCGGCGATTCCGAACCAACAAATGGTGCTTTGCTCTGCGGGTTTCGTGATGAGGCGCGCGGCGCTGCGCCACGCACTGCCCGCGCGTCACCCGGCCAGTGCCGTTGCGGCCTCGCCGATCAGCGCCGCGACCTCCGCCGGCTTCGACGCAAGCGACGCATGGCTCGCGTCGAGCGTGATGACCTTGCGCGCGTTCATGCGCGCGGACATCCGCTGCTGGTTCTCCGGCGCGATCATCCGGTCCTGGCTCGAAATCTGGTACCACGACGGTTTCGAGCGCCACGCGGGCGCGCTGATCGTCTGCGCGAAGGTGCTCGCCACCGGCGCCTTCTGCGTGACGGCCATCACCAGCGCTTCGTCAGACGAAAGGTCCTGGCAGAAGCTCTCGTGGAATTTGTCGGCCTTGATCCACAGATAGCCGTCGCTGTCCGGTTCGAGATTCGCGGCGGCCGCCGGCAGGTGCGCCTGGGTGATCCCGCCCGGGCTCTCGCCGGCATCCGGCGCGAACGCGGCAATGAACACGAGGCCCGCGACGTTGGGCAGGTTGCCGGCCTCGCTGATCACCGCGCCGCCGTACGAATGACCGACCAGCAGCACGGGGCCCGCCTGCTGCGCGACCATCTTGCGCGTACGCTCCGCGTCGTCGGCGAGCGACGTCAGCGGCAGTTCGACCGCGTGCAGCGACGCGTGCCCGCCACGCGCGAGTTCGACGATCACTTTCGCCCAGTGCGCGGCGCCGCCCCAGAAGCCGTGCACGAGCACGATCGCGGGTTTGCTCATCGTGAGTCTCCTTGACGTGGCGTGTCATCGAACCGCCATCAGGCCGGCCGATCCGGACCGTGGCTCGGACACGCAGCAATCAGCATAGGCGACCGCCCCGACTGCACCAAGGCCCCCTTGGCGCGACCTGCCATGCAGCGCACAAAAAAAGACGCCCGCTGCACGCAGCGGGCGCGAATCCCAGTCAAGGAGGTGTCACACGAACTACGGGTTCAGATTACGGAAATCACCCGTCACGGACAACGAATCGATTCCAATATCGATATGACGGAACACGCTCACGCCGGCACTTCCCGGGTCGAGCAATGGATGCCGCCGCCGCCCGACGCGATGCCGAGGATGTCGACCTGGACGATCTCCCGGCCTCCCGCATACGGCCGGAGGGCGGCGACGGCGGCCGCATCGGCTGCGTCGTCGTTGAACTTCGGCACGATGATCGCGCCGTTGCATGTGTAGAAATTGACGTAGCCGGCCGCGAAGTTCGTCATCTGCCGGTCGTTCAAGCGCGTACCGGCCGACGTGCCGAAGCTGACCGGCGGCACCAGCTCGACGAGTTGCAGCGGCCGGCCGTTGGCGTCGGTCTGCGCGGCGAGGCGTTGCCGGTTGGCCTCTGTCAACGCGCGTTCGCCGGTCGAGTTCGACGCGTCGTAGCAGTACGCGACGACGCCCGGCGCGAGAAACCGTGCATAGAAATCGACATGGCCGTTCGTGATGTCGGTCTCGGCGGCCGGGGTCGCCGCGCCGCCGGCACCACCCACTCCGCTGCCGCGCGGATAGGTTGCCGTACCCGGCAGCCAGATGATCTTGCGCACGCCGAGCGTGCGTTGCAGTTCGGCACGCACAGTCTCCCTGGCGGTCGGCAGCAGCGTCGCATCGGCGATAACGCCATGCGGGATGTCGAACAGTTGCGGATTGCGGTTCACGTGCAGCACGGCCGACTCGGTGAGGATCGCCGTCGCGTCGCCGTCGAATTCGATCGCGCCGCCTTCGAGCGTCAACGTGCTCCGGATCAGGTTCGCGCCCCGCGTCTGCGCCATCCAGCCCGCCACCGAACTGTCCTGGCCGAACGGCTGGAAGAACCTGCCCGCCTTCGACCGGTTGCTCGTCGCCACGAGCTGCGGCGGGACCGCGGTCCCCGCGCTCAGGCCGACGCCGTCGGTGTTCGCGTTGCCCCAGCCGTTGAAATTGAAGCCGACCGCATTCAGCGCATTGCCGTTCGCCGTGTCCCTGACAAACAGGCAGCCCGTATCGCGCACCCAGAAATCGTTGAACCCGTCGGCAAGCGGCACGAGGTTGATCCCGCCCGTGCCTGCGGCGCGAGCCGCATAGCGCGCATGCAGGTCGGAATTCGCGACGCTCGCGCTCGCGAGCAGCCCGCGGGCCGCGTCCAGATCGGCCGGCAGCACCAGCATGTCGACCGGCTCGGTTGCACCGATCGCCTTCGCGACGTCCATCAGGTCGGCCCGAACACGGTCGATACCGGCATCCGTGCTTTGTGGCGTGACGGGTGTCCAGATGCCGTCCGCGCCGGCCGCGAAGGCCATGTAGGTCGACGCGTGCGGCGCGTCTTCGGCCGGCAGCCGGTACACGGCCTGCCGCGCCGACGGCGTCGTGCGCGGTGCGGCAGCCGCGTCGGACGCGCCGTCTCCGCCGCCGCACGCGGCCAGGCTGCCCAGTAGCGGCATGCCGAGCCAGACGGCCGAATCCCGGATGAATGCGCGTCGGCCGGTATCCTGCAGGTGCGGCGCGCGCTTGTCGGCGCGCGCGTCGAGGTTCTTGTTCGTCATGTATTCAACTCCATTGCGCGGTCGGCGCGCGGGCAGGCGCCTGCCTCCGTCCTGCGAGACGGATTCCGCGTTTTTTGTCAGTAGTCCGTAAAGACTGGGGAATGCTGACGGCGTACGGACCGGTCACGAAAGCCGGCCCGCGGCCGCGCTCAGGCCGGTTGCTGTTGCGTGGTGCAGTGGATGCCGCCGCCGCCCGCGGCAATGCCGTCGATGTTCAACTGGATGACTTCACGACCGGGAAACAGGTCGACGAGCGTGTCGCGCGTATTGCGGTCGGCGCGGCTGTCGCCGAATTGCGGCGCGATCACCGCGCGATTGCACACGTAGAAGTTGATGTAGCCGGCCGCGAACTCGGCGTTCTCGTACCTGGGACGCACGCTCTTCGGCCCCGGCAGCGCGACGACCTTCAACGGGCGCCCCTTCGCGTCGGTGGATTTCCGCAGGATCTCGAGATGCTGCCGCGTCACTGCGTGATCGTACGAAGACGGATCCGGGTCGAGCCCGGCCACCACGACGCCCGGGCTCGTGAAGCGCGCGTAGAAGTCGGTATGCCCGTCGGTGATGTCCTTGCCCGCGATGCCCGGCAACCAGATGATCTTCTTCAGCCCGAGCAAGCGGCTCAACTCCGCCTCGCACTGTGCCTGGCCGACGCCCGGATTGCGGTTCGGGTTGAGCACGCAGCTGCGCGTGATGATCGCCGTGCCCTCGCCGTCGACCTCGATCCCGCCGCCTTCCAGCACCAGCCGCGTGTCGATCGGCCGCGCGCCGGCACGCTCGGCGACGAACGGCGCGACTTCCGCGTCCTGGTCGTGTTCCTGCTTGTTGCCCCAGCCGTTGAAGTTGAAGCTCACGCTGCCGAGCGCCCCTGACGCATTCTTCACGAACACGGGCCCCGTATCGCGCATCCACAGATCGTCGACCGGATGCTGAACGAGCTCGACCGCCGAGCCGCAAAGGCGCGACGCGATCGCGTAGTCCTGCTCCCGCACCAGCATCCTGAGCGGCTCGTGCGCGGCGATCGCCTTCGCGACCGCCGCGAGGTTCTCGCGCACCACGGGCAGCAAGCGCGCGCCCCAGATGTCCTCGCTCGGACCGAACGCCATCCAGGTCGCCGTGTGCGGCGCACCTTCGTCCGGCATCAGCCACGTTGCGCGCTGCTGCGCGTGCGCGGCGCGGCCGAGCAGCCCGCCCAGCGCGCTGGCGGCCAGCGCCGCGCCCGATACGGACAGACCGCGTTTCAACAGTTGACGTCGTGTCGTCATGGCATTCCTTTTTCTCTTGCCGGTTGCTTCGGTGTGCTTCATGGTGTGCCGTGTCACGGTCGCGCGGTCTTGAAGCCCAGCCAGGTCCGTCCTTCAAGACGCATCGCGGCCGGCGATTCGGCGATCGGCGTGAAAAGTGTGCGCCGCGTCGCCTCGTCCGGATAGATGCCCGGGTCACGCACCAGCGCCGGGTCCATCAGCTTCAGCGCGCCCTGGTTGGCATTTGCGTAGCGCGTCGAGTTCGAGATCTTCGCGATCACGTCCGGCCGCAGGATGTAGTTGATGAACGCATGCGCGTTGTCCGGGTGCTTCGCGGAGGCCGGAATGACCATCGCGTCGAACCACATCAGGCTGCCGATGCGCGGGATGTCGTACACGATGTCGCGCTTCGGATCGCGTGCCTTCGCCTTCTGCGCGGCCAGGTTGATCGCGCCGGAGAAGCCGACCGTCACGCACAGCTCGCCGTCGATCAGCTCGTTGGCGTCAGACGAACCGACGAACTGGCGGATGAACGGCCGGACCCTCATCAGCATCGCCTGCGCGGCCGCGTAATCCTGCGCGGACGGATGCATCGGATCACGGCCGATGTAGCGCAGCGCCAGCGGCAGCACCGTGCTCGCGGAATCCTGCAGGCCCAGTCCGCACGTCGCGGCGACGCGCGCCGCGATCGCCGGGTTGAACAGCAGGTCGAGGCTGTCGGCCGGCATGTCCTTGCCGAGAATCGCGCGCACCCGGGCGCGGTCGTAGCCGACGCCCACGGTGCCCCACATGTACGGCACGCCGTACTGGTTGCCGGGATCGGATTGCGCCATCTGCGTGAGCAGCGACGGATCGAGATACTTCAGGTTCGGCAACCGGCTCTTGTCGAGCTTTCGATAGACGCCGGCCTGGATCTGCTTGGCCATGAAGTCGTTGGTCGGCCACACGAGGTCGTAGCCGCTGTTGCCGGTCAGCAGCTTCGACTGCAGCGTCTCGTCGCTGTCGTACGCGTCGTAGCGCACCTTGATGCCGGTTTCCTTCTCGAACGCGGCCACCGTATCCGGCGCGAAGTAATTGCTCCAGTTGTACAGGTTCAACACCTTCTCCTCGTCGGCGCGGGCCGCGCCGGCCAGCACGCACAGCACGAGGCCGGGCACCGCGACGCGCAGCCATCCTTTGCGTTTCATCGCGGCTCCCTCATCGATAACAGGACGACACGCCGTCGCTGGTGAGCAACGTGCGATACATCTCCGGGCGGCGATCGCGGAAAAAGCCCCACGATTGCCGCTCGGCGCGGATCGCGTCGAGGTCGAACGCATGCACGAGCACGGCTTCGTCGGTGCGGTTCGCCTCGGCCTGCTTCTCGCCAGTGTGATCGGCGATGAAGCTCGACCCGTAGAACACGCCGGTAAGCCCTTGCTGCTGCGGGTTGCCGTTACCGAAACCCGTTTCTCGGCCGATCCGGTTGGCCGCCACCACCGGCACCATGTTGGCCGCCGCGTGGCCCTGCATCGTGCGCTGCCAGTGGCCGGCTGAATCGAACGCGCTGCTGAACGGCTCCGAACCGATGATGGTCGGAAAGCACAGGATCTCGGCGCCCATCAGTGCAAGACAGCGCGCCGTCTCCGGATACCACTGGTCCCAGCAGATGCCGATGCCGATCCGGCCGAACCGCGTGTCCCACACCTTGAAGCCGGTGTCGCCCGGCGTGAAATAGAACTTCTCCGTATAGCCTGGCCCGTCCGGGATATGCGTCTTGCGGTAGACGCCGAGCACGTGCCCGTCGGCATCCGCCACGGCGATCGAGTTGTACGCGGCGTTGCCCGCGCGCTCGAAGAAGCCGATCGGCAGCACGATGCCGAGTTCGCCGGCCAGTGCCGCGAAGCGGGCGATCTGCGCGTTGCCCTCGAACGGCTGCGCGAGCTCGAGATGACGCGCGTTCTGGTCGAGGCAGAAGTACGGCACCGCGAACAGCTCCGGGCACAGCACGAGATTCGCACCCTGCGCGGCGGCCGCGCGGATCAGACGCTCCGCGGTGGCCATGTTGTCTTCGAGATTCCAGCTGCCCGACGCCATCTGGACGGCGGCGACGGTGATGTGTTTGGACGGCATTGCGATGGCTCCTGGATGGAATCGGAAACCGCGTGGGGTCGCGCTCAGTTCGCGACCGGCGCGACCGCGGTGACGGACGGCTGCTGCTGCGTCGAGCAATGGATGCTGCCGCCGCCGATCGACAGCGTCGGAATCGGCAGCATCTCCACGTTACGCCGCGGGAAGGCCCGGGCGAACACGTCGCGCGCAGCCTGATCCTGCTCGACGCCGAACGCGGTCACGATCACCGCACCGTTCACCAGGATGTAGTTCGCGTAGCAATCGCAGTAGCGCTCAGAGCCGAAGCGTTCGCTGACGATCGGCGACGGCAGGTCGAGCAACTCGAAACGACGCCCTGCCGCATCGGTTGCAAGTTCCAGTGCACGACGGTTTTCGCGCATCACGTGGAAATAGTCGCCCTGCTCCGGCAGCGCGGTCTGGCACAGCATCCGGCCGGGCGCGATGAAGGATGCGATGCCGTCCACGTGCCCGTTCGTCTCCACTTCATCGGGATTGCCCGGCAGCCACACGATCCTCTCGACGCCCAGCATGCGCCGCAGCTCCGCCTCGATCTCCGCGCGGCTCAGGTGCGGATTGCGATTGGGATGCAGCAGGCAGCTCTCGGTGGTGACCAGCGTGCCCTGTCCGTCGACATAGAACGAGCCGCCCTCCAGCACCATGTGCGAATTGAAGATCTCCGCACCGGCCGCGCGCGCGATGTCCTGCCCGGCCTGCTGGCAGCCGTCGTACGGCTGGTACTTCTCGCCCCAGCAGTTGAACCGGAACACGGCCGCGCCGAGCCCGCGCTGCGCGTTGACGAGAAAGATCGGCCCGCAATCGCGCAGCCAGTTGTCCTCGGCTGCGACCGGCAGAACGTCGACACGGGCGCCCAACAGTTCGCGTGCGGGCTCCGCCTGACTGTGGTGCACGGCCACGACGCAGCGCTGATAGCGGGCGATCGTCCGCGCGATCAGCGCGAATTCGCGGCAGACCTGCGCGTAATGGTTGCCCCACAGGTCTTCGCGGCCCTCCAGTACCGGCCAGCCGAGCCACGTGGCGTCCATGGATTCCCATTCGGCGGGCATCCGGTAACCGCGCTGGCGAGCATCAAAGCGACCCATCGATCAGCCTCCGTTGTGATTGATGGCCGATTGTGCGGCAGGTTAGACTTGACGAATATTGATATTTATTGCCGAAATCGATTGATTTGGCTCATACCTTGATGCGACGTGTTCCGTCCCTGAAGCTGTTGACCGGTTTTGAAGCGGCCGCCCGGCTGGGCAATTTCTCGCGAGCGGCCGACGAGCTGCACCTGTCGCAATCGGCGATCAGCCATCAGATCCACCAGCTCGAAGCGCAGCTCGGCCAGCCGCTGTTTCGTCGGTGCGGTCGCGGCGTCGAGCTGACCATCGCCGGCGCAGTCCTGCAGCGCAGCGTGCAGCGCGCGATGGAGACGCTGCACGGCGGGCTCGATCGCATCGCGACCTATCTGAATCCGGGGCTTGTCGTGCTCGTGTGTCCCGCGCCGTTGCTGCATGGCTGGCTGCAGCCGCGCCTGGAGCAACTGCAAGCGTTCCTGCCGGACCTGTGCCCGTTGCTCTCGACCGACGAAACGGCGCGCTATGTCGATGAAATCGACGTCGACATGACGATCGGCACCCGGCCGATGTTGCAGCCGGGCCTGCTCGACATCCCGTTCATGCGCGACGACTGGGTGACGGTTTGCGCGACACCGCTGGCGGAGCAGCTCGAACGCGTGCCGCGCGGCGAACACCCGCTGCATGCCGGGCTCATCTGTCTTGAAGCGAGCCTGACCGACGAGCGCATGGCGACGGTCTTTCGTGAACGGCTGTCGGACTTCCGCATGAACGCGATCTATGACGACCAGCGGCTCGTGCTGGACGCCGTGCTGCGCGGGCGCGGCATCGCGTGCCTGCCACGGCTCGTCGTGCAAGCCGGCATCGACGAGCGCACGCTGACCATGCTCGCCGACTACCCGCGGCTGCCCGGCACCACGTGGTGGCTGTCGCGCATGGAAGGCCCGTCGCGCTCGCCGATCGTCGAGCGGATGTTCGAATGGCTGGTCGAACAAGGCAGCCGGTCGAGCGCGCCCGAACCTGCACCCGACCGCGCGCCGTCACCGCCCGCGTGATCGCGGACGAAAAAAAACGTCCCGCCAGCAGGCGGGACGTCGTTCATGATGCCGGTGCGCAATGCACCCGCGATCACGGCTCGTGACGCAGATACCCTTCCTTGCTCGGATCGCGCATCCGCCACGACACGATCAGCGAGATCGCGCACAGCACGGTCACGTACCAGTAGAACGTTTCCTCGCTGCCGATCGACTTGAACCACAGCGCGACGTACTCGGCCGAGCCGCCGAAGATCGCGTTCGCAACCGCATACGACAGGCCGACGCCCATTGCGCGCACTTCGGGCGGGAACATCTCGGCCTTGATGAGGCCGCTGATCGACGTGTAGAAGCTGACGATCGCCAGCGCGATCGTGATCAGCACGAACGCGGCCACGGGGCTCGTCACGGTCTTCAGTGCATGCATCAGCGGCACCGTGCCGATCACCGCGAACGTGCCGAACAGGATCATCGACGTGCGGCGGCCGATCTTGTCGGACAGCGAGCCGAACACCGGCTGCAGCAGCATGTAGACGAGCAGCGCGACGGTCATCACGTTGCTGGCCGTCTTCGCGTTCATGCCCGCCGTGTTCACCAGGTACTTCTGCATGTACGTGGTGAACGTGTAGAAGATCAGCGAGCCGCCGGCCGTGAAGCCGACCACCGTGAAGAATGCGCCCTTGTGCTGCCACACGCCGCGGATCGTGCCGGCGTCCTTCTTGTCGCGCGATGCGCTCGTCGACGTCTCGTCGAGCGATTTGCGCAGGTACAGCGAGATCAGCGCGGCCGCCGCGCCGCAGACGAACGGAATGCGCCAGCCCCACGCCTTCAGCTCGTCGTGCGACAGCGCCTGCTGCAGGATCACCAGCACCAGCAGCGCACACAGCTGGCCGCCGATCAGCGTCACGTACTGGAACGACGCGAAGAAACCGCGCCGCCCCTTCAGCGCGACCTCGCTCATGTAGGTTGCGCTCGTGCCGTATTCGCCGCCCACCGACAACCCCTGGAACAGGCGTGCGACCAGCAGCAGCGCCGGCGCCAGCGCGCCGATCTGCGCATAGGTCGGCAGCACCGCGATCACGAGCGAGCCGGCGCACATCATCAGCACCGAGATCATCATCGCCGCACGGCGGCCGTGACGGTCGGCGATGCGGCCGAACAGCCAGCCGCCGATCGGACGCATCAGGAAGCCGGCTGCGAACACACCGGCCGTGTTCAGCAGCTGCGTCGTCGTGTTGCCGCTCGGGAAGAACGCCGGTGCGAAGTACAGCGCGCAGAACGAGTAGATGTAGAAGTCGAACCACTCGACGAGGTTGCCCGATGAGGCGCCGACGATGGCGAACACGCGCCGCCGGGTGTCATGCGCGGACAGCGCAGCTTGGTCGGTCTGGACGTCCATGGGTTGGTCTGTTCCTTGTAGTGCTTTCTGGGCGAGACGGCTGGGGGGCCGCCGCGTGGGATCGCGCGTGGCACCGGTTCCGGAGCACGGCGCTACGGGATTTTAGCGAAATGTAAAGTAACAGGCTTTCCGGGTTCGTCCGGATGTAGAAAAATTTTCTCCGGCCACGCGTTCGTCATATGAAAACGCCAGCCGCGAGGCTGGCGTCCGATGCAAGCTATTTGCGGGCGATGCTCAAACCCGCACCGCCGGCGGCACGTAGCGGCACTCGTAGCGCTTGCGCACGGTACCGGCCTCGTCGACGCTTTCGAGGAACACGTCGAACTGCCAGAGCCGCGCCATGTGTTTGAGCACCTCCTCGCTGTCGTTCGACAGATGGCGGTTGTCGGTCATGAAGTGGCGCAGCGTGAGGCTGCGATCACCGCGCGTGTTCACCGCCCACACCTGGATGTTCGGCTCGCGATGATGGATGTCGTACTGCCGAGACAGCGCCTGCCGGACATACTGGTAGCCGGATTCGTCGTGAATCGCCGACACCTCGAGCGAATCGCGCATGTCGTCGTCGAGCACCGAGAACAGCCGCATCTCGCGGATCAGGTTCGGCGACAGGTACTGCGCGATGAAGCTCTCGTCCTTGAAGTTGCGCATCGCGTAGTGCATCGCCGGCAGCCACGGGGTGCCCGCGATCTCGGGAAACCACTTGTAGTCCTCTTCCGTCGGCGCTTCGCAGATCCGCCGGATGTCGCTCATCATCGAGAAGCCGAGCGCATACGGATTGATCCCGCTGTAGTACGGCTTCGTGACGGGCGGCTGGTAGACCACGTTGCTGTGCGAATGCAGGAACTCCATCATGAAGCCGTCTTCCAGCTTGCCCTGGTTGTACAGCGTATTCAGCAACGTGTAGTGCCAGAACGTCGCCCAGCCTTCGTTCATCACCTGCGTCTGCCGCTGCGGATAGAAATACTGGCCGATCTTGCGCACGATGCGGATCACTTCCCGTTCCCACGGCTCGAGCAGCGGCGCGTTCTTCTCCGCGAAATACAGCAGGTTCTCCTGCGGTTCCGGCGGATAGCGGCCTTCCTGTTCCTCCATCAGCTCGGGTTTCTTGCCCGGCAGTGTGCGCCACAGTTCATTCACCTGCGACTGCAGATACGCCTCGCGTTCGCGCCGCAGCGCGGCCTCCTTCGACAGCGACGGCTTCTGCGGCCGCTTGTAGCGGTCGACGCCGTAGTTCATCAGCGCATGGCACGAATCGAGCAGTTCCTCGACGCGATCGAGGCCGTAGCGCTCCTCGCATTCGGCGACGTAGTTCTTCGCATACACGAGATAGTCGATGATCGCGTGCGCGTCGGTCCACAGCCGGAACAGGTAGTTACCCTTGAAGAAGGAGTTGTGTCCGTACGCCGCGTGCGCGATGACGAGCGCCTGCATCGTCATCGTGTTCTCTTCCATCAGATACGCGATGCACGGATTCGAGTTGATGACGATTTCGTACGCGAGGCCCATCTGACCGCGGCGATAGCTCTTCTCGGTCGCGAGGAAATGCTTGCCGAACGACCAGTGGCGATAGTTGACCGGCATCCCGACCGACGCGTACGCATCCATCATCTGCTCGGCGCTGATTAGTTCGAGCTGGATCGGATAGATGTCGAGCTCGTATTGCTCGGCGACCTGCGAGATGTGCGTGTCGTATTCCTCGAGCAGTTCGAACGTCCAGTCGGACGGGCACGGCAGCGGCTTGCGTTCGGCAACGTTCATACGCGCTTCCTTTTGCCCGGCACCGGGCAAGTCGGCGGCCGGCGCCGGCGGTTCGGCCCGACCGCTTTGCTGCGATGCGGCAGGGCCGGCCGTGTCGTCGCCGGAAGGGCGCGGCGCGTAGCCGCGCGACTCGTTGTGCAGATGGCGGGTCGTCATGACATTTCCACCTGCTTTTCGAACAATTCGCGAAACACCGGGTAAATGTCGGCAGCCGATTCGACTTTCTTCATCGCGAGATGCGGTTGCGACAACGCGAGCTGCGCGTACTCCAGCCACAGGTTCTGCTCTTCCGGTGCGACCTGGATATACGCGAAGTAACGCGTCTTGGTGAGGATATCCTCTTCCAGCATTTTGCGACACTTCGGCGAATCGTCGGTCCAGTTGTCGCCGTCGGACGCCTGCGCGCCGTAGATGTTCCACTCGGTCGGCGAGTAGCGCTCGTTCATCACCTTGCGCATCAGCTCGAGCGCGCTCGATACCACCGTGCCGCCGCTTTCGGTCGAATGGAAGAAGGTGTCCTCGTCGACTTCCTCGGCGCGCGTATGGTGGCGGATGAACACGACCTCGATGCGCTCGTAGTTGCGCTTGAGGAACAGGTACAAGAGGATGAAGAAGCGTTTCGCGAGATCCTTGCGCTGCTCGTCCATCGAACCCGACACGTCCATCAGGCAGAACATCACGGCCTGGCTCGACGGCTGCGGCTGCTTCACGCGGTTGATGTAGCGCAAATCGAACGGATCGATGAACGGAATCCGCCAGATGCGCCCCTTCAGGTGATGGATCTCGGCCTCGAGCGTCGCGATTTCCGCGCGACGGTCTTCCGGATCGCTCTTCATTGCCTCGAGCCGGGCCTCGAGCTCGCGCAGTTCGTTGACGAGCGGCGAGCCGAGCGCGATGCGCCGGCCGAGCGCGCTGCGCAGCGAACGGACGACGTCGATGTTGTTCGGCGTGCCTTCCGCCGACCAGCCCGCGCGCACGTTCTTCCAGCTCGGCACCGTGAGCAGGTGCGTCTTCACGAGGCGCGGCAGTTCGAGATCGTCGAAGAAGTACTGCATGAATTCGTCGCGGGACAGCTCGAACACGAAGTCGTCCTGCCCTTCGCCCTCGTTGCTCGCCTGACTGCCGCCGCCGCCCGATCCGCCCTGCGGACGCGGAATCTTGTCGCCGCGCACGTAGTCCTCGTTGCCCGGGTGCACGTATTCACGACGCCCGCCCGGCCCGTGCCGGAAATTCGGCTCCGCGATGTCCTTGCGGGGGATCGTGATGCTTTGCGTGCTCTGGATATCCTTGATGCTACGGTCGCGCACCGCGTCGGACACGGCACGACGAATGTAGTTCTTGACGCGACGCAGAAAGCGTTCGCGGTTGGCGATGCTCTTGTTCTTGCCGGCCAGCCTGCGGTCGATGATTTGATGAAGCACTCCCGGTCTCCCGCTCGAAAGTCGATCTGCCGGGGCACTCGCCGCGCATGCCGTCTGCCGTCATGCGGGCGGCGCCTCTGAAGGCGCCCGCGCGGACGAACCGCACGGGCGCGGTACCGCGCGCGTCATGACGACTTGCGCACGCGCAGGTACCAGTCGCAAAGCAGCCTCACCTGCTTCGGCGTATAGCCCTTCGCGACCATCCGGTTCACAAAGTCCTCATGCTTGCGCTGCTCCTCCGCCGATCCCTTCGCGTTGAACGAAATGACCGGCAACAGTTCCTCGGTATTCGAGAACATCTTCTTCTCGATCACGACGCGCAACTTCTCGTAGCTCGTCCAGACCGGGTTCTTGCCGGCGTTGGCCGCCCGCGCTCGCAACACGAAGTTCACGATTTCGTTGCGGTAATCCTTCGGATTGCTGATCCCGGCCGGCTTCTCGATCTTCTCCAGCTCCGCGTTCAGCGCGGCGCGGTCGAAGCTCTCGCCCGTGTCGTGATCGCGGAATTCCTGATCCTGGATCCAGAAATCCGCATACGTGACGTAGCGGTCGAAGATGTTCTGCCCGTACTCCGAATACGACTCGAGGTAGGCCGTCTGGATCTCCTTGCCGATGAACTCGGCGTAGCGCGACGCGAGCACGTCCTTCACGAACGACAGGTACTTCTGTTCGGTCTCCGGCGGGAACTGCTCGCGTTCGATCTGCTGTTCGAGCACGTACATCAGATGCACGGGGTTGGCCGCGACCTCGCTCGAATCGAAGTTGAACACGCGCGACAGGATCTTGAACGCGAAGCGTGTCGACACGCCCGTCATCCCTTCGTCCACGCCCGCGTAGTCGCGATACTCCTGATACGACTTCGCCTTCGGATCGGTGTCCTTCAGGTTTTCGCCGTCATACACCTGCATCTTCGAGAACAGGCTCGAGTTCTCCGGCTCGTGCAGGCGCGACAGCACCGAGAACTGGGACATCATCTTCAGCGTGCCCGGCGCGCACACGGCTTCGGCCAGCGACGAATTGCGGATCAGCTTCTCGTAGATCTTCGACTCTTCCGACACGCGCAGGCAGTACGGCACCTTCACGACGAAGATCCGGTCGAGCAGCGCCTCGTTGTTGCGGTTGTTGCGGAACGCCTTCCACTCGGACTCGTTCGAGTGCGCGAGGATAACCCCGTCGAACGGAATCGCGCCGAAACCTTCGGTACCCTTGAAGTTGCCTTCCTGCGTCGCGGTCAGCAGCGGGTGCAGCACCTTGATCGGCGCCTTGAACATTTCGACGAATTCGAGCAGGCCCTGGTTCGCGAGGCACAGGCCGCCCGAGTAGCTGTATGCATCGGCATCGTCCTGCGCATACTGCTCGAGCTTGCGAATATCGACCTTGCCGACGAGCGACGAGATGTCCTGGTTGTTCTCGTCACCCGGTTCCGTCTTGGCGATGCCGATCTGCCGCAGGATCGACGGAAAGCGGCGTACCACGCGGAACTGGCGGATGTCGCCGTTGTATTCGTGCAGGCGCTTGACGGCCCACGGACTCAGGATGCTCTTCAGGTAGCGGCGCGGAATGCCGTATTGCTCTTCGAGGATCGGGCCGTCCTCGTCGTAGTCGAACAGCCCGAGCGGCGATTCGTTGACGGGCGAACCCTTCAGCGAATAGAACGGCACGCGCTCCATCAGTTGCTTCAGGCGCTCGGCGATCGACGACTTGCCGCCGCCCACCGGGCCGAGCAGGTAGAGGATTTGCTTCTTCTCTTCAAGCCCTTGCGCAGCGTGGCGGAAGTACGCGACCACCTGCTCGATCACCTCCTCCATTCCGTAGAACTCACGGAACGCGGGATAGACCTTGATAACCTTGTTCGCGAAGATCCGCGACAGGCGCGGGTCGATGCGGGTATCGATTTGTTCGGGTTCCCCGATTGCAGCCAGCATGCGTTCGCCTGCCGTGGCATACGCTGACGGATCGTTCTTGCAGAGCGCGAGGTACTCCTCCAGCGAGAACTCTTCCTCTCGCGTTTTTTCGAAGCGGTTCGCGAAGCTGCTGTAAATATCCATGCTACCTCCCTCGCCTGAGTCTGAAGACGTGCTTGCCTTCGTATGACTGCGCAGAAGCAAGCGCGTTCGAATTCATCCTAAACCCTTTCTTATTTTTTTTCACGAACTCTTCGTATGAAGTTCGTCATTCTCGACAACACCGCTTGGACAACACATTTCGACGCTTTACAATCGGTGTCCCGAGTCGCAGAAACTGCATCCGCAGCATCTCGTCGAGCATCGGAACGTCTCGTGCGTTGGACACCTCCGTCGTCGTCGCTTCGCTCTCCACTCTCCCCTTCATCCCTATACGTTCGAGCAGTCGTTTACGACGACACGTGACGTGCGCCGTTACAAATTTTTTTCGCATCCTTCCGGAGATACCCGTAGCGCGGCAGCGGACACTGCGACGCGCGGCGACCTGCAAACGTTCACGCGCGCTGTCACATTCCATCGTCACCGAAACAACGACGCCCGCATGTCGCGGGCGTCGTGGTCACCAAATGGGGATAGATGCGCGGCGCGCGCGAATCAGAAGGTCTCCCAGTCGTCGCCGCCGGCAGTCGCGGCAACCGCTGCCGCTGCGGGCGCAGCCGATGCGGCCGCCGGCCTGCGCGCCGGTGCCGCCGTCGCCACGCGCGTCGGCGGTGCGTCGCGATCGTCGCTCGCCGCGGCCGGCGCGGGCACCGCGCGCGGCGTGTGACGCACCGTGCCTGCGGCGGCCACCGGCCGTGCGGCTTCGTCGTCGATCCGGAACACCGACGCCGTTTCGCGCAGGCGTGCGGCCTGTTCGTCGAGCGATTGCGCGGCGGCGGCCGCCTCCTCGACGAGCGCCGCGTTCTGCTGCGTGACCTCGTCCATCTGCGCGACCGCGCGCGCGACCTGGTCGATCCCGCCGCTCTGCTCCTCGGACGCCGCCGCGATTTCGCCCATGATGTCCGTGACGCGCTGCACCGCACCGATCACGTCGCTCATCGTGCGACCGGCTTCGTGGACCAGCGTCGAACCCGTCCGGATGCGCTGCACCGACGCGTCGATCAGCGCCTTGATCTCCTTGGCCGCGCTTGACGAACGCTGCGCGAGGCTGCGCACCTCGCCCGCGACGACCGCGAAGCCGCGCCCTTCCTCGCCGGCTCGCGCGGCTTCGACGGCCGCATTCAGCGCGAGAATGTTGGTCTGGAACGCGATTCCTTCGATGATCGCGATGATGTCCGCGATCTTCGCGGAGCTGTCGTTGATCTCGCCCATCGTGCCGACCACCTGGCCGACCACCGTATTGCCCTTGTTTGCAATCTCCGACGCGTTCGCGGCCAGCGAGCTTGCCTGCCGCGCATTGTCCGCGTTCTGCTTCACGGTGCCGGTCAGTTGTTCCATGCTCGAGGCGGTCTCCTGCAGCGCGGACGCCTGCTCTTCCGTACGCGACGACAGGTCGATGTTGCCGGCGGCGATCTGCCGGGCCGCGGTCGCGATCGACTCGCTGCCGCCGCGCACGGCGCGCACCGTGTCGACCAGCCCGCGCTGCATCTTCGCGAGACCGTCGAGAAGCTGGCCCATTTCGTCGCGCCGATGCACGACGATCGAGCGGCGCAGGTCGCCCGCGGCGATCGCGTCGAAATGGGCGAGCGCGTCCGCGAGCGGACGGCCGATCGCACGGCTCAGCGTCAGCCACGACAGCAGCGCGGCGACGAAACCGGCCGCCAGCACGACGATCGACAGCACCCGCAGCGTTTCGTACACCGATTCCGCATGATCGAAGCTCGTTTGCGCGTCGCTGAACTGGAAATTGCGCAGCGCCTCGCTCGCCGTCGCGAGGTCGTTGTACAGCACCTGCAGTTGCTTCGCGCCATCGCCGATCCGGTCGTGATCGCCAGACGCGACGATGCCGCCGAACGCGTCGCAACTGCGCTGCAGCGCCTGCCGCCTTGCGGCGACGTCCTGCGCGAGCCGGTCTTCCTCCGCGCCGCGCGGCAGCGCAAGGTACTTTTGCCACCACGCGTCGGACTGCGTGCGCATCGCGCGGCTACGCTCGACCGCGGCGGCGGAGTCGGGCGTGCCGGCCAGCAGCGCGGCCCGATCGAGCGCGAGGCGCTCGCGCGCCGCATACATTTCCGCAACCGCCACATCGACCGCGCTCGGCATCTGGTTCGTGAAAATATCGCGCGTCGCCTCGTTCGAGCGCGTCATCCCGTACAGGCCGAGCACGCCGATCACACCCAGCAGCACCGCGAGAAACGCCATCGTCAAACCGATGCGCGCACGTATCGTCAGGTTTCCGATCACCATCATCCTTCCTGTGTTGCGTCGTCATGGACGGGCCGGGCCCGTTTTTCGAAACAGTGTTTCGCCCCGATGCATTTACGACCGCACGCCGCACAACTTGATGGTAATGACGTCAATTTTCGGTTCAATCCATCCGTTTATTACAGATGGATAAATAATGGGCGCGAAACATCGCGGCCCGTGCCATGCAATGACCGAGCGTTTGTCGGGTTCGGGCCGATCGGGAAGGGATGGCCGGCCGCCTGCTGCCGCGGGCGCCGGCCGCGATGCGCGATCCAGCCCTAATCGGCCAGTTCGGCGAGCGTGGGAATCGACGGCTGCGCGCCTGCGCGCGTCACCGACAGTGCCGCCGCGCGTTGCGCGAAGCGAATCGCCGTGTCGACGTCCGCGCCGGCCGCAAGCCGCGCGGCAAAGCCGCCGATGAAGGTATCGCCGGCCGCCGTCGTGTCGACGGCCGGCACGACCGGCGCCGGATAGTGGCGCGCCGCGCCGTCGGCCGTCAGCGCGAGCACGCCGCGCGCGCCGAGCGTGATCAGCACATTGCGCGCCCCGGCCGCCTGCAGCGCGCGCGCGGCGGTTTCGGCATCGGCTGGATCACGCACCGGCAGGCCGGTCAGCGCGGCCGCCTCGACTTCGTTCGGGATCAGGTAATCGACGAGCGGCAGCCAGCCGTCCGGCAGCGGCGCGACGGCCGGCGCCGGATTGAGCACGACCGTGCGGCCGTGCCGTCGCCCGGCCGACAGCGCCGCGAACACGGCGTCCGGCGGCGTCTCGAGCTGGCAGATCAGCACGTCGGTCGCGGCCAGCGCGGCGTCGTGCCGTGCCACCGTGTCGGTCGTGACGTCGCCGTTGGCGCCCGCGACGATCACGATCGTGTTCTGGCTCGCGTCGTCGACGACGATCAGCGCGACGCCCGTCGACGCCGTCGCGCTCGTCGCGAGCCGCGCACAGTCGATGCCCTCCGCTTCAAGGCCGGCTCGCAGCGCCGCGCCGTGCGCATCCGCGCCGACGCAGCCGATCATCGCGACCTGCGCGCCGAGCCGCGCGGCCGCGATGGCCTGGTTGCCGCCCTTGCCGCCCGCCGCCTGCGCGTACGCATGGCCGGCGAGCGTTTCGCCCGGCAGCGGCAGCCGCGGCGCGCGCACCACGAGATCCATGTTGAGGCTGCCGACCACCGTCACGCGGCCGGCGCCCGCTGCGGGCGCCGTCACGCGCGATCGCCGGGCACAGCCGGCTCGCGGTAGACCGCCGTCGATTCGCGCAGCACGAGGCGCGGCGACACGACGCGGCGACGGCTCGGTGCGGCCGTCGACCCGCCGCCGATCCGCTCGATGAGCGTCTGCGCGGCCATTTCGCCGAGCGCGCGCACCGACTGTCCGACCGTCGACAGCGCCGGATACGTGTAACGGGAGAATTCGATGTCGTCGAAGCCGATGATCGAGCAGTCGTCCGGCACGCGTATCGCGCGCTCGGCCGCGGCGCGCAACGCGCCGACACCCATCAGGTCGTTGCCCGCGAAAATCGCGCTGGGGTGCACCGACTCGAACAGCCGCGACGCCGCGTGATAGCCGCCGAGGCACGAGAAGTCGCTTTCCGCGATCGCGCCCGGCACGATGTCGATCCCGCGCTCGGCCATCGCGCGGATGAAGCCGTGCACGCGCATCGCGCTGACGGCCGTGTCGGTCGGCCCGGTGATGCAGCCGATCTTCGCATGCCCGAGTTCGAGCAGGTGACGCGTCGCGAGGTAGGCGCCGCGTTCATGGTCGATCTGCACCAGGTCGGCCGCGAGCCCCTCGATATTGCGATCGACGACGACGAGCGGCGCATGCGCGTCCGCGAGCGTCTGCGCGAGCACCGCGTCCTCGCCGGCCGACGCGACGATCAGCCCGTCGATGCGCTTTTCCTGCAGCACGCGCACGTAGTTGCGCTGTTTCACCGGATCGTCGTCCGAATTGCAGAAAAACACGCAATAGCCATTGGCCGCGCACTGGTCCTCGATGCCGCGCGCAAGCTCCGCGAAGTACGGATTCGTGCTGTTCGGCACGACGAGGCCGATGGTCGCCGTCGAGCGCGCCTTCAGCGAGCGCGCTACGGCCGACGGCACGTAGTGCAGCTCGCGGATTGCGCCCTCGACCTTCGCACGCACATCCGCGGACACCGGCCGCGAATTGTTCACCACGTGCGAGACGGTCGTAAACGACACACCCGCCATCGCCGCCACATCCTTGATCGTCGCCATTTCCCGTTTCTCTCTGGTCTGCTTCTGTGTAGTTTTACCGCGCGCGCGCGCGCCGGCTGCGATACGTATCGAGCACGACCGCCACCACGATCACCGCCCCGGTGATGATCCGTTTGGTCGGCTCGTTTGCGCCGATCTGCGCAAGCCCGGCGGCCAGCACGGAGATGATCAACACGCCGAAGAACGTGCTGATCACCGAGCCGCGCCCGCCCATCAGGCTCGTGCCGCCGATCACGACGGCCGCGATCACCTGCAGCTCGAGGCCCACGCCCGCGTTCGGGTCGGCCGCCTCGAGCCGCGAAATCTGGAACAGCGACGCGAGCCCCGCGAGCGCGCCCATCAACGCGAATACCAGGATTTTATACGGCCGCGGGTTAACCCCGGCAAGCCGCACGGCCTCCTCGTTCGTGCCGATCCCGACGAGATAGCGCCCGAACACGGTGCGCGTCAGCACGAACTGTGCCGCGATCATCACCGCGACGGCGATCAGGAACGCCGGCGAGATGCCGAGCGCGATCGGGTTCGACAGGAAATCGAACGCGTCGCCGATGTAGGCCGTGCGCGAATTCGTCAGCTGGTACGCGACACCGCGTGCCGCCTCCAGCACGCCGAGCGACACGATGAACGACGGAATCCGCCAGCCGACCGTGATCGCGCCCGTCAGCGAGCCGGTAACCGTCGCGACCGCGATCCCGATCAGCGCGGCGGGCAGCGGCCCCCACTGCCATTTCAGCGCGGCCACGCTGACCATCGACGCGGCCAGCGCGAGCACCGAGCCGACCGACAGGTCGATCCCGGCGATGATCAGCACGAAGGTCATCCCGACCGACATCACGACGAGATCGGGGATCTGGTTCGCGATCGTGCTGAATGTATCGTAGGTCAGGAAATGCGAGCTCAGCGTCGAGAACAGCGCGATCATCGCGGCGAGCGCGCCGGCGAGCCCGAGATAGTTCGACACGCCCAGACGCGTGCCGGACAGCGTGCGCGCGCGGCGCCCCGTCACGCTCTGTTGCGCGCCTGCGTCCCTCTGGGATACGGGGGGCTGGGTCATTGCTGTCGTCCTGTCGTCGAAGTGCCGGAAGCCGCGCGCGGCGCCGCTCCCGCATCCGGATGCCGCGCGCCGTCCGGCAGCGCTTCGCGGCCGAAGCCGGCGAACGCCGCGGCCAGCAGCGCATCCTGGGTCCAGTTGCCGCGTTCGAACACGGCGGTCATGCGGCCGGCCGACATCACGCCGATCCGGTCGCAGATCAGCATCAGCTCGCGCAGGTCGCTCGATACGACCACGAGCGCACGGCCCTCGCGCGCGAGCGCGCCCATCAGCGTGTAGATCTCGAACTTGGCGCCGACGTCGATCCCGCGCGTCGGCTCGTCGAACAACAGTACGCCCATGTCTCGCGCGAGCCAGCGGCCGATCACGACCTTCTGCTGGTTGCCGCCCGACAGTTCGCCGACCGCCTGCGCGGCGCCGTGCGTGCGGATTCGCAGCGCGTCGATCTGCTGCTCGGCCAGCGCCGTCTCCCGCGCCGTATCGACGATGCCGCCCCGCGCCAGCCGGTCGAGCTGGCCGAGCGACACGTTGGACGTGACCGACTGCGATAGCAGCAGTCCTTCGCCCTTGCGGTCCTCGGTGATCAGCGCGATGCCGTGCTTCACCGCGTCGACGGGCGAGCCGATGTGCGCGGGCTTCAGCGGATCGCCAACCGCGATCATCCCGGCGTCCGGGGTATCCGCGCCGTAGATCAGCCGCAGCAATTCGGTGCGCCCCGCGCCGATCAGCCCCGAGATGCCGAAGATCTCGCCCGAGCGCACTTCGAGCGACACGTCCTGCACGGCCGTGCCGCGCGTCATGCCCGACACGACGAGCCGCGGTGCGCCGATCCGGCGCGCACCGAGATCGATATGCTCGCCGATCTCTCGCCCGACCATCAGCGTGACGAGCCCGTCGGACGTGATCGCAGCCATGTCGCCCACGTGCACGAGCCGGCCGTCGCGCAGCACCGCGACGCGCTCGGCCACGCGCGCGAGCTCCTCGAGCCGGTGCGAGATATAGACGATCGCCACGCCGCGCGCCTTCAGCCGGTCGATCTGCTCGAACAGCAGCTCGACCTCGCGCGCGGTCAGCATCGCGGTCGGCTCGTCGAGGATCAGCACGCGGCAGTCGCCGATCAGGTTGCGTGCGATCTCGACCATCTGCTGGTGGCCGATGCCGAGCGCGCCGACCGGCGTCTCGGGATCGACCGCGTCGAGTCCGACCTGCGCCATCGCGGCCCGCGCGTCGTCGCGCAACCGCGCGCGATCGATGATGCCAAAGCGCCGCGGCAGCCGGTTCAGGAACAGGTTTTCGGCGACCGTCAGCGTCGGCAGCAGGTTCAGCTCCTGCATCACCATGCGCACGCCGAGCGCCTCGGCCTGCGTGCGGCTCGCCGGCGCATAGGACCGGCCGCCGAGTTGCATCGTGCCGGTCGTCGGATCGACGAGCCCGCCAATGATCTTCGACAGCGTGCTCTTGCCGGCGCCGTTCTCGCCCGTCAGCGCGAGCGCTTCACCCGGCGCGAGCGTCAGCGAGACGTCGGCGAGCACGGGTTCGGCGTAAGTCTTGCCGATGCCCGAGACGGACAGCACGGGGACGGCTGAACGGGAGGGTTGGAAGGTCGGTTCCATCGCGATCCTGATTGCGGCCGCGCGCACGCGGCGCGCGGGTATGACGCTCACAAGTGCATGTGCATGCAGTGGCCGTGATCGCGCTCGCTCCGTATAACGGCCGCCGGGCCGGATTCTTGAGGACCGGCAACCGTCATCGGGGCAGCGTTACTTCGTGACGAGATCCACCGGCGTCTCGACCACGCCGGACATGTCGGCCTGCTTACGATGCTCGGCGATCGCCTTGAGCGCCGTATCGATGCCGAACACCGCCTGCTTCGCCGCGTATTGATCGGCGGTCGCGAGCACGCGGCCGTCCTTCAGCATCGGCTTGATCGCATTGATGTTGTCGTAGCCGACCACGAACACCTTGCCCTGCTTGCCCGCCGCACGCACGGCCGACACGGCGCCGATCGCCATGTTGTCGTTGCCGCACAGCAGCGCCCGCAGGTTCGGGTATTCGTTGAGCATCGCGGACGCGACCGCATTGCCCTTGTCGATCTCCCATTCGCCCGACTGCACCGACACGACCTTCATCCCGCCCGCCTTCATCGCGTCCTGGAAGCCGGCCGTGCGCTGCTGCGCATTGGTCGTCGTCGACACGCCTTCGATGATGCCGACCTGGTCGCCCGCCTTCAGCCGCTTCGCGAGGTAGTCGCCGATCTTGCGCGCGCCCTTGCGGTTGTCGGGGCCGACGAACGGCACGTTCAGGTTCTTCGACTTCAGCACGTCCGGGTCGAGCCGGTTGTCGATGTTCACGACCGTGATGCCTGCGTCGACCGCCTTCTTCACCACCGGCACGAGCGCCTTCGAATCGGCCGGCGCGAGCACGATCGCATCGACCTTCGACACGATCATCTGCTCAACGATGCGGATCTGGTTCGCGGTGTCGGTCTCGTCCTTGATGCCGTTCGTGATCAGGTCGAACTGGCCGGCGTTGTGCTTCTGGTATTCCTTCGCGCCGGTTTCCATCGTCAGGAAGAACTCGTTGGCGAGCGACTTCATCACGAGCGCGACCTTCGGCTTGCCGGCCGGTTGCGCATGGACGGCCGGGGCGGCGGCGACCGCGACGGCGGCAAGCGCGGCGGTCAGGAAGCGACGGCGAAAGCGGACATTCATACACATCTCCTGGCGACCGGCCCCACGGGCCGGATTGTTATTTGAGTGTTGTTTTAATGCGAGCAAACGTTTGCGCCACACTCCCCGGGCATTGGCCATCGATGCTGCTTGTCGGTACCAAGGAATGGAAGCGGGGCAGACGGCCGACTGCCTGGCGCGTGCTGTCTTCGACGCGCCACCGCCGGCGGGACGCCGGCGAAGTGCAAGCTATGCTGTACCGTTTCGGTTCGACGCGCAACCCGTCTGATCAATATTTAAGGGTTTATTCGGAGTGCGTCGTCGCAGGACGTTGCGTTGGGTCAATTTGCGAGCCGGCCCGCCTTGACGGCGCAGGACTCGGTGCCCGCGCCTGGCTCATGCGATGCATCCGACGCACGCATGCCGCGCGCGCCGGAACCACGTCCTGCCGTCAGACTGCTTCGCGCAGCAGCCCGGCGATTTCCGCTTCGTTCAGGTGCGGGGCGAACATTTCGATCAGCCGATACGCATACGCACGCAGGAACGCGCCCTTGCGCAGCCCGACTCGCGTGGTGCTCGCCTCGAACAGATGCTGGGTGTCGAGCGCGACGAGGCCCGTGTCGCGCAGCGGATCGAAGGCCATCGCCGCGACGACGCCGATCCCCATTCCGAGCTCCACGTAGGTCTTGATCACGTCCGCATCGATCGCGGTCAACACGACGTCGGGCACGGCGCCGGCCTGCGTGAACGCCTGGTCAATGTGCGAGCGGCCCGTGAAGTCCTGGTCGTACGTGATGATCGGGTATTCGGCGATTTCTTCGAGCGTCAGGTTCTCGCGGCCGACGAGCGGATGGCCCTTCGGCACGACGACCGTGTGGTGCCACGAATAGCACGGGAACGTGACGATGTCCGGATAGCGGTCCAGCGCCTCGGTCGAGATGCCGAGATCGGCCTCGCCGTTCAGGATCATCTGCGCGATCTGCTGCGGGCTGCCCTGGCGCAGCGCGAGATGCACCTTCGGGAACACGTCGGTGAACTGCCGGATCACCTTCGGCAACGCGTAACGCGCCTGTGTGTGGGTCGTCGCGACGACGAGGTGGCCGCTGTCCTGGTCGGCGAACTGGCGCGCGACGCGGCGCAGGTTCTCGGCGTCCAGCAGCATCCGTTCGATCAGCTGGTGCACGGCCTTGCCGGGCTCCGTGAGCCCCGTGAGCCGCTTGCCGCGCCGGATGAAGATGTCGACGCCCAGTTCATCCTCGAGATCCTTGATCTGCTTCGACACGCCCGACTGCGACGTGTACAGCACGTTCGCGACTTCCGTCAGGTTCATGTTCTGACGCACGGCTTCGCGCACGAAACGCAATTGCTGAAAATTCATGGGTATGCCTCTTGGGCTGTCGTTGTTTGAATGTCGATTCGGAGCGGTATCCGCCCTCTTCTCTTTACCGGGTACGGCCGTCAGTGTGCGGGAAATACGCGCACCGCGCGCGGCACGGCCGTCGCGCCGTCGCCGACCTGCAGCGCGAGCGCACGCCACGCGTCGCGATCGAGTTCCGCCTCGAGCACGCCGCCCGCGCGCGCCTCGAGTTCGACGCGCACCGAGCCGCCGAGCGGGATCACGCGACGCACGTCCACCGCGATACCGTCGCGATGCGCGTCGCCTGCCGGCCACAGCTGCAGGTCGTGCGGCCGCACGTACGCGTTCGCGGGGCCCGCGAAATCGGCGTCGACCGCGATCGGCGCAGCCGCGCCCGCGGCAACGAAGCCGCGCTCGGCAACCGTGCCCGGCAGCCGGTTCGCGGCGCCGAGGAATTCGTAGACGAACGCGCTTTGCGGATGATCGTAGACGTCCTGCGGGCTGCCGACCTGCTCCACGTGACCGCGGTTCAGCACGACGATGCGGTCGGCCACTTCGAGCGCTTCCTCCTGGTCGTGCGTGACGAAGATCGTCGAGATGTGCAGGTCGTCGTGCAGGCGCCGCAGCCAGCCACGCAGCTCCTTGCGCACCTTCGCGTCGAGCGCGCCGAACGGCTCGTCGAGTAGCAGCACCTTGGGCTCGACCGCGAGCGCGCGGGCCAGCGCGATCCGCTGGCGCTGGCCGCCCGACAACTCGGACGGATAGCGCTGCGCGAGCCAGTCGAGCTGCACGAGCTGCAGCAGTTCGTGCACCTTGTCGCGGATCGCGGCTTCCGACGGCCGCTCGCGGCGCGGCTTCACGCGCAGCCCGAACGCGACGTTCTCGAATACCGTCATGTGGCGGAACAGCGCGTAATGCTGGAACACGAAGCCGACCTGGCGATCGCGCGCGCCGACCGACGCGACGTCGAGCCCCTGCAGCACGACCTGGCCGGCGTCCGCGTGCTCGAGGCCCGCGATCACGCGCAGCAGCGTGGTCTTGCCGCAGCCGGACGGCCCGAGCAGTGCGACGAGTTCGCCCGGCGGGAAGTCGAGCGACACGTTGTCGAGGGCGGTGAAATCGCCGAAGCGCTTCTGAAGGTGACGGACGGTGATACCCATTCTGGTTGCCTCTTTACGATTTCGACGGAACGGCGGCGACGGGGCCGGCATGAGCGGGAACGTCATCGCGTGCGCCGGCCAGTTCGGCGGCGAGATGACGCTCGGCGAGCAGCTTCAGCGCGAGCGTGACGAGCGCGAGCAGCGCCAGCACGGACGCCACCGCGAACGCCGCCGCGAAGTTGTATTCGTTGTACAGGATCTCGACGTGCAGCGGCATCGTGTCGGTCACGCCGCGAATGTGGCCGGATACGACCGACACCGCGCCGAACTCGCCCATCGCGCGCGCGTTGCACAGGATCACGCCGTACAGCAGGCCCCACCGCACGTTCGGCAGCGTCACACGCCGGAAGATCTGCCAGCCCGACGCGCCCAGCACGCGCGCGGCCTCTTCCTCGTCGGTGCCCTGCGCCTGCATCAACGGGATCAGCTCGCGCGCGACGAACGGGAACGTGACGAAGATCGTCGCGAGCACGATGCCGGGCACCGCGAAGATGATCTGCACGTCGTGGTCCTGCAGCCACGGCCCGAGCCAGCCCTGTGCGCCGAACAGCAGCACGTAGACGAGGCCCGAGATCACCGGCGACACGGAAAACGGCAGGTCGATCAGCGTGGTCAGCAACGCCTTGCCGCGGAATTCGAACTTCGCGATCGCCCACGACGCGCACACGCCGAACACGAGGTTCAGCGGCACCGCGATCACCGCGACGGTCAGCGTCAGCTTGATCGCCGACCACGCGTCGGGATCGGCGAGCGATTCGAGATAGAAGCCGACGCCCTTGCGCAGCGCCTCGACGAACACCGCGGCGAGCGGCACGACGAGGAAGAACGCGAGAAACGCCAGCGCGATGCCCGTGAGCAGCCAGCGCACGACGCGCGACTCGCTGACGGGATCGAGCCGTTTCGTGGCGCGCACGGCCGGCGACGGGGTTTTCAGCACGACGGTGGCCTCCTGGCTCATTGCTGGCCTCCTGCTGCGACGGCGGTTACGGTGACGGTGGCCGGCGCGGGGCCGCTGGCGCCCTTGCTCGTGCGTCGTTGCAGATACCACTGCAGCGTGTTGATCAGCAGCAGCATCAGGAACGACACCACCAGCATCACGACCGCCAGCGCAGTCGCGCCCGCGTAGTCGTACTGCTCGAGCTTCGTGATGATCAGCAGCGACGTGATCTCGGATTTCATCGGCACGTTGCCGGCGATGAAGATCACCGATCCGTATTCACCGAGCGCGCGCGCGAACGACAGCGCGAAGCCGGTCAGCAGCGCCGGCAGCACGGCCGGCAGCACGACGCGGCGGAACGTCAGCCAGCGCGATGCGCCGAGGCACGCCGCAGCCTCTTCCTGCTCGCGCTCGAAATCCTCGAGCACGGGCTGCACGGTGCGCACGACGAACGGCAGCCCGATGAAGGTCAGCGCCACCAGCACGCCGACCGGCGTGAACGCGATCTTGATGCCGAACGGCGCGAGATACTGGCCGACCCAGCCGTTGGTTGCGTAGACGGCCGCGAGCGAGATGCCCGCGACCGACGTCGGCAGCGCGAACGGCAGGTCGACGATCGCGTCGACGAGGCGCTTGAACGGGAACGTGTAGCGCACCAGCACCCAGGCGACGAGGAAGCCGAACGCGGCGTTGATCAGCGCGCCGCCGAGCGCGGCGGAGAACGTCAGCCGGTACGACGCGAGTACGCGCGGCGACGCGACGGCGGTGACGAACTGGTCCCACGACAGCGTCGCGGTCTTCAGGAACGTGGCGGCAAGCGGGATCAGCACCACGAGGCTCAAATAGGCCACCGTGATGCCGAGCGTCACGCCGAAACCGGGCAGCGCGCTCGGCTTGCGAAAGGTGTACGTCGTCATCGGATGCTCTTGCTGGGTCGATGCTGCTCACGGGTCCGACGCCAACGCCGGCATGGAAAATCGCGCCGGCGGCCCGTCGGGGATGCGGCGCGCTGTCGTGGCGCGCCGCTGTCGTTATGGTGTTGCTGCGCGGCGTTACTGCGGCTTGTAGATCGAATCGAACACGCCGCCGTCCGCGAAATGCGTCTTCTGCGCATTCGTCCAGCCGCCGAACGTGTCGTCGACCGTGTACAGCTTCAGCTTCGGAAACTGCTTCGTCAGGTCCGCCGGCACGTTCTTCGAACGCGGACGGTAGTAGTTGCGCGCCGCGATCTCCTGGCCCTGCGGGCTGTACAGGAAATTCAGGTAGGCCTCGGCCAGCTTGCGCGTGCCCTTCTTGTCGACCACCTTGTCGACGACCGCGACGGGCGGCTCGGCCAGGATGCTCACCGACGGCACGACGATCTCGAACTTGTCGGTACCGAATTCCTTGATCGACAGGAACGCCTCGTTCTCCCATGCGATCAGCACGTCGCCGATCCCGCGCTGCACGAAGCTCGTCGTCGCGCCGCGCGCGCCCGAATCGAGCACGCCCGCGTTCTTGTAGAGCTTCGTCACGAATTCCTTCGCGCTCTGCTCGTTGGCGCCCGGCTTGTGCACCGCATAGGCCCACGCGGCCAGGTAGTTCCAGCGCGCGCCGCCCGACGTCTTCGGGTTCGGCGTGACGATCGAGATGCCCGGCCTGGTCAGGTCGTCCCAGTCCTTGATCCCTTTCGGATTGCCCTTGCGCACGAGGAACACGATCGTCGACGTGTACGGCGATGCGTTGTCGGGCAGGCGCTTCTGCCAGTCCTTGTTGACGAGGCCCTTGTTCGCGAGCGCATCGATGTCGTACGCGAGCGCCAGCGTGACCACGTCGGCCTGCAGGCCGTCGAGCACCGAGCGCGCCTGCGCGCCCGAGCCGCCGTGCGACTGCTTGAAGTTGACCGTCTCGCCCGTCTTCGCCTTCCACGCCTTGCCGAACGCCTGGTTGAAGTCTTGATACAGCTCGCGCGTCGGGTCGTACGACACGTTCAGGAACGTCGTATCGGCCTGGGCATGGCTCGCGACGCCCAGCGCCGCCGCCGCGCCCAGCGCGAGTGTTGCGATCAGGCGGCCCACTCCGCCCACCAGCCCCGTATTGCGCTTCGCCATCCTTGGTTCTCCAGTGTTGTCGGTATTGCGATGTGGGGCCAGTCTAACGAACGGGTTACATGATTAAAAATAATCGTTCTTCATTTTTTAATACTCAAAAGTGCTAACGCAGACGGGATGGACGGTTGCGGCAGATGAACCGGCGTCCGGACGTCGCGAAATCGCGCCGGAACCGGCGCGATCGCGTCGAACCTCAAGTAACACTTGAAATTCGCGAAGTACTGTATAAAAATACAGCTCACTGTCTATCCATACAGTTCAGCCATGACCAAACTCACCGCCCGTCAGCAGCAAGTGTTCGAGTTGATCCGCCGCGCGATCGAGCGCTCCGGATTCCCGCCCACGCGCGCCGAGATCGCGGCCGAACTGGGCTTCAGCTCGCCGAACGCGGCCGAGGAACACCTCCGTGCGCTGGCGCGCAAGGGCGTGATCGAGCTGGCCGCCGGCGCGTCGCGCGGCATCCGCCTGCTCGGCATCGACGACGCTCCGCACCAGTTCACGCTGCCGCACGCCGGCCTGATGCAGCTGTCGTTGCCGCTCGTCGGCCGTGTCGCCGCCGGTAGCCCGATCCTCGCGCAGGAACACATCTCGCAGCATTACGCGTGCGATCCCGCACTGTTCTCCAGCAAGCCCGACTACCTGCTGAAGGTGCGCGGGCTGTCGATGCGCGACGCCGGCATTCTCGACGGCGACCTCCTCGCCGTGCAGAAGCGCACGGAAGCGAAGGACGGCCAGATCATCGTCGCGCGGCTCGGCGACGACGTCACCGTCAAGCGCCTGATGCGCCGGCCTGGCGGCCTCGAGCTGATCGCTGAGAACCCGGATTACGAAAACATCTTCGTCAAGGCCGGCAGCGCGGAATTCGCGCTGGAAGGCATCGCCGTCGGGCTGATCCGCTCGGGCGAACTCTGACAATCGGTCTCGCTGAGGAGAACATCATGGAACGCCTTGCCCGCCTGCTGCCTTTCCGTCAATTCGGTCGCCTGCGTCACCTGCGCGGCCGCACGCCCTGCGCGCCGCTGTCCGCCGCGGCGCCCGTGAGCCAAGAAGTCGCAGTCGAACGGCAGGCGTCGCTGCTGCCATCCGCGCTTCCCGCATTCGCGCGGGTATCGCTGAATGCCGGCCTGAATCACGCGGAACCGGCGCGCCGTGCGCCCGTGCGCGTCTATCACGGCCGGTCGCGCCTGATCATGGTCGGGACGATCGATGCGGTGTGCCGGATGATCGATCGCTGCATCGACGAGGAACGATCGGCCTCGCAAGGCAGTCTCTGATTGCGGAACCTGTCCGCACCGGAGGCATCGTGACTGGATCTTCGGGCCGCGCCTGGCGGCTCAAGCCACTGCTGATCGTCGTGCTGGCCGTCGCCGTCCTGGCGGCGATCGGCTACGCATATGCGTCGCCGTACGTCGCGCTCGGTCGCCTGAAATCGGCGATCGATGCGCGCGATGGGCAAGCGGTCAGTGAGTATGTCGATTTTCCGTCGCTGCGCATCAGCCTGAAGCAGCAGGTCACGGAAGAGTTGATGCGCCGGATCGACGCAGTGAAGAAGGACAATCCGTTCGCGGTGCTCGGCGCGCTGATCGGATCGGCATTGATCGGCCCGCTCGTCGATGCGTATGCGACACCGGAGGGCGTCGCCGCGTTGATGAGCGGGATACCGCCGCGCGGCAATCCGGGGGAACGGCCGCCCGAGTGGTCGGGCCCGCCGTCAGGCAGTGCGCCCGGCAACGCACCGGCTGCGCCGCCGGCTAATTTGGCTAATTCCGCCAGTGTGCCCGTCCCCGGCAGCAACACCGCTGCCTCGGCTGCACCCGCGCCGGCCAGCGCGAGCGATGCGGGCCATCCGCGGCAAACGAGTGCCGGCTACCGAAATCTCGATGAATTCGTCGTGACCTACCAGCGCAGCGCCGACGGCACGCGCTATGCGGCGATCTTCCACCGCTTCGGCCTGTTTTCGTGGAAGCTGTCCGCGATCAACCTCCACGCATAGCCGGTCACGATCGACGCAGATGCCGCTGACGCGGCATCGCGCGCAACCGCCGGCGTGACCGCCCGGGCCAACCAGCGGGCCACGCCATCACCGCATCACTTGCCGTTCGTGGTGGCGGCTTCGCGTTCGCGTGCGATCTCGGCCTTTTGCTCTTCCGCCGACGAACACGCGACCAGAATGCTGCAGCTCACGCGATCGAGCAGTTGCGTGTTGCCGGAGCCCATCCACCATCTCGACAACCCGCTGCGGCATCGGTGCCCGACGACCACGAGATCGGCCTTCAATTCCGTCGCGAGATTCGCGATTTCGTCGATCGGATAGCCGAACGCGAAATGGCCTTCCGCCTGGACGCCGCGCTCACGCAGCCAGTCCACGCCTTCCTGCAGGATCTCGCGCGCGGTTTCCTCGAAGCGGCCGCACGCAACGTCAGTCAGCAGGCCCGCGCTTTGTGCAATGCTCGAGCGCATGTCGACGACCGACAGCAAATGCGTTTCCGCCTTCAGATCCAGCGCGAGATTCGCGCCGCAACGCAAGGCCTTGCGCCCTTCGAGCGTGCCGTCGTAGCACAGCAGAATCTTGTTGTAGCTAGCCATGAGACCTCCCTATCGCGACTACGTGCTTGATGCATTCATCATGGTGCGCCGCAATTCCGGACGCAAGGGATGGAAAACGCTGATTCGCCACGCGGGGCGCGTCGGCGATGATGCGGTGCACGATCAGTGCACCCATGCACCGCGCCGCGCGGGCGTGCCCTGAAGAGACGCAGCCGATGCACTAGAATGGCCCGTCCGTGCCATCGGCGCGCGCTCGCTTCGGTCATGCCCATGTGACACGCATTCTCCCGATCCGTTCGCATGCCGACAAGCACATCCGGCCGACAGCGAAACGCGTTCGCGCACGCTTACAACGACAACCTGCCCATGTCCGTTGCACCGATCGATTTCCGGAACGTCGAAAAACGCTATGGCGGCAAGCTCGTCGTCAACGACCTGTCCTTCCACGTGCAGGCCGGCGAATGCTACGGCCTGCTGGGGCCGAACGGCGCCGGCAAGACCACGACGCTGAAGATGCTGCTCGGCCTCGTGTATCCCGACGCCGGCGCCATCTCGCTGTGCGGCGAACCGGTCCCGTCACGCGCGCGGCATGCACGCCAGCGCGTCGGCGTCGTCCCGCAGTTCGACAATCTCGACCCCGACTTCACGGTTCGTGAAAACCTGCTCGTGTTCAGCCGCTATTTCGGGATATCGGCACAGGCCGCGCGCGCGCTCGTGCAGCCGCTGCTCGAATTCGCGAAGCTGGAAAACAAGGCCGATGCGAAGGTCGGCGAATTGTCGGGCGGCATGAAGCGCCGCCTGACGCTCGCGCGCGCGCTCGTCAACGATCCCGACGTGCTGGTGCTCGACGAGCCGACGACGGGCCTCGATCCGCAGGCGCGGCACCTGATGTGGGAGCGCTTGCGCTCGCTGCTCGCGCGCGGCAAGACGATCCTGATCACCACGCATTTCATGGAGGAAGCCGAGCGCCTGTGCGACCGGCTGTGCGTGATCGAGGAAGGCCGCAAGATCGCCGAAGGCGCACCGCACGCGCTGATCGAATCGGAGATCGGCTGCGACGTGATCGAGATCTACGGGCCCGATCCCGTCGCGCTGCGCGACGAGCTGTCGCCGTTCGCGAAGCACACCGAGATCAGCGGCGAGACGCTGTTCTGCTACGTGACCGACCCCGAACCGCTCAGCGCGCGACTCAAGGGTCGCACGGGGTTGCGCTATCTGCATCGTCCGGCCAATCTGGAAGACGTGTTCCTGCGGCTGACGGGCCGCGAAATGCAGGATTGATCGATCATGGACGTACGCAACTATTCCGCCGCCGCGCCGTCCGCACCGCCGCGCGAGTCGCGTTTCGCGATCGCGCTGCCCGCGAACGCAACCAACTGGATCGCCGTGTGGCGGCGCAACTATCTCGTCTGGCGCAAGCTCGCGCTCGCGTCGATGTTCGGCAATCTCGCCGATCCGATGATCTACCTGTTCGGGCTGGGGTTCGGGCTCGGTCTGATGCTCGGCCACGTCGACGGCGTGTCGTATATCGCGTTCCTCGCGGCCGGCACGGCCGGTTCGAGCGTGATGATGTCGGCAAGCTTCGAGTCGATGTATTCCGGCTTCTCGCGGATGCACGTGCAGCGCACCTGGGAAGCCATCATGCACACGCCGCTCGCGCTGGGCGACATCGTGCTCGGCGAGATCGTGTGGGGCGCGAGCAAGGCGCTGCTGTCGGGCGTCGCGATCATGCTCGTCGCGGGCCTGCTCGGCTATGCGGCGTTTCCGTCGATGCTCGCGGCGCTGCCCGTGATCGCGCTCGCCGGCCTCGCATTCGCGAGCACCGCGATGATCGTCACGGCGCTCGCGCCGTCCTACGACTTTTTCATGTTCTATCAGACGCTCGTACTGACGCCGATGCTGCTGCTGTCGGGCGTGTTCTTCCCGATCACGCAGTTGCCGCCGATCGCGCAGCACGCCGCGCAGGCGCTACCCCTCGCGAACGCGGTCGAACTGATCCGGCCCGCGATGCTCGGCCGGCCGGCGACGGACGTCGCCCTGCACGTCGCAGTGCTCGCCGGCTACGCAGTCGGCGGATTCGTGGTTTCCGCGTGGCTGTTCCGGCGGCGAATGATGCGCTGACGGCCGGCGAGCATGGCGCCGGCTGGATACGATGACCTGGCGACGACGTTACTCGTCGTCGTCGCTCCACGGGATCTCGACGTCGGTCAGGAACGCGACGGTCGCCAGCGGGCCGCCTTCCTGGCGGCCGAGCTTGCCGTCCGCGCGGTGCCATTCGATGCGGAACTGCGTGCCCGGATCGTCGGCAACCAGATAGATCGTGCGCAGTTCTTCCGCATCGGCTTCGTCGACCGGGCCATCGAACGACACCAACATCTTCTGCGGCCACAGGCCGTTCATCGGATCGTAAATGCGGTCGCCCTGCGGAATCTCGATGCTGGCCTCGACACCGATCGTGGCGGAGGCCTCGATGATCATCGCGCCGAGTGCGTTCAGCACGGCCGTCGCCCGCGCGGAATTGGCCTGGCGGATCGCGAGATCGCCGCGCGTCAGCGCCTTTTCGAGTCGAGGATGAATCTTCGGTTGGGTCATGCGTTTTCCTGTTTGCTTCTTGTAAAGGGCGTCGCACGCGCGAAGCGGCGACGCCGGATGAATACGACGGTCACGCGTCGGGATCGATCTGCACGCGCGACGCAGTGGCCATCACGCCGCTCGTTCGAGCGCCGGCCGGTCGCGCCCGATTACCGTCCCGTCTGCGTGCCCGTCAGAACCCGAACGCGATCGCGAGCAGCCCGCTCGCGATCCCGAATACGACGACGAGGCCCGTGACGATCGCCAGCATGTAAGGCTTGAACGAACGCGCGAGCATCGCGAGCGACGGCACGCTGATCGGCGGCAGCGTCATCAGCAACGCGGCGGCCGGGCCGACGCCCATGCCGAGCGACAGCATCGCCTGGATGATCGGCACCTCGCCGGCCGTCGGGATCACGAACAACGTGCCCGCGACCGCGAACGCGATGATCCAGCCGAGATGGTTGCCGATGTCCGGGCCGATATGCGGGAACAGCCAGGCGCGCGCCGCGCCGAGCAGCAGCACGAGCACGATGTATTCGGGCACGAGCCGCACGGCCATGCGCGCGAGCAGCTTGATCCAGCGCACGAACGGATTGCCCGCCGCGGCCTGTTCGGCCACCAGCGCGGCGAGTCGCGCGTCGTCGATGCTGCGGTCCTCGGGACGCGCGATCCGGTTCAGCAGATAGCCGATCCCGAACACCATCGCGATGCCGAGCACCAGCCGCAGCGCGCTCCAGTGCCAGCCGAGCACGAAGCCCATGAACACCAGCGCGGCCGGATTCAGCACCGTATTGCCGAGCCAGAACGCGACCGCGCCGCCAGGCGACGCATGCCGCGCGCGCAGGCCCGCGACGACCGGCGCCGCGCAGCACGTGCACATCATCCCGGGCAGCGACAGCAGGCCGCCGGCGGCGACGCTGCCGAAGCCGGTGCGGCCGAGCACGCGCGCGACCCAGTGCGCAGGCAGCAGTGCCTGCACGGCCGAACCGAGCAGCAGGCCGAGCACCATCGCCTGCCAGATTGCCTTGCCGTATGCCCATGCATAGTCGAGCGCCGCCTTCAGCGACGGCTCGGGCGCGGCGGCCGACGTGCCCATCAGGATCGACTGGCCGATCGAATGATGTTCGGCGGCGACGAATGCCTTGTTGTAGTACGGAAACCATTTCACGTAGAACAGGCCCGCGACCGCGATCAGCAGGAAAGTCATCCAGCCGAGCGCCGGACTGGATTGGGTGCGTGTAGTCGTCATCGTGTGGTCGTCGATTGGTCTTTATCGGTTGCAGATTCCGCGCCTGCCACCAGCGCGGCCGACGCAGGCAGCCCCGCTTGCGCGAGCCGGGCCAGCAGCGTACGTGCCTGATCGCGCACGTCGGCCGCGTTCGGCTCGAACGTGAACGTCAGCGCCCGGTTCGGCTTGTTGTACGTTGCGCGGTAGGTGCGCGCATAGGCGGGATCGTAATGCTTGTCGATCAGTTCGGTGAACAGGTCGGCCCGCGCGTTGGCATCGATCAGCGCGTCCCAGTGCGCCACCTGGTCACGGCTGTGCAGGCCGATCAGCCGATGAAGCTGCGCCTTGAACGCGGCCGGCGCGTCGAACAGGTGGGCGTAGTCGTCGAGGAGAAACGCGATGCGCGCGTCGTGCGCCGCGTCGACCTGCACCCACGGCCCGGCGTGAAACGCGTCGATCAACGCGATCGGCAAGTGCACGAGCCCGATCCTGCGGCTTTCCGATTCGACGAACACCGGCCATTCGGGGTCGAATCGCCCGAGTGTCTCGACGAGCCCCGAATCGAACCCCTTCTGCGACGGTTGCGGTTTGCCCGGCAGCGCGCCGAGCAGCGAACCGCGATGACACGCGAGCGCTTCGAGATCGAGCGTCTGCGCACCGACGTCGCGCAGCGCGTTCAGCAGCCGCGTCTTGCCGCAGCCCGTATGACCCACGAGCGCGATGTAGCGGAACCGCGTCGGCAGCGTGTCGAGCGTCGCGCACACCGACTGGCGGTACGCCTTGTAGCCGCCGTCGAGCTGGCGCGCCTGCCACCCGATCAGGTTGAACCAGTTCGTCATCGAACCCGAGCGCTTGCCGCCGCGCCAGCAGTAGATCAACGGCCGCCAGTTGCGCGGACGGTCGGCAAACGTGATGTCGAGATGGCGCGCGATGTTGCGTGCGACCATGGCCGCGCCGACGCGCGTCGCTTCGTACGGCGACACCTGGCGGTACATCGTGCCGACGATCACGCGCTCTTCGTTGCTGAGCACGGGCGCGTTCAGCGCGCCGGGAATATGGTCCTCGGCGAACTCGAGCGGCGTACGTACGTCGATGATCTCGTCGAACTCGCCGGCGCGATCGAGGGTGACAATCAGATTCTTCAATTTGGCGTCGAACAGGGGCGATGCGGCTCGGCGAGCCGCACGGGCATGGGAGGCGGATTCGTGATTATCTCACGCTCGGGCGTCTCGGGCCGCGCACGGCAACCGGCGGGGACGATGCGGCGCTCATCGCTTCGACCAGGTGGTCGCGAAATGCGCGCACCGAGGCCGGCAGATCGCGCCCCGCCATGGTCTGCACCTGGATGCTGCGCTCGCGCAGTTGGGGGTTCGTGACGGGCACGACGACGAAACCGTCCGCGTCGAAGCGGTCCCGCACCGACAGCAGCCCCGTGAACATCACCGCGCCGGTGCGCTGCGCGTAGCGGTACATCACCGCGGTGTTGTTGCTGGTCAGTTCCGGCGCGAGCATGAGACCGTCGAGCACGCACGCGATGTCGATCAGCTGGCGCACCGTCGTGCCGGCCTCGGGCAGCACATGTGGGTGACGAGCAACATCGGCGAGCGACACCGAGTCGCGCGCTGCGAGCGGATGGTCGTGCCGCACGAGCGCGTAGATCGGCGCGCGTTCGGTGTGTTCGACGCGCACGCCCTGCTCCGGCGCCAGACTGAACGTCAGGCCGATATCGGCATCGCCGTCGCGCACGCGCCGCGTCGCATCCGCCGGCGACACGACCCACACCGAAAAATCGACGCCCGGGTGGCGCGCCTTGAAGCTCGCGAGCGCGCCCGGCAGGAAATCGATCGCGAACCCTTCCGAGCAGGCGACCTTCAGCAGGCTGCCGTGCAGTGCCTCCAGCCCGCCGATTTCCTTCATCACGTGCTCGGCCTCCAGCAGGCTGCGCTGCGCGAAGCCCAGCAGCCGCTCACCGGCCTCCGACAGCGCCATTCCGCGCGGCCGGCGCTCGAACAGCGGCGTGCCCAGTTCGCTCTCGAGCTTCGCGATCTGGCGGCTGATCGCCGACACGGCCACGTGCAGCCGCGCCGATGCGTCGCTGATCGACCCGGTGCGCGCCACTTCGACGAAGTACCGCAGCGCAAGACCATGCAGGAAAGCCGCCATCGTTCTGTCCCCGGGCCCGCCATCCGGGCCGCTCCGCTTTGCCTTTTCGGCAAAGAAATGTTCGAAATTCGATCATTGTGACAAAAAAAACGGCTTTCTAGAATCAATCGCACTCCCGGCTGCGCGCACCGCGTCCGCCGGAATACCGACAGAGGAGACACGTCTTGAGCCGTACCGCCGCCATCCAGCACGCGCTGAACCAGTTCGAATCGGGCGCGTTCTTCACGACCCTGAGCCGCCGCGTCGGCCTGCGCACCGAAAGCCAGGACAGCGGCGCGGACGCCGCACTGCGCGCCTACCTGACCGACGAGATCGCGCCGGAGGCCGCGCGCCTCGGTTTCACGTCGCGCATCGTTGACAACCCCGTCGAAGGCGGCGGCCCGTTCCTGCTGGCGTCGCGCCACGAGAACGACACGCTGCCGACCGTGCTGATCTACGGCCATGGCGACGTCGTGCGTGGCTACGACGCGCAATGGCGCGCGCCGCTGTCGCCGTGGACGCTGACCGCCGACGGCGATCGCTGGTACGGCCGCGGCAGCGCCGACAACAAGGGCCAGCACACGATCAACCTGGCCGCGCTGGCGAGCGTGCTCGATGCACGGGGCGGCCGGCTCGGCTTCAACGCGAAACTGCTGATCGAGATGGGCGAGGAAACGGGTTCGCCCGGCCTCGACGCACTGTGCCGCCAGGAGCGCGAGGCGCTCGCGGCCGACGTGCTGATCGCATCCGACGGGCCGCGCCTCACCGCCGAACGCCCGACCGTGTTCCTCGGCTCGCGCGGCTCCGTTAACTTCAAGCTGAGCCTGCGCGCACGCGACGGCGGGCATCATTCCGGCAACTGGGGCGGGCTGCTGCGCAATCCCGCGACCGTGCTCGCGAACGCGCTCGCGAGCCTCGTCGATGCGCGCGGCGCGATTCGCGTCGCGGGGCTGCGCCCGCCGCCGATTCCGGCGGCCGTGCGCGCGGCGCTCGCCGATCTCTCCGTCGGCGGCGGCCCCGGCGATCCGGCGCTCGACGCCGACTGGGGCGAGCCCGGCCTCTCCGCTGCCGAGCGCGTGTTCGGCTGGAACACGTTCGAGATCCTCGCGTTCAAGGCCGGCAACCCCGAACATCCGGTCAATGCGATTCCGCCCGTTGCGTATGCGCACTGCCAGCTGCGCTTCGTGGTCGGCACCGACTGGGCAGCGCTGCACACGCACCTGCGCACGCATCTCGATGCGCACGGCTTCGCCGATATCGAGATCGAGGTCGAACGCGGCGCACCGGCGACGCGCCTGCCGCCGGACGATCCGTGGGTGCGCTGGGCCGTCGCGTCGCTCGCGCGCACGACCGGCAAGAAGCCCGCGATCCTGCCGAATCTCGGCGGCACGCTGCCGAACGAAGTGTTCGCCGACACGCTCGGGCTGCCGACGCTGTGGGTGCCCCACTCGTATCCGGCGTGCTCGCAGCACGCGCCCGACGAGCACCTGCTCGCAAGCGTCGTGCGCGAGGGACTGCAGATGATGGCCGGCCTCTTCTGGGATCTCGGCGACGCCGCGCCGCCCGTTCGTCGCGCGGCGCCTGCCGCGGCCGACGCCGCCCTGTCACGCGCTTCGCGCCTTTCCCGGGAACTGCTCACACGATGAATACGACCACCCTGACCTCGCAGGACGCCGCTCGCCCCAGCGCCGCGAAGATCCGGAGCATCATCTTCGCGGCGTCGATCGGCAACGCACTCGAATGGTTCGACCTGATCGTCTACGGCTTTTTCGCGGTGACGATCGCCAAGCTGTTCTTCCCCGCGACGAGCGAGGCGACGTCGCTGCTGCTCACGCTCGGCACGTTCGGGCTGTCCTACCTGATCCGGCCGATCGGCGGCTTCGTGCTCGGCGCCTATGCGGACCGCGCGGGCCGCAAGGCGTCGCTGCTGCTGTCGATCGGGATGATGATGACCGGCACGCTGCTGATCGCGCTGATGCCGACCTACGCGTCGATCGGCATCCTCGCGCCGCTCGGGATCATGCTGTCGCGGCTGATTCAGGGCTTTTCCGCCGGCGGCGAATTCGCGAGTTCGACCGCGTTCCTCGTCGAGCATGCGCCGCAGCGGCGCGGCTTCATGTCGAGCTGGCAGTTCGCGAGCCAGGGGCTCGCGACGTTGCTCGCATCGGGCTTCGGTGCGCTGCTGACGTCGACGCTGACGTCAGCGCAACTCGAAAGCTGGGGGTGGCGCGTGCCGTTCCTGTTCGGCCTCGCGATCGGTCCGGTCGGGCTCTACATCCGCCGCTACGTCGACGAGGGCATCGAGTTCCAGACGCAGGCGCGCTCCGAAGCACCCGTGCGCGAGTTGTTCGCGGACCAGAAGATGCGCGTGCTGCTGTCGATCGGCGTGCTCGTGATCTCGACCGCGATCAACTACATGGTGCTGTACATGCCGACATACGCGATCAAGCAGCTCGGGCTGCCCGCCTCGACGGGCTTCGCGGCGACGCTCGCGACCGGCTTCGTGCTGACGCTCGTCACGCCGCTCGTCGGTCACCTGTCCGATCGAACCGGACGCATCCGCGTGATGGCGGCAGCAGCCGTACTGATGCTCGTCACGGTATGGCCGACGTTCGCATGGCTGACGCATCACGCATCGTTCGCGACGATGCTCGCCGCGCTGATCTGGATCGGCCTGCTGAAGGCGTCGTACTGCGGCGCGCTGCCGGCGCTGATGGCCGAGCTGTTCCCGGCGCAGACCCGCGCGACCGGTCTCGCGGTCAGCTACAACACGGGCGTCACGCTGTTCGGCGGCTTCGCGCCATTCGTGATCACATGGCTGATCAGCGCGACCGGCAACCGGCTATCACCGGCGCTGTACCTGATGGGCTGTGCGGTGTTGAGTCTTGCCGCACTGTTGGTCGCACGCGCGCGGCTCAGGATCCGGTAACCGCGGTAACGGCACAATCGACGACGCAGCAGTGCCGCGTCGGATGCGGCCCGTCGCGGCATTCCTGCCGCGCGGGCCGCTCGCCGTTTACGGCGCCGGGTTCGGCTGCAGTTCGTGCAGCGCGTCGATCTCCGCGAGGATCTCGTCGGACAGCTTCACGTCGATGCTGCCGATGTTCTCCTTCAGTTGCTCGAGCGACGTCGCGCCGACCAGGTTGCTGCGCACGAACGGCCGGCTGTTGACGAACGCGAGCGCGAGCTGCGCGGGCGACAGCCCGTGGCGCTTCGCGAGCGCGACGTAGCGCGACGTCGCTGCAACGGCCTGCGGCTTGCTGTAGCGCTGGAAACGCTCGAACAGCGTGATGCGCGCACCGGCGGGCCGCGCACCGTTCTCGTATTTACCGGACAACCAGCCGAACGCGAGCGGCGAATACGCGAGCAGGCCGACGCCGTCGCGATGCGCGAACTCGGACAGGCCGTTTTCGAACGTGCGGTTCAGCAGGCTGTACGGGTTCTGGATGCTCGCGATGCGCGGCAAGCCGAGCTTCTCGGCCGCGCGCAGGAACTGCGCGACGCCCCACGGCGTTTCGTTCGACACGCCGATCGCGCGAACCTTGCCGGCCTTCACGAATTCCGCGAGCACGCCCAGCGTTTCCTCGATCGGCACCGTATAGGCGTCGTCGACCCACGGATACGCGGGACGGCCGAACGTCGTCGTGCTGCGATCGGGCCAGTGCAGCTGGTACAGGTCGACATAGTCGGTCTGCAGGCGCTCGAGACTGCCGTCGAGCGCCTCGGTCAGGTTCTTGCGGTCGAACTGGTTGCCTTCGCCGCGAATATGGCGAGGATTGTGCGGCTGCCGCGCCGGGCCTGCGATTTTCGTCGCGAGCACGATCCGGTCGCGCTGCGCGCGATGCTGCGCGAGCCAGGTGCCGATGTACTGCTCCGTGCGCCCCTGGGTATCGGGCTTCGGCGGCACCGGATACATTTCCGCGGCGTCGATCAGCGTGACGCCCTGCCCGAGTGCGTAATCGATCTGCTCGTGCGCGTCGCGCTCCGAATTCTGCTCGCCCCACGTCATCGTGCCGAGACCGATCAGGCTGACTTCGATGCCTGAATCGCCGAGTGTGCGGTATTCCATGCTGTTCCTGTCGCGTCGGTGGAAAGCAGAAACGCTATCACATTGAAACGCCCGCTTCAGGTGTTCGACCGGAACGCTTACAGGTGCCCTTCGGCATATGCGCACGATCGCCCGCGACGACCGCGGCCGCTTCCACGCAGGTCGTTCGGTTTGCGTCGGCCTGCTGCTTCGGAAGCAACGCCGACCGCCCCTTCCATCACTGCGGCCGCTGAATGAAGCAAGTCGCCGACGCGTGCGCGACGATCTTGTCGTCAGGCGTCTTCAGCGTGCCTTCCGCGACGCCGAGCGAACGCGACAGGTGAATCACGCGCCCTTCCGCGATCAGGTCGACGTCGCGCGGCACCGCCCGCAGCATCTTCACATGCAGGTCGACCGTGCCATAGCCGACGCCCGCGTCGAGCATCGAATGCACCGCGCAACCCGTGACCGAATCGAGCACCGTCGCGGCGAACCCGCCGTGCACGCCACCGAGCGGATTCAGGTGGCGGCCGTCCGCACGCGCGGACATCTTCACGTAACCGAGCTCGACGCCCAGCGGCTGCATCGGGATCGTCTCCGAAATCGACGCGAGCGGCACATCGCCCGCCACCGCCGCGCGCAGCAGTTCGAGACCGGACAGGGAAAGCGGATTCATCGGGTTGTCTCCTGATTGAACGCGCGTCGCCGCGCGAGTAAGTTCTAAATTGGAACTCATTATTGACAAGCCCGCCGTGCTTGTCAACGCAACGCGCCCCAGTCGATACCGAAGGCGGGTTCTATAATCGAACCCGCTTCTTCGCCGAACCGCCGCACGAGACTCGATCATGAAATGGGATGACATCGGCACGCTGAACTGTTCGGTCGCGCGCACGCTCGCCGTGCTGGGCGACCGCTGGACCATGCTGATCCTGCGCAACGCCTTCCTCGGCTGCCGCCGCTTCGATGCGTTCCAGACGCAGCTGGGCCTCACGCGCCACGTGCTGGCCGAGCGGCTCGCACGCCTCGTCGACGAAGGCGTGCTGGCCAAACGCGCGTATCAGGAACGCCCGCCGCGCTTCGAATACCGGTTGACTGAAAAAGGCCTCGACCTCTACCCGGCCCTGCTCGCACTGATGACCTGGGGCGACCGCTGGAAGGACGACGGCGGCGGGCCGCCGGTGCAATTGCGCCACCGGACCTGCGGCCAGCTGATGCGTGCGGTCGCGGTGTGCTCGGCCTGTGGCGAACCGCTGGATGCGCACGACGTGCAGCCGGAACCCGGGCCCGGTTGGATCGCGCGCGATGCCGCCGGACCGCTCGATGCGTAACGCGTGACGCACGGAATCGGTTGCACACGCATCGAAACGCTCGGCACGCGCAGACTCCGGCATGCCGAACATGGGTGGGTATTACCGCGCTTCTGCTGCTCCATTCGCACGGCACGCTGAAAACGACCCGATCGCGTGCGCGCATTTCGTCACGCCGATGGCATGCCGATCCAGATGAGCCCGCACGCGCGCATCACCGACAACAGACGATCGGTGCGATCATCCAGCCCGCGGAGATACCGGGCGGCATGACGAACATCGCTGCATCGGCCGTTGCCGGCCGCCACGCCATACAGTCCATTCGTGTCCGCACGTGACCGCGCCGCCGGGTCTGCGTTACACTCACGGCCCGCTGTCTCAAAATCATTCGCTGTCCAAGATGTTGTCGCGCAATCGCCTCGCCGCCGCCTGCCTCGCCGCTTCCCTGCTCGCCACACCGTTCGCTGCCTTCGGCAAGACGCACAACGAATCGCTGCTGCAGCAGGCGATCGACTTCATCACGAAACTGCTGCCGGCTCCAACCCATGAAGCGCCGGCCACGCAGGCCGTCGAATCGGCGTTCTCGCCCGATGGCGGCGCCGAGGCGCTCGTGCTGAAGGCGATCGGCGCTGCGCGCAGCTCGATACGCGTGGCCGCCTATTCGTTCACGTCGCCGCCCGTCACGCGTGCGCTGCTCGCCGCCAAGCGGCGCGGCGTGAATGTCGCGGTCGTCGTGGATGACAAGGGCAATCGCGCGAAGAGCAGCAAGCAGGCGCTCAACCTGCTCGTCAACGCAGGCATTCCGACGCGCACCATCGACGCCTATGCGATCCACCACGACAAGTATCTCGTGATCGATGCGGAACATGTCGAGACCGGCTCGTTCAACTACAGCGCTTCGGCCGCAAGCCGCAATTCCGAAAACGTCGTCGTGGTGTGGAACAACCCGCAGCTCGCGTCGCGCTACCTCACCCACTGGCAAAGCCGCTTCGATCAGGGCACGCCGTACCGCTCGTCCTACTGATGCAATTTGCGCATGCGGCATGCGGACGCTCTCCGCCGTGCGCAGCCGCTGCGTGATGTCGTCGATGCTCGCCCCTTATCGCGCGCCGATCAACCTGGCCGAATGGCCGGCATACCCGACGTCACGCCATCGCGGTCAGTGGATCTGCGGCGACCGCTCCGCGACCAGCGCGCTCAGCACGCAACTGTTCCCCGGTGCGTGCGCATCGCTCGCCGAAGGCTTCGGCATGTCGTGCGTGCCACCCGGCAGCGCGCTGCGCACGCAGTCCGTGCTGAAGGTCAGCGTGTTCTGAACCATCGGGTAAAGGAAGTACAGCGCAAACGCGAGATACCCCGCGTACAGGATTCGAACCATGGTGCAATGGGATGAGCGATTGATCTCGCCCTGTTTACGGCATCGCGCCGGGCAGCTTGAGGCATCGGCGCTCGAATCCGGTGCCCGGACGCGCTGCCGCGCCTCATGAAGCACGCACTTCGCGTCGACCCGCCGGCACCGCACGCCCCCGGCGTGGCAGCGCAACGAAGAATGCGCGACATTGCGCGGTATGCGCCGGCCGGCCGTGGCGGTATCGACAAGAACGCACGTCCCGGCGCGGCATCAGGCGCTGGCCGACCTGCTCGAATCGGCCGATCGCCGGATGTACGAGGACAAGCAGCGCGGCAGGGCCGCCAGCGCCTGAGCGCGGACGAACCGCGCGCCGCCCATGCCGCCGCGACTGCGTGCCGTTCAGCCGGCTTCGCCGGCCCTGCTCAGCTTCCACACGGCGGCGCGCTCGCCATCGCTTCCGCGATCTGTTCGGGCGTCAGGTCGCGCTGGTGAGTCGCGATCGACCAGCGATGCCCGAACGGATCCTCGACCTGTCCATAGCGGTCTCCCCAGAACATGTCAGCAGCCGGCATCGTCACGGTTGCGCCGGCCGCGACGGCCTGTGCGATCGCCGCATCGGTATCCGGCACGAACAGGTGCAGACAGACCGGGGTACCTTTCAGCGCCTTCGGCCCGAGCGCGCCGTGCTCGGGCATTTCATCGACGAGCATCAAGGTCGAATCGCCGATCGCGAGGCACGCGTGCGCGAGCCTGCCGTCGGGCGTCGGCAGGCGAAACCGTTCGGTCGCATTGAACGCGCGCTTGTAGAAGTCGATGGCTGCTGCCGCGCCGGCGCAGATCAGGTGCGGCGTCAGCGTGCGCATCCCTTCCGGGATCGGTTTGACGGACGTGGCCATGGGTATCGCTCCTTCAGTCGGTTGTCGTGTCGAACAGCGGGACGGACGCACGATGCGCACGCCTCCGATGCTACGACGGACGGATCCGACGGAAATCGACACGCCTGCCGAGATTTTTTTGTTTCCCTTGGCGACAGGCCGGTCACGCGGCAAACCGCGCGCGCAATCACTCCGTTCGGCCGACCCGATCGTCCGGCTGGCCGAACTGCCGGCGACAGGACTCCAGCAACCCGGCAACCGCATCGAGCGGAAGGTCGGCAAACCGGTTGATCGGCAGCATCACGCCGCCCGGCACCTTGGTGCGCGGCGAGTGTGACGAGAACTGATAGCCGATGTAGCGGTTTCCTGCGACGCTGATGATGCTGAATTCGGTCACGTCGCGCCATGGCGTGACGGGCTTTTCGCGCACCGAGCCGACCAGTTTGAAGCCGGTTTCGTCGATATGCAGCGCCATCCTGCGGCGCGACGCGAAGAAGAAGGCGACACTGGCGAGCGCCAGCAACGTGGCCAGCGCCGCCACCGGCCAGAGCGTCCGGTCGGCCGCGTACCCGCATGCGACCAGTATGGTCAGCACCGCGCAGACGATCGCCTTGCGCCTGAAGCTGCGGCTGTCGACCGGCAGCACCAACGGCAACGCACCGGTCACCGTCCCCGCGACGGGATCGACATGCCAGATGGATTCGTTCGTTTCGCTTGCGTCGTTCATCGTTTCGGCGGCTCCCGTCAATTGCATACCTTGACGCTGCCGTTGGACGTGCATTGGCCGACCGCCCAGTGACTCTGCCCGGCCAGGTGCGGCGCGAAGCCGAGCCCGCGAATCGGCGTCGCCGGCGACGCTGCCGGAACCGCGGCCGACGCGGTTTCCGGCGAAGGCTGCACGGACTCGCTCTGACAAGCCGGAAGCACCAGACAGAGTGCGATGGCCAACGGGGCGGTGGTGTGTCCGGGCATGGCTTCGTGCGCGGTAGCGTGGTTCGTTTGTCGTCGGCTCGCGGGTACGCGTGCCGCTCGACGCTCAGATCTGCGGAAGGTCCCGCAACGTACGCGACTCGCTCGTCGCATCGATGTCGAGTTCGATCCCTTCCGACGCGTCGCGATACCGCACGCGCTTCAGCCTGGGCCCCACCGCGGTTCCGTCCGCTGCGTCAAACACGGCGCGAACGTCGTTGCCGGAGGCCAGCGCGTGCGCCACCTCTGCCACCGGCGCTTCACTCGGCGTCGCCGCCCACGAGCGGTCCGCCGGATTGACGGCCGCCCAGCGCACGTGCGTCACACGCGCACTGAGCAAATCGATTCGGACACCATTCACCGCGAACATCGACATCGGAATCTCCTTCGAAATGGTTGCGGCCGGGCGAACGCCTGACGATAGAAAGCGACGAAGGCGCGACAGCGCGCGGATTCGACCGCCACAGGGCCAGCCAGACTCGCGATCATCTGCGCGACCTCGGCCACCGCGATTTTCGATGATACATTGGGGCGCTTTGCAACCGTCAACAGACAATCGTGCACGGGAGAAACACATGACCGACGCCTGGGGAACCTTCCCGGCCCGCATGGGCGACCATCAGGCCTTCATCAGCTTCAATAACGGTTTTGCGGAAATCGCCGAAAGCGATCCGCGCACGTCGCTGCTCAGCGTGCGCGTCGCGCTCGCGCATCCGACGCCCGACGGCCTGCCGAGCGGCGACGAGTTCGCCGATCTCACGAAGATCGAGGATCTGCTGGATGCCGCGGTGATCGCGAAAAACGGCGTACAGGTCGGCCGCATCACCGTCGACGGCAACCAGGATTTCCTGTTCTACGTGCCGTTCGACGAAGCGGCCGCCGCAGAGATCGTTGATTCGCTGGCCGAGCAGACGAGCTACGCGCTTCAGTATGCCTACCAGGACGATCCGGACAAGGAAACGTACTGGCGCACGCTCTACCCGACCGACGATGATTGGCAACTGATGCGCGACATGCGCCTGCTCGACGCGCTGCGGCAGAAAGGCGACGTGAGCGACGTGAGCCGGCGCGTGATGCATTGGGCCTACTTCCCGGATCCGAGCGACGCGCACCAGTTCGCCGACTGGGCCGAGTCGAAAGGCTATCTGGTGGAATCGGTCGCGCCGACCGAGGACGGCAAATCGGCCGTGCGGTTCGCGCACGAAGGCACGATGGCGCTGGCCGACCTCACGCGCCATACGCTCGAGATCAATCGCGAGGTGCGCGCGCTCGGCGGCGAATACGACGGGTGGGAAACCAGCGTCGAGCAGGCGGGCTGAGCGGGCCGAACGCGCCCGGTACAAAAAGGCATCCCGGCAGAGCGACCGCGCGCTGCCGGGACCAAGGCATCGCCGGCCGCAACCGGCGATGGGCCCGAGCGATCGCTCAGGCACGAGGAAAGCGATTCATGCGGATCAGGCGAACGGATGCCGTGGCGCGAAACGCAGCCTGCCGAACGCCTGTCCGGTTCCGCCGACGCGGGCTGTGTGCGTCGGACGGGCAAAAAGCCCCCGCTCCTGCGCGAGCGAGCGGGGCAACGGTTGACCGGGCCGGGGTAGAACGGTCAACCGGTCAGATTGTGGTCGTCGCCCGCGCGACCGTCTGTGCGCCAACTCACCCTTTCAACTGGAACACCGGCGTGCCGCGCGAATCGCGTCACGGCCCGAGTGCGAGGCCGGCGGCCGGCGCGAGCATCACGACGATCACCGGGAACAGCACCACCGCCCCGATCATCATCACGCCGTCGGCCGCGAGCGTGACCGGTGTCGCGAGCACGCGAACGGCCTTGTCGCCCGTCGTGAGGCGGTCGTCGACCTGAATCGTGTATGCACGGGAAAACGACGACCACGTCTTGCCCTGCGCAAACCCGTCGGCCAGATAGCGCGAACCGTTCAGCGTGCCGTCCATGCTCGATTCGCCGACGTGGTACTTCGTGAAGCCGTCGGTCTGCGCGCGTGCCCAGTCGTCGTCGGTCACGCCGGCGCGGGCAAGCACGAGCCGGTATTCGCCGGAGATCTTGCTGCCCTGCGCGACGAATCCGTAAAGCGCCGCCTGGATCGACTTCCGGTAGGACGATGCCAGTACGGCGCCGAGATGCTCGGGCATGTCGAAGATGTAGTGATATTTCTTGCCGAGCACCACGAATTTCTTGCCATCCTCGCTGACGAGGAATCGCTCGACGGTCTCTTCGTATCTGCCGTCTTCGAACAGCATCGCGGTACATCCTGCCAGACTGGCGGCAGCGACGATCGCGCCGGCAGTCAGCAGCGTTCTTCTTTTCATGTTTCCAGTCCGGATTTCTTTGATTTATACGGCCGACTCTTTTAATCGCCCGCCAGTCTCCGGCACGTCGTGCGTATGGTCGAAGCGGCGTTATTCCATTGTTCATGGAATAAGCGATTTCAGCGTCGTGTCGTTTTCGACTTTCATGAAACATCGTTTCATGATCGCCATCATCGTCTTCTGGACGAAGCGGGTCCGACGCTACACCGGGCCGTCCGTGAACCACCCGGCAATCACGTCGATCCAGTCCATATCGCTGGCGATTTCAACGACGACCTCACTGACGAATTCGGCGGCAGACGAATCGCTGGCAACCGCGCCGACAGCACCGACCGCAGCCGCGTTCGTCGCAGTGATTTCGACGAGCGGCACGGATTGCGGGCTGACCAACTGCTCGAGCCAGTCGACGATATTTGCGCGTGCGTCGTCCTCGTCGGCGAAGTCGTTCTGTTTCAGGAAACGGTCGAACACCGCCCATGCGAACGTCTTGCTTCGCGAAATGGAGTCCAGTTGCCAGTCGATCACGCCGACCCGACCGGTTTCCCCGGTTTCGAGTGTCGCGGTGAAGCGATAATCGAGATATTCGATCTCAAGCTCCGGCGCCATGATTTTCTCCGGCCAATCCGGCCTCTCGGTTCTTATGATGCGCCGCGCCCGTCCGGCTTCACACATTGTGTGAATCTTGTGTGAATTCCGTACCGCGCGTCATTCCGACCGGCAGTATCGCGATATTCTCACACCCTGTCGACATCAACTAAAACGCCCGCCCGATCCGCCCTGCACCGCTTCCGTGACCGATTCCGCGCCGTGTTGCTTTGCGCATGACTTCGCCCTTCCAATTGCGGGTATCTGCGTGCTCCGCGGCCGCGGTCGCGCTGCTACACTCTCGCCACAAAAATCGCCAGCGCCACCAGAGGAAACCATGACACTCGCTCGGGCACGACATGACGGCGTTGATGTCTGGGTCATCCAGCTTCCGGGGCATGCCGCCTATGGCTATACGCACCTCAAGCGGGTATTCGCATCCGACGATTCGCGGCATCGGGTCGTCATGGTCGACCTGAGGAAACTGCTGGCGTGCGCCGACCGCGACACGACCGATTATGTGCTGCCGTCGGTACAGTATTGGGCACCCGGCAAGGCCGCCGGCATCCGCGAGTTCCTCGACCCGGCCGAGGCCAGGATTCCCGACATGCCGTTCATCACGTTTCGCGAGACGAGACCGCGGACACTGCTCGGCATCCCGAGCCTGTCGAAGATCGGCGTCGCATCGTTCCGGAACGGTCAGCATCGCGCGCGCTATCTCGAGTATGCGGGGGCGACGAGCCTGCCGGTCGAGGTGCATGAAACGGAAGCGGATCTGCTCGTGCGTTATTGCGGCGAAGTCGCGTAGCGTGCGGCCGTTCAGCTCGATGTCGGGAGGCCTCTAGGCCTCGATCACGTAGATCCGGTCAGTGACCTCCGTGTTGCCGATACGGCTGGTTTCGACGCCTGCAAATTGCCAGCCGTTGTGCTCGTAGAAGCCGATCGCGCGGACGTTGCCTGCCAGCACCGACAGGTGAACCTTGTCCGCACCGATATTTCGGGCCCATGCGCGAACCGCTTCGATCATGCGTTTGCCGGTACCGCTTCCGTGATGCGACGGATGGACGTGAAGACAATCGAGCAGGACGCCGCGCGCAGGATCGACCGGTCGTTCGGCACTGACGAAGCCCACGAGTACACCGCCCGACTCCGCGATCAGCACGAGGCCCCACTCCGCTTCGTTACGGTCGAGATAGGTGCGCCACCGCGTCGCGTGTACCGTCGGCACCTCATCCGACAGATAGGCCGCAGGCAGAATATGGCTGTATGCGCTCTGCCAGCTCAGCGTGTGCAAGCGAGCGATGTGATCGGCGTCTTGCGGTGTCGCGCGACGCAGAGTCACGGCTTGGTTTTCCGGCATGCGTGGGCCACTCCCGTTATGTGATGGCGGCCCGGAGAGTGTAGCAATCGCGGCATTTCAACGGCGAGTTGAATGGGGAATTGCGTGCGATGACGCGCGGCATGCCGTGGTCAATGCGTCGTCGGTTTTGACTCCGATGCCGCCCGCTGCTTCTCGGATTCCTCGGCAATACCGCCGGCAAAAAAATGTCCCGACGCCTTCCGGGGTGTCGGGACCGAACGGCCCTGCAAAGCTGAGGGCACGAGGAAGTCATTACATTACACCAATGTAAGCATGTTAAGCATTGGCGGTTCGCGCCAAGTCATTGGTTTATTCCGCCAATTTGTGAGGCAGCGACCGCGCCATGACTGCCGTTTTGCTTTGCGAACAGCGCAAAGTGCGTCGGATGGCAACGCTCGAATGAAGCGACGGCATCCGCCCGCGGTATCGAGACGCTCCGGGCGAGTTACGCGAAATGAATGGATGATGAGCAGAACGCTCCGGGGAATGGCGCGGCTTGAATCGGTGTGATTGTTTCGAGTTTTCCGCGTAAAACAAAACAGGCGCCAAAGCGCCTGAATTGTTTGAGCATTCTGATCAGGATGACCGCTACCAAGACGGCTCGCTCGCCGCCGCCGCTGGTTGCTACGCACTCCATTCCGGAGGCTACCGGATGGATAGCGCTGGGCATGCGCCGGCATGGTGGCCGAAGACGTGGGAGCCATCCTGGTCGAAGCCGACCACGCCACGCCGTAACCTCGTGAAGGCCGGTGCGCTGATCCTCGCCGAGCTCGAACGCCTCGACCGCGTCGCCGTCAGCACAGGAGCGGTCCGATGAAGCCGATTTTCACTACGTCAGCCGTTGCCCACTTCGTACCCTTCGAGGCCGACGCACACAATATTGAGAACGTATTCCAAAGCCTGAGCCTCAGAAAGACCACCCTTAAGAAGAGTCTCGATGCTCACATGCCGCGGCGGATAAAGACCTCCTTGTTTCCCGGCCGGAGGTTGGATGGTGATCGACGCTTCAGCTTTATCCGCGAACAGAGTCACGGCAATAAGATGACCACGCACAACGCTCTGCCTATTTGGGGCGACCATGCTTGTCTCCTGGCGGGGCTCCCGAGGCTCGTATCATGAGCGCCATCATCAGCCGCTGCTGCCGCTATCGCTACCGCCTCGAGCGCGAGATCGCGCCCGCCGGCTTCGTCGTCGCCTTCTTTGGCGTGAATCCTTCTCGCGCGGACGCGAGCGTACGCGACCAATCCGACCTGAAATGGACTGGCTTCGCGGCCCGCTGGGGCGCGCGCAAGTACATCGCCGGCAACTCTTTCGCCTTGCGCTCGCCGAACGTCCGCGACCTGGCCGCCGTCGTAGATCCGATTGGCCCAGAGAACGACAAGCATCTCGCACAGATCATCGCAGATGCCGATTTGTTGGTCCCGTGCTGGGGTGATCGAGGCAAGTTACCGAAGCCCCTGCGCCCGCGACTCGACGCCGTTGCCGCGATGCTTTTCGCGTCCGGCAAACCCGTGAAGGTGTTCGGCCTGACGAGCAAAGGCGATCCGAAGCACCCGTTGATGCTCGGATATGACACGCCACTCATCGAGTGGAACTGCGCCGGAGGTAACGCATGACGCTGCCGATCCTACTCGCCGCGAGCCCACGCCTCGACATCCGGATCGAATCGTTCGCCCGCCTCCATCTGCTCACGGAACCACGCTCGGTCAGATTCCTCCTCTTGCTCAAGCGCCGGGTGCCCGTTGGTCTTGCGGACAGCATGCATGCGATCGATATCGGCCAGTAGGTCTGAAGCCATACCGGCAACTGCAATCGCCATCCCATAGCCGATCTCGTCGGCGAGTGCTTTATCGAAAAATTTGGTCATGCCCCGTTATCGGCAGCAAAGAGGATGACTTGAGAGTGCAAGAAGCCACACAACGAATATTGGAAGTGACGCGGAACGATTGGCGGTTGAGATGAGTAAATACCTGACCGTCAGCGAGCTCGCCGGGCTCATTGGATGCAGGCCGCGCAGCTTCGCTTGCATGAAGCGGTAGCTCGAGCGCAATGGCTGGCCGTATGCCGTCAACATCGCTGGTGTGCCGCTTGTGACGCGCGAGTATCTCGACGCCCGCATGGACGGAACTGCGCCGCTCGCGCGCCCGCATCGCGCCGAGCCCGATGACGAGCCTGAATTCGCAGCCCTCGCAGCATGATCGGGCGACGCAAACGGCCGGACGGATTGTCGTTCCGGTTCTACGCCTCACCGCCGAGCCTGATGTCGCCCAGCTGAAGGCCGAAACGTGGCGTGCGAACGCCGCGACGCTCGAGGCACGCATCGACGAGCTGACGCTCGGCCCGGTCGGCGCCCGCACCCCTCTGTTCGTAACCGTCGGCGGCAACTGCAAGCCGCAGCGCCACGAATCGCTCGAGAACGCGCAGCGCCGCGGCCGCGCCCTGGTCCGCAGCGAAAAGGAATCCGAGGTGCTCGTGCTCGAACCGGTCGCCGGATCGTGCGCGGTACCGAGTGGATGCCCCGATGACCCAAGAAAAAAATGCCCCGACGATAGCCGTGAAACTCGTCGAGGCGAACGAGCCATGCGAAGTGCATGGGACGAGGAAATGTCGAATCCATAGTAGTCCAAGGAAGATCGTGAAGTACCGCCGATTTCCGCCGAAACCACATTGGATTCGGCCAACGCCATATGCAAGGAATAGGCATGACCACCACCGATAAGAGCCGCGCTGATGCGCTAACGGATGCGCAAGCGCTCAAACTTTGACGAGATGCGCACGATGCGCTCGCCGGGCAAGGACCGTTCTGCTCTCACGGGGAGTGGGAGACGGCGTTCGTGCTCAACAGACTCGCCGCATCCCCTGTCGAGCAGCCCGCAGCAGCGCCGATCCTGCTGGTCGACGACAACGGCATGATCGCGCGTCCGGATCTCGAATGCGCGCGCGAAAACGACGCCATCACCTTCAGCGGCGAACTGCTCACGCTCTCCGGCAGCGCAGCTGCTCGAGGCGCTCGACTTCATGGCTCTGGGTAATCCCCCGTTTTCCACGGGGTTCAGAAGTAGAAACCAAGCGGCCATGGCCAAACGCTGCTTTGGCGTAAATCCGCCCAAGGCCATGTTCGGGCGGTCGTGATGGTAAGTCCACATCCAATCTGTCGCGAAGCGCTGCACGTGGTCCAAGTCTTCCCAGTGGTACGGCGACAGCCATTCGTACCGGACGGTCCGGTTGAGTCGTTCGACATACGCGTTCTGCCGGGGCTTGCCCGGCTGAATGTAGTCGAGCCTGATGCCGTACTGTCGGGCCCATTCGATGATCGCTGCGCTCAGGTACTCGGGCCCGTTATCGCACCGAATCGCTTTGGGTCTGCCGCGCGAACCGATGATCTGCCGCAGTGCACGGATCACGCGTTCCGATGGCAATGAGCAGTCGATCTCGATGCCGAGTGCCTCGCGGTTGAAGTCGTCGATCACGTTGAACAGCCGGATGCTGCGTCCGTCGGCCAGTTAGTCGTGCATGAAGTCCATCGACCAGACTTGGTTGACGGTGCACGGCACCGCCAGCGGCTCCGGTACTTGCCTGACCAGTCGTTTGCGCGGCTTGATCCGCAGGTTCAGTTCCAGTTCGCGATAGATCCGGCACACGCGCTTGTGATTCCAGCCGAAGCCCTTCACGTTGCGCAGGTACAGGTAGCACCGCCCGAAGCCCCAGTTCCGAGGGTTGTCCGTCAGGCGCAGCAGCCAGTTCGCAATCTCGTCGTTCTCGGCGCTGCGCCGGCCGACGTACTGATAACAGGCCTGACTGATCCCAAATGCTTCACATGCCAGCCGGATCGATATGCCTCGGCTGGACACCGCATGCGTGGCCATCTCACGCCGGCAAGATGGCCTCAGTCTTTTTTTGCGAGCGCCTCCGCTACGATCTCAGCCGTGATCTTCTCCTCGACGTACATCTTGCGCAGCCGGGGGGTCTCGGCCCCCAACTCCTTCATCCCCGCGATCAGCGAGACGTCCATGCCGCCGTTTCGAACGCCATTTGTAGAACGTCGCCGTGCTGATGCCCAGCTCCCGGCACAGGTCTGGCACCGACAGCCCCGATTCCACGCGCTTGAGCGCGTCCATGATCTGGCTGTCCGTGAATCTCGATTTCTTCATGCCGTAGAACTCCCTCAACGAGAAAATTCTACTTCCGATCACACCGGCTTTTTGGGGGGATTACCGCAGGTCACTCGAGAACATTCAGAAATGGTTCGACTACGTCGACAAGAACGTTGCCGACAAAGGAGCTCTCAGCGGCGGCCAGGGCGAGTTTCAGCGCTTGCGCAATCTCCTGCGCGCCGAGAAGCAGCGCGCAGGGATGATCTGAAACACTGGCGTCATTACTCCTTGGCGGCCGGCTTCACCGACATGAAAACCATGTGCCCAGCGTTCATCAGGATCTTGTAATTCTTGGCTTTGTCGTTGAGCGAGTCGTCGGCGATGATCGACTTGTTCAGCGGTGAACACTCCCACAGGTCGGACGGCATCTGGTACCCGAGGCTGCGTCCAATCAAACCGAGCGAGTCGATACTGCCGGCCAGCATCGTTGGCATGAGGCCGTTCTCGACGTTGATCGTGTACCAGCCGTACGGCGTGAAGTTGAAAATGCTGTATGAGTGCAGCGGCTCGAGATATGAGACGCTGCCGATGAATAGACCGCCGGGTTTGAGCGAGCGCACGATCTCGCGAAGCACGCGCTCTGGATACCGCACATGCTCGAACACCTGGTGCGAAAAGACGACGTCGAATGATTCGTCAGGGAACGGGATGTGCACACCATCGTACGAGTGAAACTCGCCATCCGTCCGAATCCGCGTGCGCACTTCCGGACTATCTTCGATGTCGAGCCCCTTCCACTCGGCGGCAATCCCGCTACCGGCGAACCAGTCGATCGACTTGCCGTCGCCGCAACCGAAGTCGAGAACCTTGATCTTCCTGCCGGCAAACTGGTCGCGCAGCGAATGCAAAAGCTCAGCGGATGAATATTGTTGTGGCCGCCCGCTCGGGACCAAGTCCCATATCTCCTTCAAATACATGCCCTGCCTCCGGGGAATAATACAGATGCAGTCAAGAACCAATATCACTCAGCCGCGTGCGTCGCACACCTTTACAATGGCACTTCGCGAAACACGAGCACTGCATCTTATCGCAAGCCGGATCGGGCGGGGCCTGTACACAGACGATTACCGGTTGACAGTCGTCAGCGCGTCAGAGTCACGCGTCCGACAGCGTATTCAACCGGTTAGGCAGGGCTTCGGTCTCGTCCGACACCGACTTTTCAACGGCACCCTCGCACTCGGAGAACGTGAACGTTGTAGTCACATCGGCGACCGCACCCTTCTTGAACGAAAGCCTGATCATCTTCACCGGCTCAAGTTCACCATACCGCGGAGACTTCCAACAAAACGTCGACCCGGGCTGCGGCCTCATCTCCTCGATTGCCACCAGAGAATCGCTTGCAATGTATATCCGCAACATGGTAGATCGGCGTGTCGACTTCACCGTGATGATGCCGCCGGCTATTTCAAGTTCCTTGTCAGCAGGGATTTGCCAAAATTGCTCATACTCAACATCAGAAGCGGCCGATGTCTTACGAATGCTATCTGAGACAACGAATTCGCCTACGCCATCGTAACGAAGAGCGCGATCCCATTCAAATCCCTCAAACATCGACGTAAACCCAGAAACATTCGCCACGCGTCCATTTGACGCGCAGGATGTTATTCTTGGCACCGGCTCTGGGCAATGAGTGCGTTGCGCGCGCGCCCCAACCGGGGCGATTACACTGTGCGCGAAATGCGATCTCATGTGCTCGCGTTGCGGATCGCCGTGGTCATGCTTGTAAAGACCTCCATCAGTGAGCCATTCCTCTCCATAGGCATACACAAGGATATGGTTATCATCGTCTTGACGATGGTAGTGGCTGAGGAATCCACATTTGAAAATCAGGTGAGGCCGATCAGCGTATGAAAACCTGTCAAGCGCTCCACGCAGCACGGCATATCCACTTTCCGGGAAGAATTTATGGCATGCACTATCAGCCTTCCCATCAGCTCCGCAGTTGATTGCATGCTTGTACTGATCGAAGCCTGGAAACCCAGAAAGCCAATCGAACTTAAATCGCGACGGCTTAACCTCGGTGTCACCGAGCGGCGGCAGAAGCCCATCCGGTCTAATGATCGCAGACAGATAGTTTAGAGCACCTCGAACGAACTCTTTCGTGTCTCCGAGCAAGCTCCGCCCCTCCATAGATTCAACAACGGAGTTGATCTGCAGGGTGCTATTCATGATGACGCAATGGTACTCAGGACTGTTCTCAATGTGCACGTGTTCTGAACTGAACGATTTATTCAGTTCGTACTCGAGTCGCGACAATGAAACGGAATGTGCTTCAGAAGAACAAATCAAGAATGAAAAAATCCGGCTCGCTTGATAGAGGGCATATGCCTGATCAAGTCCGTGATTCGTTCCTCTCTCATAGAAATTATCACATAACAAAACCCTCATGTGGCGCTCTGCAATCAGCGACAATAACTCCAACACGCTTCGATCCAGAGGCTTCGACTTCAGCAAGAATGCAAAATAGTACGCGAGGCTATTCAACCTGAAGGCTGTCGAGTGGTCATTCCATGAAAAGACTGATGGAAACGGAGCCTGTGTATTCCCGTCCAGCCAATCATTGACGATTGAATTCGCACAATCTATGTATCGATGTTCACCAGTTTCGGAAAACGCACACGCTAAATCGCGAAGGAACGGTAGAGAATGCAACTGCCAGCTCAAATTATGGCGCCCCGGATCGCCAAGAGACCAATTGATTGGCATAGAGACTTCAAGATGACCATAGCTAGAAAATGGGTACGTCTCGCTATCGAGCAACCCTATCGCCTTCTCGAGACTGCCACCCTTAACCCACGCTTCCGTTAGAGTGGATAGCTGCTTGCCAAGCTCCACCAGTGAAAAGTCGAACTCCACTGTACCAACGACGCTTTGAAAGTCTGGAGCGTAGCTCGAAATCGCAAAGTACTTGTGGGCGGCATTGTCTGGAGCATCTCCCGATTCTTGTCCTGGCGACCCGGAGCCAAGCTCATCAACGGAGCCCTTCACTGCGTCAGTCGCATTATTCGTTGTTTGTGCGTACGACGCCTTCCTTGATACGAACACCATATGACCGGCGTTCATCAAAATCTTGTAGTTTTTGGCTTTGTCGCTAAGCGAGCTATCCGCGATGATGGCCTTGTTCAGCGGTGAGCACCGCCATAGATCGGTCGGCATTTCGCGACCGAGGCTGCGCTCAATGAGTCCCAGCGAATCAATGCCGCCGGCCAACATTGTGGGCACAAGACCGTTCTCGATGCTAACCGTGTACCAGCCGTACGGCGTAAAGTTGAAGATGCTATATGAGTGCAACGGCTCAAGGTACGAGACACTGCCGACAAACAGACCCTCGGGCTTAAGCACACGCACGATTTCGCGGAGAACTCGCTCTGGATGCCGCAAGCGCCCAAATACCTGATGCGAAAAGACGACATCGAACGCCTCGTCCGCAAACGGGACGTGCACACCGTCGTATGTGTGGAACTCGCCATCCGTTCGGACTCGCGCGCGAACCTCCGGACTATCCTCTATGTCGAGCCCTTTCCACTCGCAGTCGATACCGCTGTTCATGAACCAGTCGATCGACTTTCCGTTTCCGCACCCGAGGTCGAGAACCTTGATTCTCCGGCCTACAAATCTGTCCCGCAGCGCATACAAAAGACCGCTTGATGAATATTGTTGCGGCTTATTATCAGGAACTAAGTCCCAGATCTCCTTCAGATACATGCCCCATCCCCGGTGAAAATTGCGGCTGCCTTAGAGATAAACGCACATTACTCGCGCATTTCCTCATACTTTCTTGCAGCATTCATGTTTTAGCGATGGTAACGCATTTTGAAAGGAACGGCATGTATCAGAGCTTGACTACCGGCTTGAGACGCTCAGCGAGTGATAGTCACGCTCGCATTGTTGGCCGGCGATACGGGCTCGGTCAGCGTATTCCGCCAACGCTCCCGCGCGATCATCAATGCTGCCGAGCACGTCGGCGAGCATGCCGATGCGGTCTCCGGCTGGCGCGCCTCCGGCGGTAGCGGCGGTATGGCTGGTGGTTGCGACGAACACGGCGAGTTGCTTGCACAGGCCGTCCAGCGGCAACGGCATCAGCGCGCGCCTGGTCACGATCTTTCGATGCATTTTCAGCAACCTCCTGTTGAGCCGCGGTGCTGCGTTGTTCCTCGGTTCGAGCGGCCTCGACCGCTTTCGTTTCTGCTGTCTCCGCATCGGACTGGATGACGGCGATCCGGCGCGCGCTGATCATGTGTTCAACGTCGAAGCCGGCAGCCGCACCGAGCAGCGCGGCCAGCAGGTACGGAATCGCGATTCGCAACATCACAGCCCCCTCTCGCAAAGCGCGCGCTCTTTGGCCCGCCGCTTCACCAAGCCGGGAAGCACGCGGCCGCCCCCTATTTTCGTTCTTGACGGGGCCATCTTACCGCGCGTTAAACTGTATATTCATACAGTACTTTTTGGCATCATGATCAGGGCCGGCTACGGCCTTTTCATCGAAACGATCAACCGCCCGCCCGTGCTGGACGTGTGAACACTGGTCCGGCGTGGCGCTCTGCGGTGGCGTACATGCGATCTGCATGCACCCCGGCAACGTCATCGGCGTTGTGACGCGATCGCGCTTAGGGTGCGCTTTTGGGGAATTGGCGATCGGCCTGGACGGGCTCGATGAGGAAACGTGCGATCGGCTCGCACATCAATTCGCACAACCGATGCGGTACACAACTGAGAAATGACAAGGCTACAGCAATGGGGATTCGCCCCAAGCTGGAATCCAGAGCCAACCGGAAATACAATAGAAAGCTATTTGCACAACAACGTAGGCTTCCGGGGCGGCATGAACATCAACAAAATCGAGGCGACACATAATTCTGGCGCCGTGCGGTTCGAGACATTTTGCGATCAACCAGCAGACGGTGCGCCCGAATACGCATACTACGTGTACCGGAACGGCGAGAAAATCCACGTCGAGTGGTACAAAGAGAGCCCGGTATTCGAGTACAACCACAACGGTGTGGACGGCTTTTACCATGCAGCCGGTTTCGTCAAAGACAGTGCTGGCTCGATCATCCAGAAAAGCTCGAATCCGCTTTTTCTAAACCCACGTGTTTTGACCGGCGGAATTTCTCAAGAACCTGCGTCGAGCCAGGCGTTGCTGTTCCAAAGCGACGAATGGGAAGTGCCGGCGCTGTACTATCCGCACGCCGAGAACCGTCTGTTTGTGCTCACGCCGTCAGCCGTCAATCGCGCTTCATACACACTGCCATCATTCCATCGATTCTCATGGGCCGCGCGCGGGCTGTTCCCCGGCAAGGTGTTGTGTTTCTCGGATCCAATGCTTGACCTGCACAGCAAGCTCGAAATCGGCTGGTGCGTCGGTACGCACGAGTCGGATCTCGCCGACGTGCTGGCAAAGTTGATTCTCGACACCGCACAATCGCTCGGCGTCCCGCAAGAACACATCGTGACATGGGGGTCGTCGGCTGGCGGCTTCGCGGCGCTCGCCTTGTCCTCTCGGATTGAAGGATCTACCGCCGTCGCGATCAACCCGCAGATTGATGCACTGAAATACCTCAACACGGCACAGGTCGAGCTTTTTAAAACCGTGGCATTCGCCGGGATTTCGGAAGACGAGATTCGAAGCGAGCACATCGACCGAATCGACATGCTCGAACGAAAGCGGAACAGCAAGCCGTTTCGCAGCGTCCTGATCCAGAATATTCATGACGAGCATCACTTCGAAATTCACGCGAAACCGTTCTGGAATGCACTCGGGGGCAATGTAATGGATGGCTGGTCAGAATGCGGGAACGACCTCGCATACTTCTATCGCGATTCAGGTGGACATGTTCCGGAAACCGAGGAAATGCTTGCCGACATCGTCGGCAAGTGCTTCCCCGTTACGGCCTGACAACGGCGAAACCGAACTGAAAGAACGGGCCTGCTGCGCTTCTCATCGGCCCGGCGTTGTCAGCGCGTCGTAATCCCGTTCGCACTGCTGGCCGGCGATGCGGGCGCGGTCAGCGTATTCCGCCAGCTCTCCCGCGCGGTCGTCAATGCTGCCGAGCACGTCGGCAAGCATGCCGATGGGGTCGCCGGCTGGCGAGCTTCCGGCGGAAGCGGCGGGATGGCGGGCGCCTGCGACGAACACGGCAAGTTGCTTGCGCAGGCCGTCAGCAGCAGAAGCAGCGGCAACGGCATCAGCGCGCGCCTGGTCACGATCTTTCGATGCATTTTCAGCAACCTCCTGTTGAGCCGCGGTGCTGCGTTGTTCCTCGGTTCGAGCGGCCTCGACCGCTTTCGTTTCTGCTGTCTCCGCATCGGACTGGATGACGGCGATCCGGCGCGCGCTGATCAGGTGCTCGACCTCGAATCCGGCCGCCGCCCCGACGAGTGCCGCGACCAAGTACGGAATCGCAATCTTCAGCATCACAGCCCCCCTATCGCAAAGCGCGCGTTCCTCTGCGCGTCGTTTCAGAAGGCCGGGCAGCACGCGGCCGCCAGCCGTCACCCACTGCGGCCGCCCGCTGTCCGACTCGTTCATCGCGCGGCACGCGCCCCGCCAGTCGCCAGCGTTGAATCGCCGGGCGGTCGTGCTCGAGCAGTACGCTGCCGTCCCAACGTTGTAGGCGAAGCCTTCGAATGGCAGGAGGCGTTGCCGCACACCGACGAGCGACGCAAGGCGCAGATCACGCTCGATGAGAACCGCGTCGAGTCGACGCACCTCATCAAGGTGTTCGGGAAAATGCAGCCGAAGGCTATCAAGCCGAAGCACGTGTATGGCTACCTCGACAAGCGCGCGCAGCTCGGCGCGCCCGCGAAGGCGAACAAGGAAGTCGCCCTATTGTCCGCTATCCTCGAGTACGGCCGCCGCCGCGGCGATGTCGAGACTAATCCGTGCCGCGGCATCGAATACAACCCGACGCGGCCACGCCAGTGGTACGTGCGGCAGGACGAGATCGAGCTCGCCGTCGAGGTCGCGCGATCGCGCCGTAGCGTCGGCGACCAACACCCCAGCTCCGCATACCTGATCCTCGCGCTGTGCGTGCAGGCGGCCTATCTCACCGTCAGCCGGCCGACCGAAATGCGCGAGTTACACCGCCAGAGCCATCGGCCCGAAGGCGTCGAGGTCCCGATCGGCAAGCGCAAGGCTGGCGAGCAGCAACGCGTGAAGCTCGTGCTGTGGTCACCCGAGCTGAGGGCTGTGATCGACGAAGCCATGGCGCTGCAGCGCACCTCGAGCGTGCACGTGTTCGGCAATACCGCCGGCCAGGTGGATACGCGTAGCGGCTGGAACACGAATTGGTCGCGCCTGATGGGTTATTGCGAGAAGGAAGCACAGAGGCGCGGTGTCGAGTTCGAGCGGCTCGCCCTGCGCGACATGCGCCCGGCTGCCGTTACAGATCGGCAGGAAGAAGGCGACGACCGAATCATCGACGCAACCGGGCATGCCGACGAGCGTATGGTGCGGAAGACCTACGATCGACGACGCCAACGAAAGGTGCGCGCCACGCGTTAGCTCAATCCGACTCCCGAAACTCGCGCATTCTAATCACATTTCGATGATGCGACAGAATTTACCAGCGTCAGAGGCACCTAGAACAATCGCGCCCAGAGGTCCGGTAGCATCGGGCAGCGGTATCCATGCGATGCGAACCTCCCTTTGTTGAGCGAACGCGTGCCCCTTCATAAAAACTGGGTGGCGCCCATAGTTGGCGCCATTCCATGGCTCCACCAACTCACCATACTGAACCGACATCGGTCCCATCACAACGAACTGGCCATGCCCTGACATCGCTTCGGTCAGCGCTGCGTAGAACTTCGGCACATTGAAGATCTCGACGCAGGCATCCGACCCGCCGATTCCAGCCATCGCATCTTCTGACCTCTGCGAGGAGCAGCACCACACATATGCATCCGTGTGATCTATGTGAACCTGAATATTCACGCTGCCGATCGTGCCCGTCGAATTGTCGCTCGGGCCAAGGTCTATCAACCTCATCGCCTTTAACGCGTCTGCATGCTCGGAACCTGCAACGATAGGTCCATCATTGATCTTGACGTGAACCGTCTTCTTTCCCTCGTCCGCATCTCCGATACCAGGGCCAAACGCCTCGATATTTCTAAAGCCATGAAGCGTCCCAATGCGGACGCCGCCACTCGTAACAAGTGTGTCGGCGTACCTGCGCTTCATGTATTTGTACAACCGATCGGGCATAGGTATCTGCAGCGGCGGGATCAGCCGGCCGGATTCAGCAATGATCTCGCTCAGCGGCCGCGCGCTCTTCACATACGGCCAACTAGGCGCGGCCCGAATACGAAATCGCTCTATCAAGGCCTCAACCGCGACTGCCGTCTCGGCATTTTTCTTTTTGGGCGCACTCATCCAGATCCCCGCCAGATCGAAAACGCAAAAAGGCCCGCTCAATGGCGGGCCTTGCTTATCAATCTTCCAAATTCTGGAATCTCATCTTCCAAAACCTGTAACACGTCAGCTTGATTCTGCTGCAAGTGCTTGAATTTGTTGGGGTGGCTGATGGGACTCGAACCCACGACGACAGGAATCACAATCCTGGACTCTACCAACTGAGCTACAGCCACCACTGATACTGCTTTGTTTCTTCGCTGCTTCGTTCGTTTCCGTGTTCAGCAGCGAAGAACAAGATTATACGAACACTTTTGAATCTTGCAAAGCATTTTTTTCAAAAATTTCTTCGGCGTTGTTCAGATGCGTGCGCGCCTCGTCGAACACGGCCAGATCGCCGCGTGCGAGCTTCTTGTTGTCCGACAGCACACGACGCCAGCCGCGTGCGCCGGGCGCACCGCGATACAGCCCGAGCGCGTGCCGAACGATCGCGCCGAGATACGTACCGCGCTTCAGTTCCGCCGCGCAGTATTCGATCAGTTGCGCCTCGGCTTCTTCACGCGTCGGCGCCTCGGCGGTCGCCCCATAGAAGCGCGCATCGACGCCCGCGAGCACATACGGGTTGTGATAAGCCTCGCGGCCGAGCATCACGCCGTCGACATGCTCGAGATGCTGCGCGACCTCGTCGAGCGTCTTAATGCCGCCGTTGATCACGATCTCCAGCGACGGGAAATCGCGCTTCAGCTGATACGCATAGTCGTACTTGAGCGGCGGGATCTCGCGGTTCTCCTTCGGCGACAGCCCCTTCAGGATCGCATTGCGCGCGTGCACCACGAACGTCTCGCAGCCCGCTTCGGCGACCGTGCCGACGAAGTCCCGCACGAACGCATAATCCTCGACCGCGTCGACCCCGATCCGGTGCTTGACCGTAACCGGCACCGACACCGCATCGCGCATCGCCTTCACGCAGTCGGCGACGAGTTGCGGCTCGTTCATCAGGCACGCGCCGAACGCACCGCGCTGCACGCGCTCGGACGGGCATCCGCAGTTCAGGTTGATCTCGTCATAGCCCCACTGCTCGCCGAGCTTCGCGGCGCGCGCGAGATCGTCCGGCTCGCTGCCGCCAAGCTGCAGCGCGACCGGCGATTCGTTCGGCGTGAACGCGAGATGCCGCTGGGCGTCGCCGAACAACAGCGCGCCCGTCGTGATCATTTCCGTATACAGCCACGTGTCGCGCGTCAGCGTGCGATGAAACGACCGGCAATGACGGTCGGTCCAGTCGAGCATGGGCGCCACGGAGACGCGGCGGGGAGGAAGCGAGGACGGTGCGGACATGGAATTCGGGGCAGCAAGCGGCACGGGAAACAACCCGCTATTTTACCGCAACGCGACCAGGCCAGCCCGGCAGCCTGACTAGACCGGCCCGCCGTCGCCCAGTTCGGCATCGACGGCCCGCCGCGCCTCATCGAGCACGCGCTCGATTACGCGCCGCTCGGTCAGCAGTACCCCGTCGACCTTCACGAGCCGCCAGTCGATCCGCACGGCCCCGTCCTGCAGCACGCGGTAGTGCGCGTGTTCGCCGTCCCAGACCTGCTCGGTCTTCACCTCGATCTCGAAGCCGCGGTACGGCTCGCTGAAATCCCCGAGGTCGCTGCCTCTCGGTTCCATCGCTCGCTCCGTGGCGACGCAGCGCCGTGCCGCCTCCGCGGCCGGCGCCGGGCGCTCAATCGTATTCGTTGGACAAAATGGATTTGCCGTCGGCGGTCAGGTCGACGCGGTCGGCAGCCGCCTGGTAGATCAACCCTTCGTTCAGCAACGCGTAGACGACGTCGTCGAACGCGGCAGGAACCGGCCGGCTATCGCCGAACTGGTCGATCCACTTCAGCGCCTCGATGGCTTCAGGAGAAAGGATGGGGGTCATGCGTTGGCCTCCGGCGTCGGTGTCGTTCCATCCTAGCACTTCGTCCGGACGTCGAATACCGCGGCAAACGCGCGATGAAAAAGCCGGCCGCCGCGGACGGGTACGCCGTCCACGCCGCACCGGCACGGGAAACGCACGCTCAGAGGCGCGCGATCGACACTTCGGTCGACTTCACGAGCGCGACGACTTCCGCGCCGACCTTCAGTTCGAGTTCGTCGACCGACCGGGTGGTGATCACCGATGTGACGATGCCGAACGGCGTCTCGACGTCGACCTCGGACACCACGGGCCCGCGAATGATCTCCTTCACCTTGCCTTTGAACTGGTTGCGTACGTTGATTGCAGTGATGCTCATCGGGTTGATCGCTCCGAAGAAATGAGTCTGAGAACGGGCGGCCAACGCCGCCCGGATTTAAACGGCCCAGCGAACCTGCCCGACCGGTCGTACGTTATCCACTTCAGGTGCCGCGCCCTGGTCGGCTCCGCCAGGTCCGCCGGCGAGCACGCGTTGCAGCACACGATCTTCCAGCGCCGCAAACGCAGTCGATACGCGCGCACGCGGCCGATCGAGCGGTACGGGCTGATCGAGCGCGACACGCCCCTGCTCGATGAGCAGGATCCGGTCGCCGAGCGCGACGGCCTCCTGCACGTCGTGCGTGACGAGCAGCGCGGTGAACCGATGCTCGCGCCACAACCGCTCGATCAGCGCATGCATCTCGATGCGCGTGAGCGCGTCGAGCGCACCGAGCGGCTCGTCGAGCAGCAGCAGTTGCGGCCGGTGCACGAGTGCCCGAGCCAGCGCGACGCGCTGCCGCTGACCGCCCGACAGTTGCGCGGGCCAGTCGTTCGCCCGCTCCAGCAGGCCGACTTCGTCGAGCACCGCGCGCGCCTGATCGCGCGCGCCGCGCCCGAGGCCCAGCATCACGTTCTGCAGCACGGTCTTCCACGGCAGCAGCCGCGCATCCTGGTACATGATCCGCGTGTCGAGCGCGCCGCCGCCCTCGCCGCGCGTGACGAGCGCACCGCTGCTCGGCGCTTCGAGTCCCGCGACGAGACGCAGCAGCGTCGACTTCCCGCAGCCGCTGCGCCCGACGATCGCGACGAAGCTGCCGCGCGCGATGCCGAGCTCGACGTTGTCAAGCACGGTGCGCGTGCCGAAGCGTTTGCTGACGCCCGACAGCGTCACCGCGTCGTCTTGCGCCGGGTTGCCGGTGCGCCGCCGCGCGAGCGGTACGACGGATCCGCCGCCATCCCGATCGACGATCGCCACGTCTCGCGCGTCGTCGTCCGTCACGCGCGCCTGCGCCAGTTCGGCCTCGAGGTCTGCGCCGGCGAGCGGGCCGTAGGCGGCCGCCGAAGTCGTCGCATTCATGCCTTTGCTCCTGATTGATAAGCGGGGTGCCAGCGCAGCGTCACGCGCTCGATCCATTTCGCCAGCACGTCGGCCAGCTTGCCGAGCACCGCGTACAGCAGGATGCCGACCACCACCACATCGGTTTGCAGGAATTCACGCGCGTTCATCGTCATGTAGCCGATGCCCGACTGCGCGGAGATCGTTTCCGCGACGATCAGCATCACCCACATCAGCCCGAGCGCGAAGCGCACGCCGACCAGAATCGACGGCAACGCCCCGGGAAGAACCACGTCGCGGTACAGCGCGAAGCCGCGCACGCCGTAGCTCTTCGCCATCTCGATCAGGTTCGCGTCGACCGAGCGGATGCCGTGATACGTGTTGATGTACACGGGGAAGAACACGCCGAGCGCGACGAGGAACAGCTTCGCCTTCTCGTCGATGCCGAACCACAGGATCACGAGCGGAATCATCGCGAGCGCGGGGATGTTGCGGATCATCTGGATCGTCGAATCGAGCGCGACCTCCGCTGCTTTCGACAAGCCGGTCGCGAGCCCCAGCGCAAGGCCGACGCCGCTGCCGATCGCGAAACCGAACAGCGCGCGCCACGTACTGACCTTCACGTTGGCCCACATCTCGCCCGACGCCACGAGCGACCACGTGGCACGCACGACTGCCACGGGCTCGGGCAGCACGCGCGTCGACAGCCAGCCGACGCGCGCGCCGACTTCCCAGGCGACCAGCAGTGCGAGCGGCACGAGCCACGGCGCGATGCCGCGCCACGCGCGGGCGGCCACGGCGGCGCCCGTCGTCGACGTTTTCGTTGTCATCGCAGGCCTCCTTCGATCAGCTCTGGCTCGCCTTCGGCAGATAGTTGTTGCCGACGATCTCGCCGAATGGGCCCGACAACGGACCGGCCGCCTTTTCCGCGCCCTTGCCCTTGATCAGCGGGAACACCAGCTCGGCGAAACGGTACGACTCCTCGAGATGCGGATAGCCGGACAGGATGAACGTCTCGATGCCGAGATCCGCGTATTCGCGCATGCGTGCCGCGACCTGCTCCGGATTGCCGACGAGCGCGGTACCCGCGCCGCCGCGTACCAGACCAACGCCGGCCCACAGGTTCGGATACACCTCGAGCGCCTCGCGGCCGCCGCGCTTGCCGCCGTGCAGCGCGGCCATCCGGCGCTGGCCTTCCGAATCCATGTTCGCGAACGCCTGCTGCGCGCGGGCGATCGTGTCGTCGTCGAGACGGCTGATCAGGCGCTCGGCATCACGCCATGCTTCGTCCTCGGTTTCGCGCACGATCACGTGCAAGCGGATCCCGAATTTGATCTTGCGGCCGCGCGATTCGGCACGCGCGCGAATGTCGGCGATCTTCTTCGCGACGGCCTCGGGCGGCTCGCCCCAGGTCAGATAGGTATCGATATGATCAGCTGCGATCGCGTGCGCGGCCGGAGACGAGCCGCCGAACCACAACGGCGGATGCGGGCGCTGCACGGGCGGATAAAGCGCCTTGCCGCCCTTCGACTGCAGGTGTTTGCCGACGTAGTCGAAGCCGCCGTTGTCGTGCGACGCGGCGAGCAGTCCGCGCCAGATGTGCAGGAAATCGTCGGTGATCTCGTAGCGCGTATCGTGATCGGCGAACAGTCCGTCACCTTCGAGCTCGGCGGCATCGCCACCCGTCACGACGTTGATCAGCAGGCGGCCGCCCGACAGACGGTCGAAGGTCGCGGCCATCCGCGCCGACAGCCCGGGCGACGCAATGCCGGGCCGCACGGCGACCAGGAACTTCAGGCGCTGCGTCGCCGGAATCAGGCTCGACGCGACGACCCACGCATCCTCGCAGGAGCGGCCGGTCGGCAGCAGCACGCCGTCATAGCCGAGCGTGTCGGCCGCCACCGCGACCTGCTTGAAATAATCGTAATCAGCGGCGCGCGCGCCTTCGGCGGTACCGAGGTAACGGCTATCGCCGTGCGTGGGGATAAACCAGAAAACATTCATCTGCTGCTCCTGCTTGACTGTCCTTGCCGGAATTTGGCTAAAACGGGCCCCTGCTCGCGTCGCGGATGAGCGGCGCATGCATGGTGTGCGTTCGAATCGGGATGGCTCGCCGGTCAGGCCGTGCAGCGGGCGAGTACGCGATTGCACGGCTGTTTCTGGGAAATCAGTCTATGGATCGGTGCAGGGCTTTGGAACGATTTTTTTGAGCTTAGGTTTTCCGCTTTCGTGATTAGCACGACGCTCAAGCGAATATCGCGTCGGCCGGGCCCTATAATGACGCACCTATCCGAATAACTTGGCGCGCACAGCCCCGGCCGTACGCGCCTGCAATGCACTCACCGATGCAGAAAGTCATCCTGCCGTTCCTGTCCGGCTTCCTGGCCGCCCTCTTCTTTCGCGAAGCCACGCTCGCGCTGCTGCACACGGCCGACCTGATCGCCGCAGCCGGATTCTCCACGCAACCGTTCGCGCCGCTCGGCATTCCTGAATTTGTCGCGAACGCGCTGATCAGCGCGTGCTGCGCGATTCCGATGGCGTGGCTGTTGCGCGTGTCGCCGGAACGCGAGGCGCCGTGGATCGGCGCGCTCGTGTTCGGCGGCATCGTGCTGACGGTGGCCCGCGTGTTCGCGATCGATCCGCTGCGCGGAATCTGGCCGTCGGGCAACATGATGCCCGTGCTTGCCGCCGGTTTCGCGGCGAACGCGATCTGGGGTTTCGGCGCGCTCGTGTTCATGCGCGCCTTCATGCTGGATGACGCCGGCGACGCGTAACGCGCACGTTCGCGGCGCGGCCCGTGCCCGCCGCTGCCACCAGCGAGCCGGATCGGCATCCGCAAACGAAAAGGCCGCCTGCACCTGCAGGCGGCCTTTTCGCTTGTCGTCTCGATACCGCGGCGCGTCAGTCCTTCAGGTTGCGCAGCGGATGCGTGTCGGGCGTCCACGGGCTGTCGAACATCGCGAGCACGTCGGCCCGCTCGATATCGGCAGTCGACCTGAAGCGCCAGACCGGCTGGTGATCCTTGTCGACGATCAGCGCGCGCACGCCTTCGATCACGTCGCCCTGCGCGAACGTCGAGCGCGTGAGGTCGAGATCGCGTCGCAGGCAATCGGCCATCGTCGCGCCGCGCGCGCGCTCGACGACCTCGAGCGACACGGCCATCGACAGCGGCGACAGCTGGCTGCGCATCGCGTGGGTCGCCTTCTCGACCCATCCGTCGACGGCCGCGCAATCCTGCTCGGCGTCGAGCGATGCCAGGATCGCGCCGATATCCGGTTGCGCAAAATGCCGATCGATCCCGGCACGCGCATCGGCCAGCGCCGACGTGTCGGGCGTCGGCACGACCTTGTGCGCAGCGGCCGCGTCGGCCACGCATGCGACGGCCTGCGCGCCGCTGTCGATACGTGCGCTGCGCAGCGTATCGAGCAGCGCCGGCAGCGCGGCATCGGGCAAGTAGACGTCGGCAAGCTCCGCATACAGTGCGCCGGCCGCGTCGAGTGGCGTGCCGGTCACCGCGAGATAGCGGCCGATCGCGCCGGGCGTGCGCGCGAGAAACCAGCTCATCCCGACGTCGGGGAACAGGCCGATCCGCGTTTCGGGCATCGCCATTTTCGTCGAGTCGGTCACGACGCGCAGGCCGCCGGTATGCCGCGCCGCCTGCGAAATACCCATGCCGCCGCCCATCACGACACCGTGCATCAGCGCGATGTACGGTTTCGGATAGGCGAAGATCGTATGGTTGAGCGTGTATTCCTCGATGAAGAACGTGTCGACCGCATCGCGGTCGCCGCGCTGCCACGCGTCGTGGAAGAAGCGTACGTCGCCGCCCGCGCAGAACGCACGCGGATGCGGGCTGTGCACGACGACGGCGAGCACCTCGGGATCGTCGCGCCACGCATCGAGCGCCTGCTGCATCAGGCGAATCATCCCGACCGACAACGCGTTCAGCGCCTTCGGCCGGTTCAGTTCGAGAAAGCCGATACGGTTCGCGACATACGTGCGCACGTCGGGCTGGGCGGTTTCTGCGGCAGCGGTGGTGGAATCGGTCATGTCAGGCATCCGGCATATCGCGGGCGCACGCTCAGTGCGCCTGCATCTTCGAGAACAGGTTCAGCACCACGACGCCCGAGACGATCAGCCCGAGGCCGATCACGGCTGGCAGGTCCGGCACCTGGCGATAGAGCAGCATCGCGACGAGCGTGATCAGTACGATGCCGGCGCCCGACCACACCGCATAGATGATGCCGACGGGCATCGTGCGCAGCGTGAGCGACAGACAGTAGAACGCGATGCCGTAACCGGCCACGACGAGCGCCGACGGCCAGAAGCGCGTGAAGCCGTCCGCCGCGCGCAGCGCGGACGTGCCGACCACTTCCGCGACGATCGCGATCGCGAGCCATGCATAGCCTGGAAGCTGCATCGGTCAGCTCCTCGCGAGCGCCAGCACGGCGTAGTCCTGCCCGAGCTCGGCGCACAGCGCTTCGACGACGAACTCGTGATCCGCGCGCTGCGGCAGCCCCGACGCGGTGATCGAGCCGATCACGCCGGCCCCCGCGACGGTCAGCGGAAACGAGCCTCCGTAAGGCGAATATTCGGAGGTCGGCAGCCCGTGCTTGTCGGCCAGCGTGGCGCCGGCCTGCTGCATGCGCAGGCCGATCGAATACGAGCTGCGACGGAAATGCGCGACGACGTTGCGCTTGCGGCGCACCCAGTCGGCGTTGTCGGGCGTCGCGCCGGCGAGCGCCGCATAGAACAGCGGCTGGCCGAACGTGACGATGTCGATCGCGACCGTGTAACCGCGCGACGTCGCGAGCGCGTGCATCCGGCTGCCGAGCGCCCAGGCGCGAGCCGGGTCGAAATGGGGAAACACGAGCGCCTGTTCCTGCGCGCCGATCGATTGCAGATCGTGAGCGATGTCCATGAATCCGTCGATGCAGTAGTGAGTGTTGCAACGGCGCCGACGCAATCGCGCCCGACTCCGCTGCGGGAATGACGACACAAGCAAACCGCTCGATTCTAGCGCACGCGCCTGCCGTACCGGCCCCACGGGCAACTGCAATGCGATTGTCAGAAAATGCTTGCAAGCATTTAGGTTAGTCCATATAATTCAATTCTTCGACGGACGCGGGGTGGAGCAGTCTGGCAGCTCGTCGGGCTCATAACCCGAAGGTCGTAGGTTCAAATCCTACCCCCGCAACCAACGTCCCGAATCATGCAAAAAGCCCGGCTCAACGCCGGGCTTTTTGTTTTTCCGTGCACGTTTTTGCGCATTGCACGTTGCGCTTCGCGCGGCACGCCGCGCACATGCGCTCGCGTTCGAGAATGCCCCGCCCCGGTGATACACTCGCATCACCTCGTCCCTTCCACTCGACATGAAATTCTGCTCCGTCTGCGGTCACGAAGTCATCGCGCGCATTCCCCCGGGCGACAACCGCGAGCGCTTCGTTTGCGATCACTGCGGCACGATCCATTACCAGAATCCGCGTAACGTGGTCGGCACGGTGCCGGTCTGGGGCGATCAGGTCCTGCTGTGCCGCCGCGCGATCGAACCGCGCTACGGGTTCTGGACGCTGCCGGCGGGCTTCATGGAAATGGGCGAGACGACGGCCGAGGCCGCCGCGCGCGAAACGCTCGAGGAAGCCGGCGCACGCGTCGAGGTGCAGAACCTGTTCACGCTGCTCAACGTGCCGCACGTGCACCAGGTCCATCTGTTCTACCTGGCACGGCTCGTCGACCCGGGTTACGAGGCCGGCGAGGAAAGCCTCGAGGTCAAGCTGTTCGACGAAGCCGACATCCCGTGGGACGAAATCGCGTTCCCGACCGTCAGCCAGACCCTGCGCTTCTTCTTCGCCGATCGCGCCGCTGGCGACTACGGCGTCCATACCGGCGATATCTTCCGCTCGCTGCGCAACGGCTGAGCCCGCGCCCCATGGTCCCCTGGCTCGGCCCGGACGATCCGTTCCCGCCCATCGAACGCGCACTCGGTCCCGCGACCGGCGCGCCGGGGCTGCTCGCCGCGAGCGCCGACCTGCTGCCGTCGCGCCTGACCGACGCGTATCTGCGCGGCATCTTTCCGTGGTATTCGGACGGCCAGCCAGTGCTGTGGTGGAGCCCCGACCCGCGGATGATCCTCGTGCCGGCCGAATTCAAGGTATCCCCGTCGCTGCGCAAGACGCTCAGGCGCGTGTTGCGCGAGCCCGCGTGGGAAGTGCGCGTCGACCACGATTTTCCGGGCGTGATGCGCGCGTGTGCGCAGGCGCCGCGCCGCGGGCAGCGCGGCACCTGGATCACGGCCGAGATCGTCGACGCGTACACATCGCTCTACCGCTCCGGCAACGCGCACAGCGTCGAGACCTGGCACGACGGGCGCCGCGTCGGCGGCCTCTACGGCGTCGCGTTCGGGCGGATGTTTTTCGGCGAATCGATGTATGCGGATGCCACCGATGCGTCGAAGATCGCGCTGGCGACGCTCGTCGCCCACCTTCGCGAGCAGGGGCTGGAGATGATAGACTGCCAGCAGAATACGTCGCATCTAGCGTCGCTCGGCGGCCGCGAGATCGCACGCAAGGCCTTTGTCGCTCACGTGCGCCGCGCGGTAACCGAACCGCCGATTCCGTGGCAGTTCGACAAGCGCGTGCTCGCCGTGCTGACGAGCCCCGCCGAACCGACCGCCCGTTCCGGGACCGAGCGCTAGCGCGGCACTCCTTCCCTGCATCGAGAGCTGCCCATGACTCACCCGACTGAGCTGCCGCTTTCACCGCTTTCGGCGCTGCAATTCTATGCAACGGCGCCCTATCCGTGCAGCTATCTGGACGGCCGCATCGCGCGCTCGCAAGTCGCGACGCCGAGCCACCTGATCAACTCCGACATCTACACCGAGCTCGTGAAGGCCGGCTTCCGGCGCTCGGGCGTGTTCACCTATCGTCCGTACTGCGACGGCTGCCGTGCGTGCGTGCCGGTGCGCGTGCCGGTCGGCGCGTTCACCCCGTCGCGCACGCAGCGCCGGATGTGGAAGCGGCACCGCGCGCTCGTCGCGACGGTCTCGCCGCTGCACTACGACGAGGAGCACTACGCGCTGTACATGCGCTACCAGTCCGCGCGCCACGCGGGCGGCGGCATGGATCGCGACAGCCGCGACCAGTACGAGCAGTTCCTGCTGCAGAGCCGGATCAATTCACGCCTCGTCGAATTCCGCGACCTCGACGCGCCAGGCGGCGAGCCCGGCACCCTGCGCATGGTCAGCATGATCGACATCCTCGGCGACGGACTGTCGTCGGTCTACACGTTCTTCGAGCCCGACGACCAGCACACGAGCTACGGCACGTACAACATCCTGTGGCAGATCGAGCAGGCGAAGAGCCTCGGCCTGCCGTACGTGTATCTCGGCTACTGGATCCGCGAGAGCCCGAAGATGGCCTACAAGGCGAACTTCCATCCGCTCGAAGGCTTGCTCGACGGCCGCTGGAAAATACTCGATCCGGATCACGTCGACCTGCCGCCGGTCGACGCGGCACTCGCTCGCGCGCCGCTGCCGGGCGGGCATTCCGGGTCGGGCTGACCGGCCAGTCCACGGCGCGGCTCCGCTCCAGCAATGTGCACCGCGCCGGAGCGCGCACCGCAAGAGAAGCGCGACCGCCGGCGCCTGCGAAGCGAACCCCGCCCTTGCCGCGCAACTCCCGGTAAAATACCGGGTTGTCATTCATTCCGGCCGTCCGCCCAATTCCCGTGTTCAGTTCCCTCTATCCGCTGGCCCGCGCATCCCTGTTCAAGATGGATGCGGAAGACGCTCACCACCTCACGCTGCGCGCGCTCGGCGCGGCCGGCCGCACGGGCCTCGCCTGCGCGCTGTCGGCGCGCGTGCCCGACGCGCCACGCACCGTGATGGGACTCACGTTCCGCAACCCGGTCGGCCTCGCCGCCGGTCTCGACAAGGACGGCGCGGCCATCGACGGCCTCGCGTCGCTCGGCTTCGGCTTCATCGAGGTCGGCACGGTCACGCCGCGCCCGCAGCCGGGCAACCCGCGCCCGCGGATGTTCCGCCTGCCGCAGGCCGAAGCGCTGATCAACCGGATGGGCTTCAACAACCACGGTGTCGACCAGTTCGTGAAGAACGTCCAGGCCGCCCGCTATCGCGGCATCCTCGGCCTGAACATCGGCAAGAACGCCGACACGCCGATCGAGCGCGCCGCGGAAGACTACCTGTACTGCCTCGAGCGCGTGTACCCGTTCGCGAGCTACGTGACGATCAACATTTCGTCGCCGAACACGAAGAACCTGCGCCAGTTGCAAGGCGCCGGCGAGCTGGACGCGCTGCTCGCGGCGCTGAAGGACAAGCAGCAACGCCTCGCCGACCTGCACGGCAAGCTCGTGCCGCTCGCGCTGAAGATTGCGCCCGATCTCGACGACGAACAGGTCAAGGAAATCGGCGACACGCTGCTGCGCCACAAGATCGAAGCGGTCATCGCGACCAACACGACGCTGTCGCGCGCAGCCGTGCAGGGCCTGCCGCATGCGGACGAAGCCGGCGGCCTGTCGGGCCGCCCGGTATTCGATGCGTCCAACGAAGTGATCCGCAAGCTGCATGCCGAAGTCGGCAGCGCGGTGCCGATCATCGGCGTCGGCGGCATTTTCTCGGGCGAGGACGCACGCGCGAAGCTCGCGGCCGGCGCATCGCTCGTCCAGCTGTACACGGGCTTCATCTATCGTGGCCCGGCACTCGTCGCCGAATGCGTGAAGGCCATCGCGCGCGAACGCGCCGCGTAATATAGTCATAAACAAACGATATTTTGTGGTCGATTGTGTTTTTGCTATGATCGGCCTCACAGTCAGAATCAAGCGCCCCGCTGGGGCAAGGAAGCTCACACAATGAAAATTTCGCTGCTGAAGAAGCTGCTGGTGGCCGGCCTGATCGGCACGTCGTTCGCCGCCGCCACCGCGCATGCGGCCGACCTCCTCGACCAGGTGAAGGAACGCGGCACGCTGCGCGTCGGCCTCGAAGGCACGTTCCCGCCGTTCAACTCGAAGAACCCGCAAGGCGAACTCGTCGGCTTCGACGTCGACATCGCGAAGGCCGTCGCGGCGAAGCTCGGCGTGAAGGCCGAGTTCGTCACGACCGAATGGAGCGGCATCATCGCGGGCCTGCAGGCCGGCAAGTTCGACGTGATCGCCAACCAGGTCGGCATCACCGACAAGCGCAAGGAAACGCTCGACTTCTCGCCCGCGTACACGTATTCGTCCGCGCAGCTGATCCAGCGCAAGGACGACACGCGCCAGTTCAAGTCGCTGGATGACCTGAAGGGCAAGAAGCTCGGCGTCGCGCTCGGCACGAACTACATGGACATGGCGAAGTCGGTGCCCGGCATCGACGTGAAGACGTACCCGGGCGCCCCCGAGTACCTGCGCGACCTCGCGGCCGGCCGTCTCGACGCGGCACTCAACGACCGCCTGATGCTCGCGTACCTGACGAAGAACTCGCAGCTGCCGCTGCGTCCGGGTTCGAACGTCGGCTCGGCGAACCCGTCGGGCATCCCGTTCAAGAAGGGCAACCCGAAGTTCCAGAAGGCAATCGACGACGCGATGGCGCAGCTCGAGGCCGACGGCACCTTCACCAAGATCTCGGACAAGTGGTTCGGCATCGACGTGACGAAGCCGATCAAGTAAGTACGCCTCTGTTTCCCGCCTGACGGCGGGCCGGAAAGGGCGGCATCCGTAACGATGCCGCCCTTTGTTTTATTCGTCCGGTTTATGATTGCGCTTTCGCGCACGCATTCGATTCGTATTCCATGTCGACAACGTCCCTGCTCGTCCAATCGCTGCCGGTGCTCGCCGAGGGCGCCGTCCTGACCGTCAAGTTCGCCGTTCTGTCGATGGTGTTCGGCCTGCTCGGCGCCGTCGTGCTCGCGATGATGGGCATCCGTCAAAGCGAACCGCTCGACGGCTTCGAACGCATCTGGGTCAACGCGCTCGCGGGGCTCGCGCGCGCGTACGTGAGTCTGATGCGCGGCACGCCGCTGCTGGTGCAGATCTTCGTGATCTATTACGGCCTGCCGAGCCTCGGCATCTCGCTCGATCCGACGCCGGCCGGTGTCATCGCGCTGTCCGCGAACGTCGCGGCTTACATGTCCGAAAGCATGCGCGGTGCGATCAACGGGATCGCCCGCGGCCAATGGCTGGCCGCGTACAGCCTCGGGCTGTCGTGGGGGCAGACGCTGCGCTACGTGATCGGCCCGCAAGCGCTGCGCATCGCCGTGCCGAGTCTGTCGAACAGCCTGATCAGCCTGATCAAGGATACGTCGCTCGTGTCCGTGATCACCGTGACCGAGCTGCTGCGCAGCGCGCAGGAAGTGATCGCGGCGACCTACCAGCCGTTGCCGCTGTACCTGGCCGCGGCCGCCGTGTACTGGGTGCTGTGCCAGATCCTCGAATGGGTCCAGCGCTGGTACGAAAAGCGCCTGTCGCTGCCGGCACGTCACTGAGCCCGCAGCGCTGTCCGCCGGGCCGCCGATGCACGCCCGGCGCCTGACTTCCGCCGCCCCGCCTACTCGCCCGAATAGCGCACGCCGAGCGTCGCGCGCGCCGCGTCGGTCATCGCGATCATCTGTCGCGAATGCTCGTGCGTCATGATCGGGCTCTCGAGTTCGCCCGCGCGCAGCAGGTCGCAGAAATGCGCGGTCTCGTAGTTCAGGCCGCCGCCGTCGACCGGCGCATCGAGCTCGACGGTACGCCCGTCGGCATAGCGGATCGTCGCACGCGACGGGTTCCACCACTTCTCGTGGATCGTCACGTGCCCGCCCGCCGCGGCAATCAGCGCGTCACCGCGCCCCATCACGTCGAGCCCGCAAAAGAGCTGCGCGATGCCGCCGTTCGCGTGGCGGCTGTTCAGGCTCGCGAACACGTCGACGCCCGTCGCACCGACGCGGCCGAGCGTCTGCACGTCGAGTGCCGCGCCGAGCCAGTCGACCGCGAGAAACGCTTCGTAGATCCCGATGTCGAGCAGCGCACCGCCGGCGCGATCGAGACGATAGACGGAATGATCGTCCGGCATCGACGACGATGCGCAGCCCGCGCGTACGAGCCGGATTGCGCCGATCGGATCGTCATTCAGGTGCGCACGCAACTGACGGTACAGCGGGAAGAACGGCGGCTTCATCGCTTCCATGAAAAGCCGTCCGGCCGCGCGTGCCGCAGCCAGCACGGTGTCGAGTTGGGCCGCATTCAGCGTCGCGGGTTTTTCGCACAGCACGGCCTTGCCGGCGGCGAGCGCCGCCAGTGCGTACTGCGCATGGCTGTCGTGGAGGGTCGCGATGTAGATCGCGTCGATATCGCTCGCGAGGAGTGCGTCGAGGCTGGCGGCAGGCGTGCCACCGCAGCTGTCGCAGAAGGCGGCTGCGGCGTCGGTGCGGCGTGCCCACACGCCGGCGAGCACGGCACCCGGCACGTGAGCGAGGCTTTGCGCGAAACGGCGTGCAATGCTGCCTGCGCCGACGATGCCGAAGCGCACCGGGCGGTTGTCGAGGTCGTTCATCCGGATCTTCCGTAGCGGTCGTAGGACGGTGGCCGGCACGGTGCCGGCCGGCCGTCATGATAAACGGCTCGCCGGCTCACGGATAAGCGACGCGTGCAGACTCACGCGCGCACGGGCACGTCGACGGAGAAATCGCGCGAGATTTCGTCGGCGCTGAAATCGATCAGCGCGAGCGACGCCGCTTCGGCTTCGCGCGGATCGCGGCGTTCGATCGCGTCGACGACGCGCGCATGCGCCTTGACCGCGATGTCGTGCGCACCGTCCTTCTGCGCCACGCGCGGATTCACGAGACGCACCGCGCCGCGCACGATCGCCGCCATCTGCTGGAAAAACTGGTTGCCGCTCGCCTGGACGATCCGCGTGTGCAGCAACTCGTCCGCCGTGTCGTAGCCGGGTTCGCCGGGCTGCAGCACCTTGAACGCTTCGAACGCCTCGCGGATGCCAGCGATGTCGACGGCCGTCGCACGGACCGCCGCCTGCGCGGTCGCGCGCGGTTCGATCAGCATCCGGAATTCGATGACGTCGCGCATGAACTGCGGATCCGGCTTCGCACGAAACCGCCAGCTCACCACGTCTTCATCGATCATGCGCCAGTCGCGCATCGGTCGAACGCGCGTACCGACTTTCGGACGCACGTCGAGCATGTCGCGCGCAAGCAACATCGACAATGCTTCCCGCATCACCGTCCGACTCACGTCGAACTCTTTCGACAGCACATCCTGCGGCGGCAGAATGCCGCCGTACTTGTCCTCGACGATACCCGAGACAAGCCCATCCATCACTTTGGCGACCAGTGACCGGTCTTTGCCCTGCTCCATGACACCTCCCCGTGCGTCGATTTGCGAACACCTGCTCCGCAGTTCCGCCGGCCCTGGTTACGACTGTTCTTATGATCTATAAGTTGATGAGTTCGGGGATATTTCGCTATCTGGTAAACACCTGACAGGGTTATCCCTCTTTTTGACGGGGTGATTTATACGGCTTCAAAAAAAGCCCGGGAAGCGCGCTGCGCTTGCCGGGCCGGGATTTCCACACAATTTAAGCATGCAATCCATTACGGCATTCTGACGCCATTACGGACTGCTTCTCATTCAGTTTTGATTAACCGGTATAAACGATCGTTTCCACACCGGTGGCCGTGCCGAGCAGGCACAGATTCGCGCCGCGCTCGGCGAACAGGCCGACCGTCACGACGCCCGGCCATGCGTTCACCTGCGCTTCGAAGCCGCGCGGATCGGCGATCTGCAGCCCCTTCACGTCGATGATTTCATTGCCGTTGTCGGTGATGTACGGCGCGCCGTCCTTCGTCACGCGCAGCACCGGCACGCCGCCGAGTGCGGTCACGCGCCGGCCGATCGCCGTGCGCGCCATCGGCACGACCTCGATCGGCAACGGGAACGCGCCGAGCACCGGCACGCGCTTGCTGGCATCCGCGATGCAGACGAACGTATCGGCCACCGACGCGACGATTTTCTCGCGCGTCAGCGCGCCGCCGCCGCCCTTGATCATCGCGCCGCTTGCGTCGATCTCGTCGGCGCCGTCGACATACACCTGCAGCGATTCGACCTCGTTCAGGTCGAACACCTTGATGCCGTGCGACTTCAGGCGTTCGGTCGTCGCGATGGAGCTGGACACGGCGCCGCGATAGCGCGACTTGACCGCGGCGAGCGCGTCGATGAAGCAGTTCGCGGTCGAGCCGGTGCCGACCCCGATCACCGCGCCTTCCGGCACGTTCTGGATAACATAATCGGCGGCCGCCTGGCCGACCAGGCGTTTGAGTTCGTCTTGAGTCATGGGGTGGGAATGCAGCGGGATTGCGGAAAACCGCCAGTTTACCGGACTCGGCAGACGACCCGCGCTTTTTCGGCGCCTGCGTCGACGCCGGGCGTGCCGACGCTCACTGCGCGCCGGCAGCGGACGCGGTGCCGGCCGGCGGCGCACCCGGGAAATACTTGTCGAGCAGCGCCTGCGCGATCGCGTCGGTCCCGGCATCCGGATTGCCCGCGTAGTCGGACGGCCGGAAATGCATCTGGAACGCCGCGAATACGCGTTGCGCGCGTGCGTCGAACACGCCGTCGGTCGGCACGTCGTAGCCGTAGCGCGCGAGCTTCAGCTGCAATTCGCGCACATCGACGAGCGCATGCGGATCGCGGCCGCCGAGCCGCGCGGCAACCGTCGTGTCATCCGGCCACGCGCCGACGCCGGCCAGCGCGAGCGCATGCCACGGGAACAGCGGACCCGGGTCGATCTTGCGTTGCGGCGCGATATCGCTGTGCCCGACCACGCGCGTCGGCGGAATTCCGTAGCGCGCGACGATGTCCTTCGACAGGCGGATCAGCGCATCGACCTGTTCAGGCGGATACGGCTGCCACGTGCGGTTTTGTGGATCGAGCGGGCCGCGGTTCACGTTCTCGATGCCGATCGACGCCGCGTTGAGTTCGGTCGTGCCCTGCCACTCGCTGACGCCCGCATGCCATGCGCGTTGCGACTCCGGAACCAGCTGGTAGACGACCGGCATCCCGTGTTCGATGCGCGGTTGCGGCGGCACAACGTAGTGCACGCTGACCGAATCGCCCATCAGCGTGTGCAGCGATTTCGCTTCGTCGCTTTCGGTGTAATGCATCACGAGAAAGCGGATCCGCGAATCGGAGCCGCGCGCGTGCAGGCTCGTATCGGCGTAGTAGGTGCCACGTTCGACGAGCGACGGCGACGTGCAGGCGGCCAGCAGGCACAGGACGGCGCATGATGCGCCCAGGCGAAACAGGGTCATGGTTCGCGAGTTCCGGGAGCCGCGTGCCGCGCGCAATCGCGGCACACGTCGTTCGGGTTCGCGGCCCGCGCAGCGCGCGGGACCGCCTGCGTCAGCCCTTCACGCGGCGCTGCCGCACCGCTTCGTACAGGCACACGCCGCTCGCGACCGACACGTTCAGGCTTTCCACGCTGCCGGCCATCGGGATGCTCATCACTTCGTCGCAGGTATCGCGGGTGAGCCGTCGCATGCCTTCGCCTTCCGCGCCCATCACGAGCGCGACGGGGCCGTCGAGCTTCGTTTCGTACAGCGTCGACGACGCTTCGTCCGACGTGCCGATGATCCACACGCCCGCTTCCTTCAGTTCGCGCAGTGCACGGGCGAGGTTCGTCACCGTGATGTACGGTACCGTGTCGGCCGCGCCGCTCGCGACCTTCGCCGCGGTCGCGTTCAGGCCGACCGCGCGGTCACGCGGCGCGATCACCGCATGCGCACCGGCCGAATCGGCGACACGCAGGCAGGCGCCGAGGTTGTGCGGATCGGTAACACCGTCGAGCACCAGCAGCAGCGCCGGGCCCTGGATGCCGTCGAGCAGTTCGGACAGGTTCTGCGCGAGCGGGACGTCCTCGACGCGCGCGACGACCCCTTGGTGACGCTCGGTGTGCGCGAGGCCCCACAGGCGGGTTTCGTCGGCCGCGATCAGCCGCACGCCCGCTTCCTTCGCGGCGTGCAGGAAGTCCTGCATGCGGCGGTCACGGCGCGTCTGGTCGTACAGCACCTCCGCAACCGTCGACGCGTCGTGCCGCAAACGTGCGGTCACCGCATGAAAACCGTAAAGAACCTTCAGACGTGACATGACTGGAACAACCTTCGATCAAACGTGCAGCCGCGCAACGCGCGCAGCCGCGATCCATGGAAAAGGAAAGCGCCGCGTTGCCGGCCGGTGACCGGTAGAACGCGGCGTCTCTCGATACTGCAAGGGCGTGCGCATGCGCCGCCCCGAACGCTCAATACTTCTTGCGGGCGTGTGTCTTCTTCGCGGCAGTTTTCACCGCCACGCCGCCCTTCTTCTTCGCAGCACGTGCGGCACGCGCTTCCTTCACCGCAACGGTCGGCGCGCCGGGCGCCTTCTTGCGACGCGGTGCGGATTCCTCTGCCGGCGGCAACGCGCGCACGCGCGGGCCGCCACGATCGTTACCGGCGGCAGCCGGCGCCGGTGCCGGACGCGGCGCCTTCACCGGCGTGTCGCGCACGAGGCGGAAGTCGATCTTGCGCGCGTCGAGATCGACGCGGCTCACCTGCACGCGCACGCGATCCGACAGGCGATAACGGATGCCCGTGCGCTCGCCGCGCAGCTCGTTCTTGATCTCGTCGTACTGGAAATAGTCCGAGCCGAGTTCCGTGACGTGCACGAGCCCTTCGATGAACAGCGTATCGAGCTGCACGAAGATGCCGAACGACGTGACGCCGTTCACCATCCCGCCATACTCCTCGCCGAGCTTGTCGCGCATGAAGTAGCACTTGAGCCAGGCCTCGACGTCGCGCGACGCTTCATCGGCACGCCGCTCGTTCGCCGAGCAGTGCAGGCCGAGCTCTTCCCAGATCGCCGTGTTCGAGCGCGAACGGCCGCGCGCTTCGTCGTCGGCCTGCTGCATCGCGCGGGCGCGCGGCGACAGCGCGGTGTTCAGCTCGAAGCCGTCCGGGGCCTTCGGCGCGTACTTCTTGCCCGACAGGATCGCGTAGATCGCGCGGTGCGTAAGCAGGTCGGGATAGCGGCGGATCGGGCTCGTGAAGTGCGCGTATGCCTCGTAGGCAAGACCGAAGTGGCCGATGTTGTCCGGGCTGTAGACCGCCTGCTGCATCGAACGCAGCAGCATCGGCTGCAGCATCTGCGCGTCGGGCCGGTCGCGGATCTGCGCCATCAGCGCCGCATAGTCGCTCGCGTGCGGCTTGTCGCCGCCGCCGAGCGACAGGCCCATGCCGCGCAGGAACGCGCGCAGGTTCTCGAGCTTCTCTGGCGTCGGGCCGGCATGCACGCGGTACAGGCCAGGATGCTTGTTGCGCTTCAGGAAGTCGGCCGCGCACACGTTCGCGGCCAGCATGCATTCCTCGATCAGCTTGTGCGCATCGTTACGCTGACGCGGCACGATCTGTTCGATCTTGCCCTGCGAGTTGCAGACGATGTATGTCTCGGTCGTATCGAAGTCGATCGCGCCGCGCTTCTGCCGTGCGGCGAACAGCGCCTTGTAGACGCCGTACAGGTCCTGCAGGTGCGGCAGCAGATCCGCGCGGCGCGCGGCCTCCGGCCCCTTCGTATTCGACAGCACGGCCGCGACTTCGGTGTACGTCAGACGGGCGGCCGAATGGATGACCGCCGGATAGAACTGGTACGCCTTGATCTCGCCGCGCGCGGTAATCACCATGTCGCATGCGAGCACGCAGCGGTCGACCTGCGGATTCAGCGAGCACAGGCCGTTCGACAGCTTCTCCGGCAGCATCGGGATCACGCGCCGCGGAAAATAGACCGACGTGCTGCGCTCGAGCGCGTCGGCGTCGAGGCCGTTGCCCGGCTGCACGTAGTGCGAAACGTCGGCGATCGCGACGATCAGGCGGAAGCCGTCGCCGCGGCCGACCTTGGTCGGCTCGCAGTACACCGCATCGTCGAAGTCGCGGGCGTCCTCGCCGTCGATCGTCACGAGCGGCACGTCGCGCAGATCGACGCGGAAGCGCAGGTCGGCCGGCCGCACCTTGTCCGGCAGCGCGGCGGCTTCGTCGAGCGCCGGCTGGCTGAATTCATGCGGCACGCCGTACTTGCGCACCGCGATCTCGATTTCCATGCCCGGATCGTCGATGTCGCCGAGCACTTCGACGACGCGGCCGAGCGGTTGCGAATGACGGCTCGGGAAGTCGGTCAGTTCGACGACGACGACTTGCCCGACCTTCGCCTTCTTCACGTTCTGCGTGATCAGGATGTCGTGGCCGATGCGCTTGTCTTCGGGGGCGACGATCAGTGCGCCGTTCTCGTTGAGCAGGCGACCGATCACGCGCTTGTTCGCGCGCTCGGTGACCTCGACGACGTGCCCTTCCGGGCGGCCGCGGCGATCGTAGCCGACGATCCGCGCGAGCACGCGATCGTTGTGCATCACCTTCTGCATTTCGCCGTTCGGCAAAAACAGGTCGTCCTGGCCGTCATCGCGGATCACGAACCCGTAGCCGTCGCGATGCCCTTGCACGCGACCGGCAACGAAATTCGAGGGATGGGTGAGCTGGTAGTGGCCACGCTTGTCGAGGCGGATCTGGCCGTCGCGTTCCATCGCGGCGACACGCCGGAAGAACCCCTCGCGCTCCTGACGCTTGATCGACAGCGCCTCGGCGATGTCGTTGGCGGCCAGCGGCGCGTCGCTCGTACGCAGCACGCCGAGAATTTCTTCACGGCTCGGAATGGGGTACGGATATTTGCTCAAGGGTTTGTCGATGATTGTTCTCGTTGCGTTGACTGATGGTGCACGGCATCAACATAGAAGTGTCCGTCAGACAGTTCTATAGTGACGGCGGCGGACCATTCTATCACCCGCCTGTGTTGCCAAATGACGCGAATGCCGCGTGCAGCCGCCGCAGCGGCCGGTTTGCAGTGCATCGAAAAAAAGTGTTGACACGGATAATTGGGGCGCTATAATTTCGCTTCTTTGCAGCAAGCAGCTACTGCAAAACGTGCCCAGGTGGCGGAATTGGTAGACGCACTAGGTTCAGGTCCTAGCGGTGGCAACATCGTGGAGGTTCGAGTCCTCTCCTGGGCACCATCTGTTTTTTAAAAAGGTCGGCTTCTAGCCGGCCTTTTTTCATTTCAAGCCCAGGAAGCAAAGCGCCTGCGCGCTTTGCGTGGGGACTCGAAGGGCTGCGCTTGCAAGCGCAGCCGGGGTCGCACATGTGTGACCGAGTCCTCTCCTGGGCACCATCTGTTTTATAAAAAGGTCGGCTTCTAGCCGGCCTTTTTTCATTTCAAGCCTCGCATCTCGAGCATCGGCCGCGCCTTTATGCCGGCCACACCGATCGATAGCAGAATTAATCGGTTATCGATCGCCCTCCCCGTTGATACGTTAGCCGCCTTGATTTCAACGAACCCAACGAGGAGCACGATCCATGACGTCGATGAACCGCCGCGCATTTGCGCACGCGATGCTGGCCGCCGGCCTGAGCGCCGCCGGCATCCGCGCGCATGCCGAGAGCGCACCTTCCGTGCTGCGCATCGGATACCAGAAATCGTCGACGCTCATCACACTGCTCAAGACGCGCGGCACCCTGGAGCAGGCACTGGCGCCGCTCGGCCTGCGCGTATCGTGGCATGAATTCGCGAGCGGTTTGCCGCTGACCGAAGCGCTCAACGTCGGCGCGGTCGATTTCAGCGCCGACGTCGCCGACACGGTTCCGGTGTTCGCGCAAGCCGCGCATGCGCGTTTCGTGTACGTCGCGCAGGAAGCGCCGTCGCCGAAGGCGCAGGCCATTATCGTCAAGAAGGACAGCGCACTGCGCACGCTCGCCGATCTCAAGGGCAAGCGCATCGCCGTTACGAAGGCCGCCGGCAGCCACTACCTGCTGCTCGCCGCGCTCGCGCGCGCGAAGCTTGCCCCCGCCGACACGGCGATCCACTACCTGACGCCCGCGGACGGCCGCGCGGCGTTCGAGCGCGACAGCGTGGACGCATGGATCACGTGGGATCCGTATGTCGCGTCGGTCGACTCGAATCCCGACGTGCGGATTCTGGTGGACGGTAACGGGCTCGCGTCATACCAGCGCTATTACCTCGCATCGACCAGCTTTGCCGCAGCACGCCCCGACGTCATCCAGATCGTGTTCGACCGGTTGTCACAGGCCGGCGCGTGGCTGCGCGAGCATCCGCAGGAGGCAGCCAGTACGCTCGCGCCGATCTGGGGGCTCGACGCAACGACGATCGAGCGCGCGAATGCACGACGCAGCTATCTCTTGCGCGCCGTGCTCGCGCAGAATTTCGGGGAGCAGCAAAAGATCGCCGATATGTTCCTCGCGGCGGGGTTGCTGCCGGCCCGCGTCGACACGAGTCAAGCGCTCCACTGGAATTTCGCGGCAAAGCGCGCGGATCCGGTCGGCGCCTGATGTCCGAATCCGCAACGCGAAATATTTTTATCGCTATCGATCAAATTGTGTTGACAGCTTCTTCAGACACGCTACAATAGCGGTCTTCGCATCGCAGTAAGCGAAACGTGCCCAGGTGGCGGAATTGGTAGACGCACTAGGTTCAGGTCCTAGCGGTGGCAACATCGTGGAGGTTCGAGTCCTCTCCTGGGCACCATCTGTTTTTAAAAAGGTCGGCTTCTAGCCGGCCTTTTTTCATTTCAAGCCCCGGAATCAAAGCGCCCACTCGCTTTGCGAGAAGACTCGAAGGGCTGCGCTTGCAAGGATGGTGTCACGCCTGTGTGACCGGATCTCCCCCCGCGCACCATCTGCCTCACAAGAAGGTCGGCTTCTGCCGGCCTTTTTCATTGCGACGCCGGAACCAGGCGCACCCGTGACCGTCCTTGTGCGCGCGCCCGGAATCGTCACGCATTGACGATGCGCTTCAGTCGCCGTGGCACACCCTCTCCGGCTCAACGGACCAGCCGCCAAATTATTTTCGTTCGCAACCTCAAATTCTATTGACAGATCTTTCGAATACGCTAGAATAGCGGTCTTCGCATCGCAGTAAGCGAAACGTGCCCAGGTGGCGGAATTGGTAGACGCACTAGGTTCAGGTCCTAGCGGTGGCAACATCGTGGAGGTTCGAGTCCTCTCCTGGGCACCATCTGTTTTTAAAAAGGTCGGCTTCTAGCCGGCCTTTTTCATTTCCGCATCCGGAAACGCGATACCGCAACCGCATCGCAGCTCACGGCGCCCCGTCACACGCAGCGCGTGCCGAATCCCCCCCTCGCCATCTTCGCGTACGGACAGATCGCCTCGGTCTCCGCAATGAGTTCGCGCGCACCACCGGCGTCGACACCCGGCATGTCGACCTCGAGGTCGAGCGCAATCGCAAACAAACCATCGACAGGATCGCGGTGAAACGTCGCGCTGGCCGAAATCGAAAGATCGGCCGGCAGCCGAGTCCGGCGCTGCGCGCAACCAGCGTCAACGCGCCATGAAAACACGCAGCGAAGCCGGCCGCGAATAGCTGCTCGGGATTCGTGCCGCCACCCGCGCCACCCAGTTCAACGGGCAGACGCAACGACACATCGAGTACGCCGCCTGCCGAGCGCACGTCCGGACGATTGTCCGTGAGCCGATTCGCCGCCGGTGACAGTCACCGTCGCCGTGTAAGGCGGCAACGGTTCGCTGCCGGCGCAGGGATCGAGCAGCGATATCGAAGGCCGCGTCGGACGATGCATGGACTTTCTCCCAAAAGCAGACGCGGGACGGCTTCTAACGCACCACATCGAATGAACCAGCGACGCAGCCGGCGGCACATCACCAGGCCCCGCAGACATCGCCCTCTTCGAGCCGTCATGTCGCAAGGAGCCCGACGGGCAATCCTGGCGCGCAGGGGACGGAAAATCCATCAGATGAATTCGAAATATCCGGTTTCGCAGCGCACCACGCACACCCTGCTGTGCCCGCAAACCCACGCCCCTCTTCGCCCGCTGGCCAAAACCGGGATTTCCCTAGGCTGACATGCCGCCGCTCACGCGGTTAAATAAATCAACGTGATTTATTTAATGCGTCGACACCCGGCGCGACATGGAAGGAGACGCCATGAGAAGCCCGCACATCGGCCAGGGAAGCAACTCGGCCAACGTGCGCCGTTACAACGAGCGCCTGCTGCTGAAGACGCTGCGCCGCGCCGGCAGCGCGTCGAAGGCCGACCTCGCCCGGCTCGCGAACATGACGGGCACGGCGGTCGGCAGCATCATCGCGTCGCTTGCCGACGCAAAGCTGATCGAATTCGCCGGTCGTACCGAAGGTCAGCGCGGCCAGCCGGCGTCGCTGATCCGCCTCGATCCGCGCGGTGCGTTCGGCATCGGCGTCCATCTCGACCGGATGCGCATCGAGACGGCGCTCGTCAATTTCGCGGGCGACGTGCTCGGCCGCCGCTCGCACGACACGCTGCTCCCGCCGCCCGCCGACGTGCTCGAGATCGTGCGGCGCGACATCGACGCGATGCAGGACCTCCTCCCCGAGCATGAGCGCGCGCGCCTGACGGGCGTCGGCGTCGCCCAGCCATACAACCTCGGTGCCTGGATGCGCGAACTCGGCCTCGCGCCCGACACGTTCCGCGCCTGGGAAGAGGTGGACTTCGCGAGCGACCTCGGGCGCACGCTGTCGCTGCCCGTGTTCGGCGAAAACGACGGCAATGCGGCCGCCATCGCCGAATTGTTCTACGGGTACGGCCGGCAGTGCGACGACTTCGTCTACCTGTTCATCGGGCCCGCGATCGGCGGCGGCATCGCGATCGACGGCGACTGCCTGCGCGGCGTGACCGGCAACGCCGGCGACGTCGCCGTGATTCCCGTGCCACCGAGCCGGCTGGCGTCCGCGCCGCCGCCGCGCGGCCCGTGGGACATCCTGCTCGCCCGCGCGTCGCTGCATGCGCTCGTGCGCCACCTGCGCCATCACGGCGAGATCGTCGAGAACCGCGCCGACCTCGAGGCCTGCATCGCGCGCGGCCTGCCGGCGGTCGACGAATGGATCGACGACTGCGTCGACGCGCTCGCGCCGGCATTGCGCGCGGTGCTGTGCGTGGTCGATGCGCCGGTGGTCGTGCTCGACGCCGATACCGACGCCGGCCTGCTCGACGCGGTGACGACCCGCCTGCGAGCGGCACTGGTCGCCACCGCGCCGGAAGCGCGCGGCACGCCGACACTCGTGCGCGGCACGTTCGGCGCCGACGCCGGCGCGATCGGCGCCGCGACGCTGCCGATGTACTTCAACTTCTCTCCGCGGGCCGGCATCCTCAAGGGCGCCCGCACCGAATCGCAGGAGGTGAACCATGTCGCAATCTGAGTCGCCCCGGCCGCTGCTCGAGATGCGCCGGATCAGCAAGACGTTCCCGGCCGTGCGCGCGCTCGACAACGTCAGCCTGACCGTCTATCCGGGCGAGATTCATTCGCTGATGGGCGAGAACGGCGCAGGCAAATCGACGCTGATGAAGATCCTGTCGGGTGCCTACCGCGCCGACGCCGGCGGCGAGATCCTGATCGACGGCGAGCGCATCGACGTCGACGGTCCGCTCGCCGCGCGCGATGCGGGGGTCGCGGTGATCTACCAGGAGCTGTGCCTCGCGCCGAACCTGACCGTCGCGGAAAACATCTACGTCGGTCGCGAACTGCGGCGCGGCAACCGCCGCTGGGGCACCATCGACCGCGCGGCAATGGCGCGCGGCTGCCAGGACGTGCTCGCGCGCCTCGGTGCGCCGTTCGGGCCCGACACGCTCGTCGGCACGCTGTCGATCGCCGAGCAGCAACTCGTCGAGATCGCGCGTGCGGTGCACACTCGCGCACGCATCCTCGTGATGGACGAACCGACGACGCCGCTGTCGTCGCGCGAAACCGAACACCTGTTCGGCCTGATCCGCCAGCTGCGCGAGGAGGGTCTCGCGATCATCTACATCAGCCACCGGATGGCGGAGATCTACGAACTGTCCGATCGCGTGTCGGTGCTGCGCGACGGCTCGTACGTCGGCACGCTCGAGCGCGAATCGCTGTCGGCCGAGCGGCTCGTCGCGATGATGGTGGGCCGTGACATCTCCGGTTTCTACAAGAAGGAACATGCGCCGTACGATCCCGGCCACCTGCTGCTGTCGGTGCGCGACATCGCCGACGGCGAGCGGGTGCGTCGCTGCAGCCTCGACCTGCATGCCGGAGAAGTGCTCGGCATCGCGGGGCTGGTCGGCGCGGGCCGCACCGAACTCGCGCGACTGATCTTCGGCGCGGAACCGCGCACGCGCGGCAACGTGAAGCTGGGCGACCGCGCGTTCGGCGCACATTCGCCGCGCGAGTCGATCGACGCGGGCCTCGTCTACCTGACGGAAGACCGCAAGCGCCAGGGCTTGTTCCTCGACATGAGCGTGCGCGACAACATCAACATCTCCGTATGCAACCGCGATGCGCGGCTCGGCGCGCTCGATCTCGCGCGCGGCGCCGAACGCGCGCGCGACGCGATCGCGTCGCTGTCGATCCGCGTGCCGAACGCGAACGTGAACGTCGGCGCGCTGTCGGGCGGCAACCAGCAGAAGGTGCTGCTGTCGCGCCTGCTCGAGACGAAGCCGCGCGTGCTGATCCTCGACGAACCGACGCGCGGCGTCGACATCGGCGCGAAATCCGAGATCTACCGGATCATCAACGAACTGGCCCGCGCGGGCGTCGGCGTGATCGTGATCTCGAGCGAACTGCCGGAAATCATCGGTGTCGCCGACCGCGTGCTCGTGATGCGTGAAGGCGAGATCGCCGGCGAACTCGGCGGCCACACGCACACGCCCATCACGCAGGAAGCGATCATCGCGCTCGCGACCGGCTCGCAAGCCGAACTCGCCGACGCGCACTGACCACGGCCCCTTCATTTCCCTCTTCATTCAAGGTACCGAAATGATCAACCCGACCAAGCAGCGGAACCTCGCTTCCGCGACGGCCCATCCGGTGGCCAACCGTACGCCCCTGATGCGCGGCGCCGATCATCGCGCACGCATGCAATCGCTGATGCGCACCGCCGGCATGCTGCCGGTGCTGCTGGTCCTGTGCATCGGCTTCGGCTTCCTGACCGACGGCTTCTTCACGCTGCAGAACCTGTCGATCGTCACGCAGCAGGCATCGATCAACATCGTGCTCGCCGCCGGCATGACGTTCGTGATCCTGACGGGCGGCATCGACCTGTCGGTCGGCTCGGTACTCGCCGCGTCGGCCGTCGCCGCGCTGCTCGCATCGACCATCCCGGGCTGGGGCTGGCTCGGCGTGCCCATCGCGCTCGCCGTCGGCCTCGTGTTCGGCGCGATCAACGGCGGCCTGATCTCGTTCCTGCGCCTGCCGCCGTTCATCGTCACGCTCGGTGCGATGACGGCCGTGCGTGGTGTCGCCCGCCTGATCGGCAACGATACGACCGTCTTCAACCCGCAGCTGCCGTTCGCATTCATCGGCAACGGCACGCTGCTCGGCGTGCCATGGCTCGTCGTGATCGCATGCGCGGTGATCGCGCTGTCGTGGTTCATCCTGCGCCGCACGGTGCTCGGGATGCGGATCTATTCGGTCGGCGGCAATCCGGAAGCCGCACGGCTGTCGGGCATCAACGTGCGGGCGATCCAGCTGTTCGTGTACGCGGCGTCGGGCCTGCTCGCGGGTCTCGGCGCGGTGATGTCGGCCGCGCGGCTCTATGCGGCCAACGGCCTGCAGCTCGGCCAGTCATACGAACTCGATGCGATTGCCGCGGTGATCCTCGGCGGCACGAGCTTCGTCGGCGGTGTCGGTTCGATCGTCGGCACGCTGATCGGCGCGCTGATCATCGCGGTGCTGACCAACGGCCTGGTGCTGCTCGGCGTGTCCGACATCTGGCAGTACATCATCAAGGGGCTCGTGATCATCGGCGCCGTCGCGCTCGACCGCTATCGCCAGCGCGACTCGGCCCGCACCTGACACCGTTCCCTCACCGTTCAACCCTCAGGTCGCAGGCAGGTCCTCCTGCGCCCGTCCGCCAATGGACCTCCCGGAGACACAACGACATGTTCAAGCATAAAGCCGCCCTGACCGCCGTCGCCTGCGCGCTCGCATTCGGCACTGCCGCCGCCCATGCCGCCGACAAGCCGCTGAAATCGATCGGCGTCACGGTCGGGTCGCTCGGCAACCCGTACTTCGTCACGATCGTGAAAGGCGCCGAAGCGCGCGCCAAACAGCTCAACCCGAACGCGAAGGTCACCGCGGTATCGGCCGACTACGACCTGAACAAGCAGTTCACGCAGATCGACAACTTCATCTCTGCGCACGTCGACATCATCCTGCTCAACGCGACCGATCCGAAGGCGATCGAACCGGCGGTGAAGAAGGCGCAGGCGGCCGGCATCACGGTCGTCGCGGTGGACGTCGCGGCAGCCGGCGCGAACGCGACCGTGCAGACCAACAACGTGAAGGCCGGCGAGCTGGCGTGCGACTACCTCGCGAAGAAGCTCAACGGCAAGGGCAACGTGATCATCGAGAACGGCCCGCAGGTATCGGCCGTGATCGATCGCGTGAACGGCTGCAAGGCCGTGCTCGCGAAAAACCCCGGCATCAAGCTGCTGTCGAGCGACCAGGACGGCAAGGGCTCGCGCGAAGGCGGGATGAACACGATGCAGGGCTACCTGACGCGCTTTCCGAAGCTCGACGGCGTGTTCACGATCAACGACCCGCAGGCGATCGGCAGCGATCTCGCGGCAAAGCAGCTGAACCGCCCGGGCATCGTGATCACGTCGGTCGACGGCGCGCCTGACATCGAGGTGGCGCTCAAGTCCAACACGCTCGTGCAGGCATCGTCGAGCCAGGATCCGTGGGCGATGGCGCAGCAGGCCGTCAATGTCGGCTACGGGATCATGAACGGCCAGAAGCCGGCCAACCCGATGATCCTGATCGAGCCGACGCTCATCACGCGCGACAACGTGAAGGGCTACAAGGGCTGGAGCAGCCCGCGCTGATCGCGTCGCGCGATCGGCGATCCCGGGCGGCGCCGGGCCGCGTCGCCGCGCGCGACGCCCGGCCCTGCCCGTCCGCTCATCTCAACCGCCACACCGCCGCGCGACACGTCGCGGCACAAGGTTTCGACATGACGACGACGTTCCCCCGCCTGATCGTATTCGGCGAAGCGCTGACCGATTTCATCCGCGACGACGCGCAGCACTGGCGCAGCGTCGCCGGCGGCTCGTGCTGGAACGTGGCGCGCGTCGGCGCGCGGCTCGGCGTGCCGACCGCCTTCGCCGGCACGGTCAGCCGCGACATCTTCGGCGACGAACTGATGCGCAGGAGCGCGAATGCCGGGCTCGACCTGCGCTTCATGCGGCAGGTCGACCGCGCGCCGTTGCTCGCGATGGTCGTGTCGAAACAGCCGCCCGACTATTTCTTCATCGGCGAACACAGCGCCGATCTCGCCTTCGATCCGGCAGATCTGCCCGACGGGGCGCTGGACGCGGCCGAGATCGTGCATGTCGGCTCGCTCGGGGTCGTGCGCGAGCCGCTCGCGTCGCGCCTGATCGAGGTCGTGGCGGCGGCACGCGCGGCCGGCAAGCGGATCTCGTTCGACCCGAACTACCGCGCGCCGATGGCCGCACCGTCGTATCGCGACACGCTGCGCCGGCTGGCCGGGCTCGCCGACTGGATCAAGGTATCCGACGAGGATCTGCGCGGCCTGTTCCCGGAACTCGACGAGGCAGCCGCGCTCGCGCAATTGCGCGCATGGGCGCCCGATGCGAGCGTGCTCGTCACCCGCGGCGCGGCCGGCATGCAGTTGCTGCATCGCGACACCGCGCTGTTCCAGCCGGCGTTCGCGACCGAGGTCGCCGACACCGTCGGCTGCGGCGACGCCAGCATCGGCGGCTGGCTCGCCAGCCAGCTCACGCACGCCGATGCGTCGGCGGCCGAGCACCTGCGCTACGCGGCGGCTTGCGCGGCGGTCGCCTGTGCGCATGCAGGCGCGTACGCACCGACGGCCGCCGAGGTGGCCGAGATCGTGGCAACCCGCGCGGCCGCCGAACCGGCCGACACCGCGCTGTCGAACTAGGCGGCACCGGAAGGCACCAGACGGCGCATGCGCGCCGCATCGTCACGCGCCGCCCTGCCCGCCGTTGCCGCCGTTGCCGCGCGACAGCAGCACCTGGAGGCTCTCGTCGACACTCAGTTCGGACATCGCATCGACACGCAGCGTATCGTCAGCCGCGCGGCGCAGCGCATGCAGCGCATGCTCCTTGAGCCGCACGATCGCGAACTGCAGCCCGCGCGCCGCGCATTCGGCCGCGAACGTCCGCAACGATTCGATCGTCGTGCCGTCGACGTCCGGCGTTTCCTCGAGGCTCAGCATCACGGTATGCGCATCGGGTGCCGCCTTCATCAACGCACGGACGCGATTGAGCATCCGGTCCGCGTTCGCGAAGAACAGCTGTGCCTCGGGCCGCACGATCAGCACACCGGATACCGGCCTGGCATCGGCATGATTCGCGACGTCGACGAAGTCGTGGCCGTCGCGTAGCCGGCCGAGCACGCTCACGTTCGGCTCCGACAGCTTGCGCAACGTCAGCAGCAGGCTCACGCCGATGGCCGCGAGCAGCCCGTGCAGCACGCCGAGCACGAGCACCGCGAGCAGCGCGGCGATCACGACGAGCCGATCGCGATGCCAGACCCAATACGGCCGGAACACCGACGGATGCAGCGAGTGGCTGACCGCGAAGATCACGATCGCCGCAAGCACGGGCTCCGGCGTGCGGGCGAGCTGCGGCAGCAGCAGCCACACGATCAGCGCGACCACGCCGGCCGCCCATAATCCCGCGAAACGCGACTGTGCGCCCGCGGCCTCGTTCGCCGACGTCGCCGAATAGCCGGCGCCGACCGGCATCCCGTGCAGCAGCCCCGACACGAGGTTCGCGCAGCCGATCGCGACGAGGTCGCGGTTCGCCGACACGCTGTCGCCGTGCTTCAGCGCGAAGTTGCGAATCGAGCCGTACGACTCCGCATAGAGGATCAGCATCAGCGCGAACGCGAGCTCGACCGTCTGCATCCACGCGTTGCGGTCGAGATGCGGCAGGCCGAATTCGAGGTGCTGGAAATCGATGTGTCCGACGATCGCGATCCCGTAGTGCTGCCAGTCGAACACATAGCCGGCCGCGATCGACAGCACGATCACGACGAGCGTCGCGGGCACGCGCGAGCGCCGCCCGAGCACGAACAGCAGCGCCAGCGCGGCCGCGCCGAGCGCGACGCTCGCGAGGTTCGCATGCGGCGCGCCGGTGACGAGGTCGAGCGCGACACGCGGCGCATCGCTGTGCTGTACCGAGATCGCGAGAATCTTCGGCAACTGCTTGATGACGATCGTCAGCGCCAGTCCGAACGTAAAACCGCGCAGGACCGGACGCGCGATGAAATCCGACATACCGCCGAGCCGCGCGACGCCGGCCAGGATGAACAGCACGCCGGTCATCGCGACCAGCGCAGCCGCCAGCGCGAGCTGCGCGGCCAGCGCCATCCCCGACTCGGCCAGCACGGTCGCCGCGAGCACGGCAGCCGACGACGAGGTCGACGACACGATCGCAAAGCGGCTGCTGCCGGTCAGCGCATAGACGACGAGCCCCGACAGCAGCGCGATGAGACCGGCCTGCGGCGGCAGGTTGGCAAGCCCCGCATATGCGACCGCCTCGGGAATCAGCAGCCCGGCGATCGACAGGCCGGCCAGCGCATCGAGACCGATGCGCCGCGTGCGCGGCGGCGGCGCCGCATCGAGTGCGGCGAAATGGTCGGCACACTGCGGGCCGGCATCCGGACGGATCGGGGCGGTCGTCATGAGGCGATGGGCGCTGTGCGCGTATCAGGATTTAACGGCGATGACACCCGACCAGCCGGGCAGATAGCGCGCGTCCTGTTCGTGTGCGCGACTCAGCGACACGTCGAGCGCCTTCGCGAAATTCTTGCGGATCTGGTCGAGCGTGACGTGCTGGCGCAGATAGTCGGCCCACAGGAATTCGCTGAACGGCGTCGCATCCTTCGCATAACCACCTGCCGTGCGCAGCTCGCCCGCGAGGCTGCGATACGGATCGTCCTCAAGGCCCGTCAGCGACTTCGGCAGATGCGCGTAGTCGCGGCGCGACCCGTCCGCGCCGAACGGATGCACCCACTGGTTGTGTTCCATCATCCGCCAGAAGATCGTGTCGTCGAGCCAGGACAGATCCCTCAGCAGCATCGCGTTGACGCGCGACTCCCCTTCCTCGATCAGCGCGAGGCCGAGATGGTGGTGATCGGTGATGTAGTGCTGCCCGCCCGGGCCGAGGATGGCCGGAAACCAGTGCGATTCGATCGCGGCCTTGCGCGCGCGCTTGTCGAGCGTCTTCCAGTGCTTGCGCTTCGCTTTCACTTCGCGATAGCCGACCGTCATCTGCGTCGGACGCAGTGCGTCGAGCCGGACGGGAATAAGGTGAACGTCGCTGCCGAGTGCCATGGTCGTACCCTATGTTGCTGATTTCCGGCAACGATACTCCTGATCTTGCGAGCCGTTAATACGTTACGACGTCGATAAGCCGCGCTTGACCATCTCTGACAACCGGCCGCGCCGGCACGCTAGGCGCGCAGGTCGTGGCGCTCGAGACGATGGCGAACGTAAGGCAGGCCGTCATGAACGACACTGACGCGACGCATGCCGAGCTTGCGTGCGACGTTCAGCGAGCCCGTGTTCGCCGCGGCGATGTCGGCGATCACGCGCGGCAGCCGCACCGTGTCGAACGCGTGACGCACGACGGCCGCCGCGGCCTCGCACGCGATGCCGCGCCCCCATGCCGCATGCACGAGCCGCCAGCCGATCTCGACGTCGCGCGCGCCGCCCGCGTAGTCGGGAATCAGCAGGATCCAGCCGATGAATGCGTCGGGCACCGCCTTCTCGAAGATCGACCAGTAGCCGAGGCCCGGCGGATAGTCGCGCATGATCCGGTGTGTGACGAAGCGGCGATGTTCGTCCGGGTCGTGCCACGGGCCTGCGATGTACCGGGTCACCTCGGGATCGCGATCCATCGCGATGCTCGCGTCGAGATCGGCCAGCACGCGCGGGCGCAGCCACAGCCGGTCGGTCTCCAGCACCGGCAACGCGGCAATGGATGGTTCGGTCATCTGGACTCCTGATCCGGTGGCGACGCGCGTCGCGTGCATGACAGAATTGATACAAAAAGCCTTCCGCGATGATACAGACGCCTGTCGTGTTGATCGCGCGGCCCCCCGTTGCCGCTTCCGCAACAGTTCATTTCATAGGGATTATTCCCGATTCGCCGTTATCGCGCCCCACATCGCACGGCCCGGCGGCCTACACTCGATCCATGCCCCCCCGTGCCACGCGCCAGCCGGGCTGGCATCCGCCTGCAGATCGTCCGTGCGCAAGCCAACGAGGAGACCTCGGACATGAGCTGGACCCGCGAACAACGCAACGTCACGATCGCCGCCTACCTGGGCTGGACGCTCGACGCGTTCGATTTTTTCCTGATGGTCTTCGTGCTGAAGGACATCGCCGCCGAATTCGCGTCGACGATCCCAGCCGTCGCGTTCGCCCTCACGCTGACGCTCGCGATGCGCCCGATCGGCGCGCTGATCTTCGGCCGGCTCGCCGATCGCTTCGGGCGCCGCCCGACGCTGATGGTCAACATCGCCTGCTATTCGCTGCTCGAACTCGCGTCGGGGTTCGCACCGAGCCTGACCGCGCTGCTCGTGCTGCGCGCGCTGTTCGGCATCGCGATGGGCGGCGAATGGGGGGTCGGCTCCGCGCTGACGATGGAAACCGTGCCGACCCATGCGCGCGGCTTCGTGTCGGGGTTGCTGCAGGCCGGTTATCCGAGCGGATACCTGCTCGCATCCATCGTGTTCGGCCTGTTCTACCAGTACATCGGCTGGCGCGGGATGTTCATGGTCGGCGTACTGCCCGCGCTGCTCGTGCTGTACGTGCGTACGCACGTGCCCGAATCGCCGGCCTGGAAGCAGATGGAAAAGCGTCCGCGGCCGAGCCTGGCGGCCACGATGCAACAGAACTGGAAGCTCACGATCTACGCGATCGTGCTGATGACCGCGTTCAACTTCTTCTCGCACGGCACGCAGGACCTCTACCCGACCTTCCTGCGCGAACAGCATCACTTCGATCCGCATACCGTGTCGTGGATCACGATCGTGCTGAACATCGGCGCGATCGTCGGCGGCCTGTCGTTCGGTGCGATCTCGGAACGGATCGGCCGCCGTCGCGCGATCTTCATCGCCGCGCTGATCGCGCTGCCCGTGCTGCCGCTGTGGGCGTTCTCGAGCGGCCCGGTCGCGCTCGCGGCCGGCGCATTCCTGATGCAGATTTCGGTGCAGGGTGCGTGGGGCGTGATACCCGTCCACCTGAACGAGATCTCGCCGGACGAGATTCGCGCGACCTTCCCTGGTGTCGTCTACCAGCTCGGCAACCTGCTCGCTTCGGGTAACGCGACGATGCAGGCGTCGCTCGCGATTTCCCAGGGCAACAACTACGGTTTCGCGCTTGCGCTCGTGGCCGGCAGCGTCGCCGTCGTGATCGCGGTACTGATCCTGTTCAGCCGCGAGCGGCGCGGCATCGACATGACGCAATCGGTCAATACGCGTACTACCGTCGGCTGAACGCGCGCATTGCCGCAGCGCATCATCGCGTGTGCCCCGTCCCGCCGGGGCCCCGCGAAATCCTTTCCGCATCCGCACATCGAACTAGAGGAATTTGTCCAGATTCCTCGCTTGCCCGCGCCGCCCGCGTTTTTTTATCTTAATAAAAACAGCTGTTTGAATCAGATGATCGAATCACCTGTTCGCGGCCGGGCAACCGGCATTGGGAGGCGGAACATGGCAGTAAGTCAGGAGGGGCGGCCGTCTACGGGACGGCCGTCCGGGACGCGGTCATCCGGCAATCGGCAAGCCGGCGGGACGAAGGCGCGCATTCTCGATGCGGCCGAGGACCTGTTCATCGAACATGGCTTCGAAGCGATGTCGATGCGACAGATCACGTCGCGCGCTGCGGTAAACCTCGCCGCGGTCAACTACCACTTCGGCAGCAAGGAAGCGCTGATCCACGCGATGCTGTCGCGTCGGCTCGACCAGCTCAACCAGGAACGCCTCGGCATCCTGGACCGTTTCGATGCGCAGCTCGGTGCGCACATCACCTGCGAGCATGTGCTCGGCGCGATGTTCATTCCCGCACTGAAGGCCTCGCGCGACCCCGATCGCGGCGGCCCCGCGTTCCTGCGGCTGATCGGCCGCGCCTACACCGATCCGTCGCCGTTCGTGCGCAACTTCCTGACCGCGCACTATGCGAGCGTCGCCGGCCGCTTCTTCGATGCATTCCAGCGCGCGCTGCCGCATCTGCCGCGCACGGAGCTCGGCTGGCGGCTGCACTTCGCGATCGGCGCGCTGTCCGGCGCGCTTGCCGGGGCCGAAACCGAAAGCCTGATCGACGAGTTCTCGCAAGGCCGCACGATGAACGACGTGCAGATGATCGCGCGACTGTCGTCGCTGATCGTCGCCGCGCTGAAGGCGCCGATGCCCGACAGCGCGCAGTTGTCGATCTTCGCGGCCGTACTCGACGATGCGGGCGCGAGCGAGGCGTTCGGGCTGCCGTCGAGTACGGCTTCTGCCGATACGGCGACGCTGCATCCGGCGAACTGAGCGCGCCGCAAGCCGCGCAGGCGGCGTTTCATCCAGGGTTTGCCGGGTGCGGGATCGTGCGGGCGCGGAGACGTTCGTAATGGTCCTGCATCGATTCATGCGACCCGGGCCGGCGTTGATGCGCAGGCGCGGGTCGCATGGATGTCATGTGGCGGGGCAAGGGCTGGCGTGCCTGCGCTCGTCGACGAAAAACATGGGAAGGGAGCAAGCGTTGAAGCGCTAACGCTCACCGACCGCAAAGCATGGGGTGAGAGCAAGCGCCAAAGCGCTCACGCTCACCGACACCGGAGACACAGCATGTCCTCAAGCGCAGCAACCGCAGCGGCACAGCTGCCGCCGAACACCGACGGTATCTGGTACGCGTCGTATCCGCACGGCGTCCCGCACGAGATCGACGTCACACAATACGCGTCCCTCGTGCAGTTCTTCGACGAATGCACGACGCGCTTCGCCGAACGGGTCGCCTATGTGAGCGCAGGCGCATCGATGACCTACCGCACGCTCGCGCAGAAAGTCGACGCGTTCGCATCGTATCTGCAGAGCATGGGCGTGAAACCGGGCGACCGTGTCGCGATCATGCTGCCGAACACGTTCCAGTACCCGGTCGCACTGTTCGGCACGCTGAAGGTCGGCGCGATCGTCGTCAACGTCAATCCGCTCTACACCGTGCGTGAACTCGCGCATCAACTGAAGGACAGCGGCGCACAAACGATCGTCGTGTTCGAGAATTTCGCGCGCACGCTGCAGGACGCGCTGCCGGAAACGCAGGTGAAGAACATCGTCGTCACCGCGCTCGGCGACCTGCTCGCCGACGGCTTCAACGCCAAAGGACGCCTGATCAATTTCGTGCTGAAGCACGTGAAGAAGCTCGTGCCGGCCTACCACCTGCCACAGGCCGTGCGGCTGCGCTCTGCACTTGAACTCGGTGCGCGCAGCAAACCGCAGCCCGTCCCGATGACGCGCGACGATCTCGCATTCCTGCAATACACCGGCGGCACGACCGGCGTCGCGAAAGGCGCGATGCTCACGCACGGCAACCTGATCGCGAACCTGCTGCAGGCCAAGGCGTGGATCGCCGACCAGGTCTCGGGCGACGTCGAAACCGTGCTGACGCCGCTGCCGCTTTATCACATCTATTCGCTGACGGTGAACGCGTTCATCTTCATGGGGCTTGGCGGGCGCAACATCCTGATCGCGAACCCGCGCGACATGAAGATGGTGATGAAGATCATCCGCAACGAAACGTTCACCGGGATCACCGGCATCAACACGCTGTACAACGCGTTCCTCGACAACGAGGAATTCCGCAAGCGCGACTTCTCCAGGCTCAAGCTCGCGATGGCGGGCGGGATGGCGATGCAGCGCGCGGTCGCGGAGCGCTTCCAGCAGGTCACGGGCCGGCCGGTCGTCGAAGGCTACGGGCTCACCGAATGCTCGCCGATCGTCACGATGAACCCGGTGGACCTGAACGACATGGCCGCGTTCAGCGGCTCGATCGGCCTGCCCGCGCCGTCGACCGTCGTGCGCTTTCGCCGCGAGGACGGCACCTGGGCCGGCATCGGCGAGCCGGGCGAGCTGTGCGTGCACGGTCCGCAGGTGATGCGCGGCTACTGGCAGCGGCCCGACGAAACCGCGAAGGTGATCGACGCCGATGGCTGGCTCGGCACCGGCGACATCGGCGTGATGGACGAGCGCGGCTTCATCCGCCTCATCGACCGCAAGAAGGACATGATCCTCGTGTCGGGCTTCAACGTGTATCCGAACGAGATCGAGGAAGTGCTGGTCATGCATCCGGGCATCAGCGAAGCCGCCGCGATCGGTATTCCGGACGAAGTACAGGGCGAACGGATCAAGGTGTTCGTCGTGCGCCGCGACCCGACGCTCACGGTCGACGACGTGCTCGCGCACTGCCGCAAGAACCTCACCGGCTACAAGATGCCGAAGTTCGTCGAATTCCGCGACGCGCTGCCGCAGACCAACGTCGGCAAGATCCTGCGCCGCGCGCTGCGTGACGAGGAGCTCGCCAGGATCAACGCCGCGAAGCAACGCTGAACGCCCCATCGCTCCGGGAGACGCTGTCGATGAACGAAGGAAAGAACCGCCGCACGACTTATGCCGCCGCCGCTGCAGTCGCCTGCATGCTGTCGCTCGCACAGCCGGCCCTGCATGCGCAGGAGACAGCCGATGCCGCGAGCGCGACGCCGGCGGTCGCACTGCCGGCTGATCTCGCGAAAGTCGCGCGCGAGCCGGTCGCACAACAGGCGCGCTGGCTGCGCACGGCCGCACAGCGCGGCACGCTCGCGCAACTCGACGACGCGACGCTCACGGCGCTCTTCAAGTCGCTCGATCCGCTCGCCGTGCCGCTCTATATCCACAACGGTCCGAACGGCTATCCGTCGTACCAGTTCACGATGGTGCGCCAGGAGCGCATCAGCGGGAAATGGTCCGACACGCCCGACCGCATGCTCGTGAAGACCACCCGCGAGCCGCTGCGGGTTTATGCGAAATGGCTGCCGGGCAGCGCGCATGCCGGACAGGAGACGATCTACGACGCGACGCAGCGCAAGGACGAGATGTACGGCCATCTCGGCGGCCTGCTCGGCAAGATTCCGTTGTGGACGGCACTCGACGGCGCACTCGCGCGTGCCCAGTCGAATCACCAGGTGAAGGATCTCGGCACCGAGTTCATCACGAACCTGTACCTGACCGAAGGAAGGAAATACCAGGAGGCCGGCGTGCAGCGGCCGACCCAGGTGGAAGCGAAGACGATCGGCGGCGTGCGCGTGGTCGCGCTCACCTACGAGACGCCGACCGGCCGGCCGCAGTTCTACGCGAAAAAGGAAATCCTCGGGCTCGACCTGCACGCGCCCTACTTCCGGACCGTCGAGTCCTATGACAACGACGGCAAGATCTTCGAGCGGATCGTCATCGAGAAAATCGCGCCGGCGACGCTCGACGACACCGCTTTCGATCCGAAAAACCCCGACTACGCGTTCTGATCCCCGCCGGCGCCACGCACGTCGGGATCAGTCGTCGTCATCGTCGTCGTGATGCTTGCGCCAGTGCTTGTAATAATGCTTGCGCCACTTCCGGTAGCGGTCGTCGTCGTCGTCGCCGTAGTAGCCATATCCGTAACCCGGATAGGCCACCACGGCCGGCTGCGGCGCCACATAGACCGGCGCCGGCTCGGCATAGACCGGTACACCGATGCCCACCGACAGGTCGACGTGCCCCGCCATTGCACTGCCGGAAGCGAGCAACGCCACGCCCCCGACCCACACCGCCATTACCATCTTGTTCATGATCCGCGTCCCTGATCCGCCGGCCTGCCCGGCTCGCGCGACGAATGTAATCGCGACGCGCTCCGGCAGGTGCTACACCATTGCGAGAGTCGTAACGCGACGTAACGAAACGCACTAGCCATTTGACCGAATCGCGAAAATGCGCGCGAACGTCTATAGTGGGTTACGGTTCGACACAATCGCGACTGCGCGCTGCCGGAACGAACAGGGTAAAATCCCGCCAAACCCTTGGTGGGCGAACACGCCACACACACGCACAACATATTCTCTGACGCAGGCTCCTGCCGCACCTCAATGGCCAATCCCGCAGAATCCCATCCGCAAAACGACTTCATCAATGCGGCGCGCAAGGAACGTAAGCGCGTTGAAATCTATCTCGTCAACGGCATTCGTCTGACGGGGTGTATCGAGTCGTTCGACCAGTACCTGGTGATGCTGCGCACCCCCGTGGGTCTGCAAGGCATCTACAAGCGTGCGATTTCCACGATCCAGCTCGATACGGGCGGTTCGCGTCCGGGCGGCAGCGGCCCCCGCGGCCCGCGTACCGGCGGTCGGCCGGGCGGCCGCGAAGGCGGTGGCCACAGCCCGTATGGCTCGCACGGCGGCTCCCGCGAGTCGCGTGGCGACGGCGGCTACGGCTCGCGCGAGCCGCGCGAAGGCTACGGTGCCCCGCGCGAACCGCGCGAAGGCTACGGTGCGCCGCGTGAACCGCGCGAAGGCTATGGTGCCCCGCGCGAACCGCGCGAAAGCTACGGTGCGCCGCGCGATGGCGGCGACGCATCGGGCAACACGTCGTCGACCGGCAACGGTCCGGTCATCGTCACGCGCCGCCGGCGAATCGTGCCGGACGGCCAGTAACGCAAAAGGGCAAGCCAACCGGCTTGCCCTTTTTCCTGGTGGGTCGACGCGGCATGTCGCCGCACCGGCCGCCCCGTTGGCGCTCAGTGTGCCGTCGTCGGCAAACCCGCATCGGCCTCGCGCTGCAACGACCTCACCTGCTGCTGCAGTGCACGCAGTTGCGACTGAAGCTGCGCCTGTTGCGCCTGCAATGCCGCCGTTTCGTTGCGTACATTCTTCTGGCGATCCGCGACCGCTGCCTGCTGCTCGCGCGCGATCGAGATGTCGGCCTGCAGACGCCGCGCCCGCTCCTGCGTCACTTCGATCTGCCGGTCCATCTGCGTCTTCTGCGATTCCAGCTTCGCCGCGCGCAACTCGTTGACGGCCAGCCGTTCCGCCTGGCGCGAGAAATCGCGATAGATCGCTTCCGCACGCGTATCGTCGTAAGTCTTGATCACGCGCCAGAACGCCTTCTGCTGGAACAGCGCGACGAAATACGAACCGTCCTTCACGCTGAACAGCAGGCTCGCGCCGTAGCTCCCGTTGTAGCTGGTGCGCATTTCCGTCAGCGAATGCGCCTGGATCTGGCGCTGCAGTTCCTCGACCGTGCTCGGCCCGCTCGACTCACCCGCCTGCGGCTGCACCGACGCCTGAACCTGCTGATCGATCACCGGAATCGCTGCGACCTGCGCGGACGCCTGCTGTACCGCCGGCGACCCATCGCCGGCCAATCCCTGCGCGTACGTGACCTGCATGCCTCCCACCATCGCGAGCAACACACACGCCCGCCCCAACCCCGTCATATGGCTCATTAACTTTGATTCCCGCTCGTGTCGTTGTAATTCAGCGCGATTTTATCTCATTAATTACTCGCTATCGCGGGTCTCGGGCTCCTCGTCGAATATCTGATACTTGCGCATTTTTTCCCACAATACCTTGCGGCTGATGCCGAGCTGCTGCGCCGTATCCTGGCGTCGCCAACCGTTTGCGTCGAGCGCCGCGATCACGCGGCTGCGCTCGTTCATGTCCCATTTGCTGCGGTCGACCAACACTTCCGCCGCGCTCTCCGCCGGCACCGGTTGCGCCGAGTTGCGCGCATGCGCGACCAGTCGCTGCAGCCGCGCGGCGTCCCAGCCGCCCGTCTGCCGCACCGTCACGCCGACGCGCTCGGCAAGGTTGCGCAGCTCGCGCACGTTGCCGGGGAAATAGCTGTCCGCGACCGCGTCCGCCAGCCAATAAGGCAGGTCGGACAATCGCGCGAGCCGCTCGTCGCCGACCACCTCCGCGACGAACGACTTGAACAGCGCGATCTTGTCGACCGCGCCCCGCTCTTCCAGCGACGGGATGCTCAGCTCGATCACCGCCAGCCGATAGTAAAGGTCCGCGCGGAACAGGCCTTCCTTGACGAGTTGCGGCAGCTTCTTGTTGCTGGCCGCGACGAGACGGAAATCGACCTTGATCGGCGTCGTCGCGCCGACCCGCAGCACCGCGCCATCCTCGAGCACGCGCAGCAGCTTGACCTGCTGATACAACGGCAGGTCGCCGACTTCATCGAGGAACAGCGTGCCGCCCGCCGCTTGCTCGAAATAGCCTTTGTGCGCCACGACCGCGCCGGTGAACGAGCCTTTCGCGTGCCCGAAGAACAGCGACTCGAACAGGCCGTCCGGAATCGCGCCGCAGTTGACCGGCACGAATTCGCCCTGCCGGTAGCGCGAATGCTTTTGGTGCAGCAATTGCGCGATGCGCTCCTTGCCGACGCCGGTTTCGCCGTGCAGCAGCACGTTGGTATCGCAGTCGGCGAAGGTGTCGACTTCGTGCAGCAGCGCCTGCATCGACTCCGAGTGCGCGACGAGTTCGGACGGCTGCAGCGTTTCGGCCGCGTGCGCGTGCAGCTGCGTGACGAGCTTGCCGACCATCCCGCGCAGTTCCGCACACGTGAAGTCGAGCGGCAGGATATGCGAATAGTCGGGCGGATAGTGCGACGCGTCGTGGTCGCGCGCCGCGCCGACCCAGACGACCGGCATGCCGATGTTGGCCTGCCAGTCGCGCAGGAATGCCGCACCGGTTTCGATCATCGTCACGCTGATGATCGCCAGCGACGGCCGCAATGCGGCTCGCTCGGGCGAGATCTCCGCATTGTCGGCGCGGATCACCTCGACGTCGAAGCTTGCCATGCATCGGGCGACGCGATCGACGATGTCCGCCTTGCCTTCCCAGACGTACAGGTCGAGTTCTGCGATTGCGGGCGTGTTTCTCATGATTCAGGTACGGCTACGGTTATTGACGAATGATGCGGCATTGCAGGCCGGCGGCAGGTCATCGGCGGCGACGCTGCCCGCCCGCCTGCTGCAGCTGAACGCTGCGGTCTTCATTGCACGAGCATCGGATTGCCGCATTTGATCGAGTCCGGTGTATTTGTGACATAAGCGTTCCCCAGACTCAAGCCGAGCAAGCCGGTGACCGAGGTCAGCAGGGAATCGATCGGTTGTAGGAGGAGCGGAACGAGTGTAGCTCCCAGTGCGGACAAAATCGGCCCGAGCACGACATTCAGCACGGGAGTCACTACCAGGCCCAGCGCGTCCAGCAAGCCGCTATTCGCCGTCAACTGCACCGACAGGCCGCTGTTAAGCGCGCCTTGAACCGCGGGTGACAGCAACTGATCCGTTCCGGTGCTCAACATATACGGTGATGCCAGACTCCCGGGATAGGTAAACACCAACTGCGTCGGATTTTGATTGGCGACGGGAAGCGTCAACTGCCCGGGCGTCAGGTTGATGTTGACCGAGATCTGGGTCAGGTCGAGCACCCCGAACGTCAAGACTTTAACCAACGTTGTCAACCCGGAAACCAGCCCGCCGAGGTTCAACAGATTGAGCAGGCTCTGCAGGTTGACCGACACCAGCGTGAGCGGCGGTGCGCTACCGCTGGGCGTATAGGTGGTCGGGGCATTGAGATTGATCGGCGTATTCGCCGTCCCGCCGAGATACACGGCAACCACCCCGGTCTGCACGTTCACTGTCGCGCTTTTCGTGCCGTTCGCTGAACAGGTGACCGATGCGAGCCCGGCCTTCGCCGGCGCGACATACGCCGTGATCGGCAGTCGAACGGCCGTCAGTGGCGTCGCCTTGCCTGACGGGCAGGTCCCCCCAGGAAAAACCAGGGAACCGTTGGAGCACGTCGACAGCAGCGATATCGACGTGTCCAGGAACACGTTCCCTTGTGCAGTCGACGTGTTCGTCAGGCAATCGGACGTCCCGCAATTCGACGGTCCGGGCGGGCCGCTCGCCGTGGACGGCGGCGTCCCGGCAAGCGACACGGAGCCCGACACCGTCGCGTTCAGCAGCGGCGCGAGCGCGGTCGGCGTCTGGACCGTGATGCTCGGGATGGCGACGGCGTTCGTGCCGTTCGCGACCTGAAGCGCGGTCGACAACAATCCCAGCGCGTTGACGCTGGCGTCAACGGCAGAGCTGCCATTGGCGACCGCGGCGGAAACCAGCTGGTTGAGCGCGATCTGCGGGCCGCCGCAGACGCTGCCGGAACAGAGCGCAACGACGATCGCGTTCAGAACGTTCAGGTTCGCACCCAGCGGACTCTGCTGGGTCGCCGCCTGCACCACCGCGTTGGCCAACTGGCCAAGGGTCACGGTACCGTTCAGTACGGCCGTGTTGGAGCCGACCGGCAAATTGGCGAGAATGCCCGCCAGCTTCAGGTTGACTTGCGCCAGCCCCTGGTAATCGACAGCGCTCAGACTCAACGCGTTGGGCGACCCGGTCAGCGTCTGCAGCAACTGGTTGGCCAGCCCGCCATTCAACGTCGCGAGCGAGGTGGTCAGCGTAAAGGTATCGGTCGGCGTGCTCTTCGCAAGGGCCGACGCACTGATCGTCGTGCCGCTGCGGAAAAAGCCGGTCACCGGCTCGGAAACGCTCACGCACACGGCGTTGGCCGACTGGCCGCTGGCCGATCCGGCCGACAAGCCGCCGCATTGGCCGTTGAGCGGATCGCCGGCGGTCGGCGTAAACAGCGCGGCACCGCCACTGGATTGAGGCGCCGTCCACACGCCGCACGTGACGGAAACGGTCGCGTTTGCCGGTACGGAATTCGCCGACGGGTTCGCCACTTGCTGGGCTGCGAGCTTCGCCGCAGTGCAGGACGTATCCGCACTGACCTTCATGACCGACGACAGCGCGGCCAGGTCGGCAGCCGCCTGCATATGGCGTCGTTCGGAATAGAAGCGGCCGATATCGATCCCGCTCAGGACGATGACGGCAACCGCCAGCCAGATCGACGCCATGATCGCGATGGAGCCGCGCTGGCGCGGTCCCGGCGGTGCGCCGGGACCGCGTCGCCGGGCCGCCTGTGATTGGTCTGCGCGCATCGCCATGTCGCTTACTGCGCACCCTGCCCGCTACCCGACATGCCACCGGACGAACCGAGCTGCGTGCTCATCGACTCCGGAATCTTGTTCTTGAACGAATCGAGATAACGCTGGTAGACCAGCGACGCGACATCGCCGAGCACCGGTTGGGTCGGCGCTGCCGCACGGTTCTCGCCCTGCATCGTGAGCCAATCCCGGGTCGAGCGGCCAACGTCGGACGCGACCGGCGCCGTACCCTGCTGCTGCGCGTAGGCGGCGACGCTTCCCAGTGCCATGCAGGCGATCGCCCCCAGCACCGCAATCCGCCCCGCACGCATGCTCCGACGATCGTTGTTGTTCATGTCGTTCCCCCGTCTGTCTGTTCTGTTCATTGTGCAAACCGTTGCAGCAGCGGCACGGTCTGGTCATAGCCGAAATTGTTTGCCATCGGCGCGATCGGCGCGGTCGCGGCACGCCGCGCCACCACCGGCGGCGTCGCAACCGCACGCTGTTGCGCGTGTGCGGCAGCCGCAATTTTCGCGGCGTCGCTGCCGATGTCCTTGCGGATATCCGCCGGCACATGCTGCTGGCTCATCAACCGCTGTGCGTCCTGGGCGCGCCCGGCAGCGAGCAGGTACAGCGCGAGGTTGCTGACGATCTTCGGATTGCGCTGATCCAGTTCCGCCGCCTTCATCAACGGCACCCGCGCGCCGACCACATCGCCATTGCGCAATTTCGCATAGGCGAGATCGGACAGAAGCGACGCGTCAGTCGGCGCAAGGTCGGACGCCTGCGTCAGTGCCTGTACCGCCTGGCCGAAATCCCCGGCCGCGCCGGCGATCAGTCCAAGCCCCCGGTAACCGCGTGCGGCGAGCGGCGTCTTCAGCAACTGCGAATACGCTGCCGCGCCGGCAGCCGGCTGGTCGGTCATCCGCAGCGCGTCCGCGCGCAGCAGAATCGTGTCCGGCGACACACCGTAGGTCTTGTCGTAAGCATCGATGTGCGCGAGCGACGCGTAATAAAGGCCCTGCGCCTGCATTCGCTGGATCAGGCCGAGATACATCGCCGGCGTATCCGGCACCGCCTGCTTCTGGTCGGCCGCCTGAATCAGCGCTGCACGCTCGGTCTGCGCATTCACGCCGTACCCGCCATCCTTGGTCGCGCACGCGCCGAGCAGCAGCACCGCCGTCATCACGCCTGCGTGCCTCACCATTCCGCTGATCCGCTTCATCGTCTTTCCTTCCGTCCATCAATGATGATGCGCCGTCAGCGCACGCATCACGGCCAACAATCCCGGCCCGGCCGTCACGATCAGCAGCGCGGGCAGCAGCGTCACCACCATCACGCCGGTCATCTTCACGGTCAACCGGCCGATCCGGTCGCGCAGCATCGCGCGGCGCGTCTCGCGTAGCCGGTCACCGAATTGCTTCAGCGGCTCCTGCACCGCGCCTCCGTGCTTGTCGACCTGCACCATCAGCCGCGCGATCGCGCGCAAGTCCTCGTTGTCGAACCCGCTCGATAACCGTTGCATCGACTGCTCGCGCGTGCGGCCCGCCGCAAACTGACGCTGTGCGATCCCGACCTCCGACGACAGCACCGGCATCATCCCGCGGAAATCGTTCGTCACGACCTGCAGGCTTTGATCCAGCGACAACCCGACGCCCTGCAACAGGCGCAGCATGTCGACCAGTAACGGCAATTCATCGATGACGCGCTGGCGCCGCGCGGCGGCACGGCGCTGCAGGTAGAGTTTCGGCAACATGAAGCCGAACCCGAAAGCGGCGAACATGCCGATCATCCAGGATCCGCTCTTCATTCGTCCGCTCGCGAGTATCGCGAACAGCAGCGGCAACGCGATCCCGCACGCGATTCGCGCGATCAGGAACAGCCCGCGCGTACGCGCGTCGACGTACCCGCATTGCTCGAGCAGACGGCGATCCTCGTCCGCGACGATGTGCTTGCCGAAACCAGTCTCGAGCCAGCGCATCCCCGTCGCCGAAAATCGCGCAAGCATGCGTTCGATGCGCTCACGGCCGCGCGTGTCCGGTTTCACGGCCGGAGCCTCACCCGCCGCGGCTCGCGCCTTGGCCGCTTCCAGCGCTGCCATGCGCTGGTCGAGCGCATCGGCGAGCGCGCGTTCCGCACGCGACGCGGCGGTCGCACGCAGCAACGCGATCATGCCGAACAGCAGCACGCCGAGTGCGCCAAGCGCCAGCGCGATCGATCCGATCTGAGTTGCAGTCATCGCATCACCTGAGTCGAGCCATTCGATACAACCACACGCTACCCGCCACCTGCGCCAGGAACGCGAACATGAGGAGCATTCGTCCGCTCGGGTCGTTCCACATCCCTTCCAGGTACTTCGGATTCGTCATCACGACAAAGCTGCCGATCCCGATCGGCAGCATCACGAGCACGAACGCCGACAGTCGCGTCTCCGCCGACATCGCCGTCAATTCACGCTCCGCCTGCTCGAGGTCGCGCATGAACACGGCCATCCGTTCGAGCATGACATCCGCGCGTCCGCCATACTTGACCGACAACCGCAGCACCGAGCCGAGCAGTTCGAATTCCTCGGTCCGGTAGACCTTCGCAACATGAAGCATCGCGCGGTCGATCTCGACCCCCGTCCGCAACATCCGGGACACATGCTCGAGACAGCCCCGCAGCGGCTCCTCCGTCGTCAGCAGCGCAGCCTGGAATGCAGCCGGCACGCTGTTGCCAAGCGTCACCAGGCGCACGATCCCGTCGAGAAACGACGGAATCTGCCGGACGATTTTCAGGCGCCGCCGCTGGATTCGCGACGTGAGCCAGACGCCGAAGATCGCGCCTCCGCACGCAAGCGCCGCGAAACACCCGAGCGCGCCGCCGTGGCTGCCTGCGAATGCCGCCACCACGACGAGGGCGACCAGCGCGACGATCGCTTTGCCGCGCGCACCTTCGATCCCCGCGCGGCTCACGAGGTTGCTCAGATACTCGGTCGCCACCCCATACCACTGCGCCCAGAACGCGCCGGACGCCGCATTGCGCGCGACGCCGGGTGACGACACCGGCCGCGACGCGGCGGATGCCGCCGGTCGTGCGGCCGGCGCCGCCGTGCGTGCGCCGGGCTCGAGCCGACTGTCGATGAAGCGCTTGGCATCAGTCCGTACGCGCCGGGTTTCCGCATGTCGCCACAGCATCAGTGCCGATGCAACGCACATCATCGCGACCGCGAGCACCCAGATCATCGCGCTATACATTGAAGCCTCCGCCGCGGCCGAAACCGCCGCCGCCAAAGCCGCCGCCGAAACCGCCACCGCCCAGGCCGCTGTTCGTCAGCGTCTGGCGGAAGCGCGCGAGCTTCGGCGAATGCGGATGAATGCCGAGCGACTCCCAGTGATCGATTTCCTCGCCCTCCGGCGTCACGCGCGCTTCGTAGCGATACAGTTCCTGCGTCGCGATGATGTTGTCGGACAGTCCGGTCACTTCAGTGATCGAAAGAATCCGGCGCCGCCCGTTCGACAGCCGCCCGATCTGCACGATGAAGTCGATCGCGTTCGCGATCTGGCGACGCAGGCTCGATTCGGTACCCTGGAAACCCGCGAAGCCGGCAAGCATCTCGAGACGGTACAGGCACTCGCGCGGCGAGCTCGCGTGCACGGTCCCCATCGAGCCGTCGTGGCCCGTATTCATGGCCTGCAGCATCTCGAGCACTTCACCGCCGCGCACTTCGCCGACGATGATCCGGTCCGGGCGCATCCGCAACGTGTTGCGCAGCAGGTCGCGAATAGTCACGACGCCGGTGCCGTCGAACCCGCCCGGACGGCTTTCCAGCCGTACGACGTGCGGGTGGTTCAGCGACAGTTCGGCCGTGTCCTCGATCGTCACGACACGCTCGGCCTCCGGAATGTGGAATGCGAGTGCGTTGAGCAGCGAGGTCTTGCCCGAACTCGTGCCGCCCGACACGAGCACGTTGCAGCGCGCTTCGACCGCCGCCTCGAGCAGCGCGCCGATCTCTTCGTTGTACGTGCCGTTGCCGAGCAAGTCCGAAGGCTTGAGCGGATCCTTGCGGAATTTCCGGATCGACACGATCGGGCCATCGATCGACAGCGGCTCGATCACCACGTTCACGCGCCCGCCGTCGGGCAGCCGCGCGTCGACCATCGGGTTCGACTCGTCGAGACGGCGCCCGATCGGCGCAAGAATCCGGCGCACGATCCGCAGCAGGTGCGCATTGTCGGTAAACCGTACCGGCTGCTTCGCGAGGATCCCGTGACGCGACACGTACACGTCGTTGTAGCCGTTGATCAGGATGTCCTCGACGGCCGGATCCGCGAGCAGGTCCTCGATCGGCCCGAAGCCCGCGAGTTCCTTGGTCAGCGCCTCGGCGATCGCCCGCACCTCGGTTTCGTTGAGCGGAATGCGGCGCAGGCGCACGAAGCTGTCGATCTCGAGGTCGACGAACTGATTGATCGCCTGGCGGGACCACCGGCCGAACTCGGCGCCCAGTTCCTCGATGCGCGTCAGCAAGTGCTCGTGCGCGGCATTCTTGATGTCATGGAATTGCTGCGTCTGGGAGAACGGCGCTGCGCCGTCGGCGAATTGAATGTCGTGTGCCATCGGTTACGACCGCTTGGACGAGGGTTGAATGAAACGTTTGAGCGCGGACAGGCCCGGCGCGACGCGCGACGCGCCTGCCATGCCCGACACGCCGGGCAGCCGCGCGGCGAGGGATTCGAGCGCGCGCACGTACGGATCGCGTTCCGCCGCATCGACGATGAGCCGTCCCTGGTTCGCAGCATGGCCGATCGCGACGCGGCGCGCGGGCAAGGACCCGACCAACGCCAGACCGAGACGCTCGGCGATCTGCCCGGGCATCAGGCCCAGCGCGGGATCGTACTGGTTGACCACGAGCTTGACACGGTCGGTATCGACGCCTGCATCGCGCAGCCCGGTGAGCAGGTCGGCCGCGGACACGATCGACGCGACGCCCTGATCGCAGACGAGCCACGCCGCATCGGCCGACGCAGCGATCTGCGTGACGAACTCGCGGTTCGAGAACCCGCCGAGATCGACGACCTGCTGATCGAAAAACGCGCGAAGGCGGTTCAGCAAACCGATGCACGACGCATACGACACGTCGCGCAACCCGCCGAGATCCGGCGGCAGCGTCGTCAACGCGACGCCGCTCTGGTGCCGGGTCAGCGCGGTGTTCACGAAGGTGCGGTCGATGCGGCGCAGATTCTGCACGGCGTCGATGAAATGGAATTCGCAGCGCGTGTTCAGGAACAGTGCGCTATCGCCGGCGGGCAGCCCCAGATCGATCAGCGCTGTTTGACGGCCGGCCGGCGCGCCGCCCTCCGGAACACCCGCCGCGCCCGGGCCAAGCGCACGCTTCTGCAGCCACACGGCAAGATTGGCGGCAAGCGTGCTCACCCCCATGCCGGCGCGCGCCCCAAGCAACGCGACGACCTTGCCGTGGCGACTCGCCGGCTCGCTGACGTGCGACAACAATCCGCGCGTCGTGCGCAGCGCGTCCTCGGCCGATGCGGATACGTCGATGAAGTCGCGCACGCCGGCCCGCAGTGCGGCAAGCGCGCTCTCCGGCTGCGCGAGCGAGCCGAGCGCGACGATCGGCAGGCCCGGATGCGCGGCGCGTACCGTGGCGGCAGCGACGCTCGCTGCTTCGCCGCGTTCGGTGAAATCGATGAAGACGAGCGCCGGATTGAGTCCCGTGATGCGCTGAGCGAGCACGCCCGGCTCCAGCGACGCGGCCTCGACCGCACCGGCCGACACCAGGGTATCGGCCAGCCAGCGCATGTGCGCTTCCTTCTGCGAAGCACAAACGAAGTAGTCGGTCACGGCGGGTTCACACAATGATTGGATTCGTGCATTCATGTCGAACACCCCCGATTACGCAAGACGTGGCGATGTGCCGCGACGCGCAATGCTTCACGTTCATTTCGAAAACCCCGGCGCTGCATCCGGCGACGCCGCGCCGCCCAGATAGGATCGCCAGACCGGCCCGTCACGCTGCTCGGACAACTCACCGGGCGTCGCCGGCAGTGCCGCACCCTTCGCGATCGGCGCAACGAGATGCGGCGTCACGATGATCAGCAATTCCTTGTCGTTCTGCTGGTAGTTCAGGTTCTTGAAGAACGTGCCGATGATCGGCAGGTCACCCAGCAGCGGCACCTTGCTCACGTTCGACATCGTCTGACGGTCGATCAGGCCGCCTATCACGAAGCTCTCGCCATCGCCGAGTTCGACCGTCGTATCCGCACGACGCGTCGTGATGCCCGGCACCGCGACGCCGCTGATCGTCACGCTGTTCACGAAGTCGAGCTGGCTCGATTCCGGCGCCACCTTCAGGGCGATCCGGTTCGGGCTCAACACCGTCGGCGTCAGCGACAGCCCGACGCCGTATTGCTTCCACTGGATCGCGGTCGAGCCGAGCCCCTGCGGCGACGGCACCGGAATCTCGCCGCCTGCGAGGAAGCTGGCGCTCTGTCCGGACAGCGCGACGAGCGTCGGCTCCGCGAGCACGCGGGCAAGGTTGTTCGCTTCGAGCAACGACAGGTCTGCAAAGATGCCGTGTCCAGCAGCATTCACGACCAGGTTGAATGCAGACGCAACCGGCGCACCCAGCGTCGGAATGTACCCCGCCGTGCCGGGGCCGGACCCACCGCTGTACGACTGCACGCCGCCCGGCGCGAACGACCCGAACGAGAAGCCGTTGCTCTGCTTGAAGAAGTTGAACCCGACTTGCTTGAGCACCGAACGGCTGAATTCGACGACGCGCACGTCGACCTGCACGACGTTCTTGCCGGCCAGTGTCGAGCGATCGATCACCGTGCCTTTCGGGCTCATGTTCTTGGCGACCGCCACTGCCCGCTCATGCGCATCGAGCGAGGCCGACGTTCCCCGCAGCACCGAGGTCCCGCCATACGCTTTCACCTGCGGCGTCGAACCGTCTAATACCGCGTGCGCAGCGGCGTCGACGACTTCAACGCTCCAGACCGTCGGCTCGTCATGACCTCGCTCCCACAACATCACGTTCGTCGCACCCGGCGCCTTGGCCGTCAGCAGCACCGAACCGGAATGCCCCCCTTTCATGATCAGCACATCGGCGATCGCCGGATCGCCAACGGCGACTCGCTGAAGCGCACGGCCGGAGGAAATCTGCCGCTGCGCGCCGACCGCGAGTTCGATCGTGCCTCCCGCGCTTGCAATGGATGCGAATGTCAGGGCCCAGAGAGCAATCGCAAAAGCAATCAGTGTGTTTTTCATTGTTTGTTGGTCCGTCGCACGGCCTTTACTGTCGTCGGTGATATCGATGGCCATCGATGTTGTTCAATACGCAACCGTTTCCGACCGGCCGCCGCGGATCACCTCGATGCTGCTCCCGCCGCTACCGCCGCCGGACCGCACCGCCGGCGCCAAGCGCGACGGCAGCGGCGGTACGTTCACATTGGCCACCGCAGTCCTCGCCGTGCCCGACAACTGTTGCAGCGATACGCCGGCTGCGGCAAGGGCCGACGGCGACAGCTTGTTGTCCGTGCGCACCGCCACCGTCTGGATCGCCAGCTCGTCGTCGCGCGGGTTGCGCAGTGCGAGCGTCAGCCGCCCGCTGGCCTCGCCGAGCGTCAGTGCATCGACCTGTGCAGTCGGCACCGCGAGCACCGCGATACGCGTATTGGTCGGCTGGCCGTTATTGCCGTTCGTGTTGTTGCCGCTGTCGCGATCCGGCGTCGCATCACCGAACGACAGCACGCGGACCTTCGACATCAGGAGCCGCGCTTGCGTCTGCGAGACCTCGCCGTCGAACATCGCGCCGCCCCCTTCCCGCTTCAGGTTCAGGAACACGTCGACGAAATTGCCGGGCCGCAGCCGGTTGCCGACCGCATTGGTCTCGTCGACACGAACCGCGATCGCCCGCTCGCCCGGCTGGACGTCCTCGGCCAGCCCCGACACCAGTGCGCCCGCAACGACGGGCATCGATGCCGGAATGTCACGTGCCGGCACGCGACCGACCAGTGCGGCCGGATCGGAAAACGCCCCCGTCGGCGCTGGCGAGGTCGGCTGAATCTTCAACGCGTCGGCGGCAATCGGCTGACCGACCGGCAGCGTGCGCGTCGCGATCACGACCGGCACCGGGTTCGCGGCCACGACCGGTTGTGCCTGCACCGGACTGGACGAACTGCGTCCCAGCATCCATGCGTAGATGCCGAGCAGAACGGCGATCGCAATCAGCAGCCCCGCGATGATCTTCGTTACGTTATTGGCCATGTTGTCGTCTGGATGCCGGGATAAGGTCCGTGCAAATCTTTTTGTCTGATGATTAGTACGGCAAAAAATCGTCGCGCCGCAATACGCGACTCATTGAAGCAACGATTGCGAAATCTGGACGACAGCCGTGCTTGTCAACGGTTGAGTCAGAATGGTGCCCATCAAGGGCATCGTCGATACCCAGGCTTGCGGTGAATAACTCACCGTAACCTGCAGGCAATACAGCGTTGCGTCGTATTTGCACGCGGGTGCCTGTACTACTACATTCGGCGCACTGATATTCAGCCAGCCCACGACGTTTTGCGCGGTCGCCTGGGCTTTCGCGGTTCGCGTCGTCAAATCCGGGGCGTAATTCAGGCTAGCGCGCGCCCCCTCACTGGCAGCGAACGTCAGACTTTGCTGAATCACGAAAATCATCCCGAAACAAATGATCGCGTAGCAGATCACGAAGAACAGCGGGAATATGATCGCGAACTCGACTGCAGTCGCTCCGCGCTGCCGCCCGTATCCGCGCCGTTGTCTCTGCCGTTTCATCGCACGCCCCCACCCGCGACGAGGCAGACGAGCCATACAGCCGCGGGAATCGCGAGGCACGCGCCATAAGGTGTCGCGCGATATCGGCCGAGTGTCAGCGTCGGCGCGTCACGCCGCCACAATGCACCAAGCGGCGTGCGTGACAACAACAGCACGGCGAGCGCGTGAATGCCCGCGGCGAGACTCGCGGCAATCCAGAGCCACAGCAGGCCATGAACGCCGCACCACGCGCCGAGGACGGCAAACACCTTCACGTCGGCCGCGCCCATTACCCTCAGGAAAAAGAACGGAAGAAGGCCCAGCAGACCAACGAGCATGCCGAGCAAAGCCTGGACGCGCACGACGCCGAACGGATTTACTCCGTAAAAAGCGCTTGCCAATGCGGCCACCAGCCCGCCGGCAACGAGCAAATTCGGGATACGCCGGGAACGAATGTCACTGGCTGCGACGAGCACCGCCCAAGCCAGGAAAGCCCCGATAGAAAATAGATATGCCATCGCGCCACGACCGGTCGCGCATATGAATTGAGCGGCTCGCCGGAGCGAGCCGCCCGATATCGCGCTAAAGGACGATGATTGTGACTGCTTACAATTTGCAAGACGCGGTGACGCTCGAGCTACCGACCGCGCTGACGCACGTGCCGATGGTCGAGAACATCGAGTTGAGGTTGCCGCCGAGCGACGAGACGCCTGCAATGATGGCGACAGCGACCAGACCCGCAATCAGCCCATACTCGATTGCGGTAACCCCGTTTTCTTCCTTAAGGAAGCGCTTGATGATTGATTTCATTTTATTCCTCGTGCCTGTATATACGTTTTTTGGCCTTTATACGTTGTAGATCCCCGTATATCCGGCCCTTGCCCCGGTTCGTTCGTTACATCTGCGATAACGACCACCGAGTGCGCTTTCTTTATAGTTCGCCCCGAGGGGCATGTGTCACAATTTGATGCAAGTTAACATTCGCGATAGTGCCCCCCTCGAACGTTGTGTACTGAGCTGTACATTTCCTTACACCTGCTCCGGATTCTATATCTGATCCCATTTAAGTTCCAACCTCTTTCAAGATCCGGATCGAAAAAATAACTCGAAGCAGTGCGTATTTGTACGGCGTTTCGGTACGGCTTACACATAGGATTTACGATAGGTTAGATGTGCACACCTAATCCACCAGTAAAACACCAGACCGCCCGCCGGGGCCTGTCCGAGCCCCACGTTACGCCGCACGCGTAACGCCAATGGTGTGACGTTACGTTACGAAACGGCCGAAACCGTTCTCATCTGGCTGCTTTTAAACAATTTCAACAATCTTTCAATTTCCACAAATTCCTTTTCCGACAAGGAATTGCCCCGTTTAAAACCAGTCCTCGAACCGTCGACCGTTGAAATGGCACGACAGTTGCAGAGTAATCCTCGCATCACTCAACACAACATAGCTTCAATGCGAGGACGAAATGGACATTCAGGTTATCCCTCATGGCACGCTCCGGACGACTATGATCGCGGCCACCGTGGCAGCCATGCTTTCCCTCTCCGCGTGCGGCGGTTCCGGTTCGATCAGCAAGGGCCTCAGCGGCGGCTCGGGCTCGGCCGGCGGCAACTCGCTCTCGACTTCGGGCGGCGGCACCTCGGGTGGCACGTCGGATTCGACGAGCGGCAGCACGTCGGGCAGCACCAGCGGCTCGACCAGCGGCAGCACGAGCGGCTCGACGAGTGGCAGCACCAGCGGCTCGACGAGTGGAACGACCAGCGGAACGACCAGCGGCACGAGCGGCACCTCCGGTGTGTCGTCGAACGCGGTGGGAACTGTCCTCGCAGGCAGCAGCAATCTCGTCGGGACTGTCGGCGGAACCGTGTCGGGCCTCGGCTCCATGATCGCCGGCCAGTCGCTGCCCGGCGTCAACCCGGGCACGACGCAGGCAGCAGGCGGCATCGTGCAGAACGTCGGTGGTGCGGTGACCGCACTCGGCAACGGTCTCGGCAACGGCCTCGGCCAGCTCGGCGCAGTCAAGGATCCGGTCGGCATCACGGTCGCCAGCACGGGCGGCGTGGTGAACCAGCTCGGCGGTGCGGTCACGCAAACCGGCAATCTGGTCACGAGCCTCGGCAGCGGCCCGCTGTCGCCGCTCGCCCCCGTCACGGGCGCCGTCGGCGGCCTCGTGACGACGGTCGGTAACGCGGTGTCGAACGGCGGCACCACGCTGTCCAACGTGCTCTCGACCGGGCCGATCCAGCAAGTCACGCAGACGGTCAGCTCGGCCATCACGCCGATCACGACGATGGTCGGCCAGACGACCCAGACGATCGGTACGGCCACCGGCCTCGGCGCGCCCGTCAATACGCTGCTCGGCACCATCGGCAACGGCCTCAACCAAGGTGGCGCGGTGATCGCGTCGACGGGCGGCAACCCCGTCACGACGGGCCTCGGCAACACCGTGTCGGCGGCGGGCAATACCGTGAAGACCGTCGGCGGCCTGCTCACTGGTGGCACCGGCGGCGTAGCCAATCCGCTCGCTCCGCTCACGGGCCTCCTCGCCACGGTCGGCGGCGCAGCGGGCGGCACCAGCGGCGGCCCGCTCGCACCGGTCACGGGCTTGGTCTCCACCATCACCGGCGCACTCGGCGGCGCAGCGGGCGGCACGAGCGGCGGTCCGCTCGCACCGGTCACCGGCCTCGTCTCCACCGTCACCGGCGCACTCGGCGGCGCCGCTGGCGGCACGAGCGGCGGTCCGCTCGCACCGGTCACCGGCCTCGTCTCCACCGTCACCGGCGCACTCAGTGGTGCAGCGGGTGGCAGCGGCGGTCCGCTCGCACCGGTCACGGGCCTGGTCTCCACGGTCACCGGCGCACTCGGCGGCGCGACGGGCGGCACCAGCGGCAGCAACCCGCTTGCCCCCGTAACGGGCGCGGTTTCCGCAGTGACCAGCACGGCCGGCGTCCCGGCTCTGAGCGGCGCCACGGGCACCGTCACGAACTCGGGCGCCGGCTCGAACCTGCTCGCGCCTGTCACGTCGCTGATCGGCGGCCTGCTCGGCGGCACGCACGGCAAGTAATCCGACCTCCATTCATCGACAAGACAGCGAGGAGTCCATCATGTCCCAGCAACGTTCCATCACGACGGTCGCGCTGCGCCAGTGGCGCATGCCCCTCACCGCCGTCGCCACGGCCTGCCTGCTGGCCGCGTGCGGCGGCAACAGCGTCAGCACGCCGCCGACCAGCAACAACAGCGCCAGCTCCAGCGGCACGAGCGGTACCAGCGGCACGAGTGGCACCAGCGGTACGACGACCGGCACGAAGGGCGTCGTCAACACGATCGGCCAGACCGGGACCGACCTCGGCAGCACGGTCGGCAACATCAGCGTGCCGGGTCTCGGCGACGGTGTGACGAAGGGTGTCGGCAGCACGCTGTCCAGCACCGGCACGATCCTCGGCGCGGCCACCGATGCCGTGAGCAACGGCCTGGGACAGATCGGCACGACGAAGGATCCGATCGGCACGACGGTCGCCGGCCTCGGGAATGTCGTCGGCGCGACGAGCAACACCGTGTCCGGGCTGAGCTCGACGGTCAAGGCGCTGGGCACCGGTCAGCTCGCGCCGCTCGCCCCCGTCACGACGCCGGTCGGCACCGTGCTCGACACGGTCGCCAACGGCCTGTCGGCCGCTGGCACGACGATCGGCTCGACGCTGTCGTCGGGTGCCGTGCAGCAAGTTACGCAACCGCTCAGCTCGGCGATCACGCCGCTGGTGATCACCGCGGGCCAGGTCACGCAACAGGTCGGCACGACCACCGGCCTCGGACAACCCGTGTCGGGCCTGCTCGGCCAGGTCGGCGGCGCAATCAGCTCGGCGGGCACGAAGGTCGCAAGCACGTCGAACCAACCGCTCGTCGGCGACGTCGGCCAACTCGTCACCGCGGTCGGCAACACGGTGACCAACGCGGGCGGCCTCGTGAACCCGAACGGCCCGAACGGCGCGGCACCGATCCCCGGCCTGATCACGAGCCTCGTCGGCGGTTCGACGACAACGGTCCAGAACGGCACGTCGTCGGGCTCGAGCTCGACGAACCCGCTCGGCGGCTTGCTGTCCGGCCTCGGCTCGACGCCGCTCGGTTCGCTCACGGGTGCTGTCGGCGGCGCAACGGGCAGTTCGGGCAGCAATCCGCTCGCACCGGTCACGGGCCTCGTCTCGACGGTCACCGGCGCACTGGGCGGCCTCGGCGGCTCGGGTGGCAGCAGCCCGCTCGCGCCTGTCACCGGCCTGGTGTCGACGGTCACGGGCACGCTGGGCGGTGCAACAGGTGGCGCAGGCGGGGCAAACCCTCTCGCGCCCGTCACCGGTTTGCTGAATACTGTCACCGGCGCGGTCGGCGGTGCAGCGGGAGCCGGGGGTTCGTCGAACGCGCTCGCACCGGTCACGTCGCTGGTCGGCAGCGTGTCGGGTACGGCATCGTCGGGCGGTTCGACGGGCCTTCTGGCACCGGTCACGGGATTGCTCGGCACGCTGGGTAGCGTCGGCAAGTAAGGAGGACGACCGCGCCTTTGCAGCCGGAGCACGCGGCGCGGCCGTACAAACATAACCGGCAATGCGGCACGCAGCGCGGGGCACCCAGGTGCCGCGCGCTCAAATTACAAATAAGACGAAAAGCAAGGCCTACGAGGAAGAACAATGAAATCCAGAGTCGACAGATGGATGATGCTGCTCGCCATCGCGGCGGCAGGCACGGCACATGCACAGACGCGCGCGGCAGGTAACCCGCTCGATTCCCTCCCCCAGATCAACGCACCGAAGAAAGGCCCGAGCGTCACCGTGCAGGTCGCGCCGCAGGCGCCGCAACTGCAGGAGCTGCTGTCGCGCCACCTGACGCCGACGACGTTTCAGGTCGAGGGCGTGAAGTCGGTGCCGTTCGACGAAATCTCGCGTCGCTTCACGCCCCTCGTCGGCAAGGACATCACGATCGGCGAACTGATCGAAACCGCCAACGGCGTGACCAAGCTGTACCAGGACCGCGGCTACGCACTGTCGTTCGCGTTCATTCCCGCGCAGACGTTCGAGAACGGTGTCGTGCGCATCACGGTCGTCGAGGGCTACGTGTCGGATGTCAAGGTCACCGGCAAGCCCGGCGCGATGGAATCGAAGATCCGCGCGATCGCCGCGCACATCACGGCCGATCGTCCGCTACGTCGCGCCACGTTCGAACGCTACGTGAACACGTTCGGCCTCCTGCCCGGCGTCTCGGTGAAGGCCAACGTACCGCCGCCGCAGACGACCGACGGCGCGACGACGCTTGAACTGGCCGTCGATCGCAAGGCGTTCAACATCAGCACCGGCATCGACTTCAATCACCCCGGCGTCCAGGGTCTCATCACCGCGACGGAGAATGGTCTCACGTCGTTCGGCGAGCAGTTGAGCATTTCCGCGCTGGTGCCGCCCGGGCGCGACAAGCAGACCTACGTCGCGTTCAGCGGCGCGGTGCCGGTCGGCAGCAGCGGCCTGGTCACGCGTCTCGATGCCAGCACGTATCGCGGCAAGCCAACCGACAACCCCGGCCTGCCGTCGAGCGTCGAGCGCACGGTCAAGAACGAGAAGCTCGGTCTTTCGGCATCCTATCCGTTGCTGCTGAACAACCAGCGCAGCCTGCTCGGCACCGTGTCGGGCTACGCGTCGCACAACGAGGACCGTTACCAGAACAAGATCTCCGGCAACAGCATCGACACCCGCTCACAGGTTCGCGTGCTGCAGATGCAGCTCGACTACACGAGCGTATCGGCCAAGCAGGTGCAGAAGCTGAGCGTGAACGTCGCCAAGGGCTTCAACATTCTCGGCGCGTCGAAAGCGCAGGACATCACGATCGGCTCGAACACGACGTCGGTCGACAGCCCGATTTCACTGACCTTCGTCCGTACCGGTGCGACCTTCACGCAGACCAACGAATGGCCGTTCAAGATCGGCACGTCGGTTTCGCTGACCGGCCAGTACAGCCCCGACTCGCTGCCGACGTCGGAACAGATCTCGTTCGGCTCGACGCGCTACGCGCTCGGCTATCAGCCCGGCGAAACGTCGGGGGACTCGGGCTGGGGGATGTCGCTGGAACTCAATCGCGGGTTCACGCCGGGCTGGACGTACATGAAATCCATCACGCCGTACATCGCGTACGACATGGCGCGCGTGTACCTGCACACCGGCACGCCGTCGCCGAGCCGCCTGTCGTCGGTCGCTATCGGCGTGCGCTTCACGGACAGCCGTTACTACAGCCTCGACCTGAACATCGCGAAACCGGTCGGCGATGCACCCGTCGAAAGTGCATCGCGCAGCCCGCGCGTGAATGCAGCCTTCTCGTACCAGCTCAACTGATCCGTCACCGAACAGCCCGCGTCTCGCGGGCTGTTTCGATTAGAGCCCCCTCTATCAAACGCAGCGCGCGGTTTCACGTATTCTGGCAAAGCTCGCAACATGCCACCGCCCCATGCAGACGGTCGTGCGGGCAAATCGAACACGACATGAAACAAGGAGGAAGACAATGGTTCAACTGACCCGCCCGTTGCGTGCACTGGCCATCACCGGCGCACTGCTCGCCTGCGCCGCCCCCACGTTTGCCCAATCCGACAGCCCCATCGGCATGTGGCAGACGATCGACGACAATACCCATGCACCGAAGGCACTCGTGCAGATCGCCGATGACGGCGACGGTTCGCTGTCGGGCAAGGTCGTCAAGGGCCTCGGTGCCAACGACACGCCCGATCGCCGCTGCGGCGCATGCACGGACGAGCGCAAGGATCAGCTCATCAAGGGCATGACGATCATCAAGGCGATGAAGAAGGACGGCGACCACTGGGACGGCGGCAACATTCTCGACCCTGAAAACGGCAAGGTCTACAAGTGCAAGATGTCGCTGGAAGACGGCGGCCAGAAGCTCGTCGTGCGCGGCTACATCGGCGTGTCGCTGCTTGGCCGCTCGCAGACCTGGGTTCGCGCGCAATAACGCCAGGCGCATCAAAACGCGTGCGCAATAAAAAATCGGCCTGCGACGACGTCGTCAGGCCGATTTTGTTTTGATGCGGACGCTAAGAAATGGACGGGCATCATGCCGCGTGCTTCAGCGTATCGGGCGCATAGTTGCCCAGTGCCCGATAGGCCGGCGCTGCCGCACTGCGCACCTCTGCTGCCTTCGATTGCGTGTGCTTGCGCATTCGCGAAGACAACTCGTTGCACAGATTCACGCCGGCGTCGCCATACAGCTCGCGCATCACCTGCATCAGCGTGCCCGTCTCGTGCCAGGTCTTGAAGCGACGATGGCAGGTCTGATACGAAGGGTAACGACGCGGCATCGCGGACCAGGTCGCGCCGCTATAGATCACCCAGAGTACGCCGTTCAGGACGGCGCGCGTGTTGGCCAACGGACGACCGCGCAACTCGGTGCGCGGCTGCATTTCGGGCAGAAGCGGCACGACGCAGCGCCACTCATGGTCGGTCAGATCGCGATACGGTGTCATGGACATCTCCAGCCTTAGTAACCATGACACAACGATATCGGCTGACCTCACCGATGAATATAAGACAAATCCGAAAATACCCCGAGTTCCGGATAATTTGACCGGAATTGACGTTTGATACCCGCCAATTGCCGGAAGCCGCGATCAGGTCAGCGAAGTATCGACGATGCGACGCGGTGTCTCGATGTACTCCTTCGATTGCATCTCGACGATTCGCGATACCGTGCGCGCGAATTCGTTCGCCATCGGCCCTTCGACGTACAACTGCTCCGCCGGCACCGCCGCGGACATCAGCAGCTTGACCTTGTGGTCGTACAGCACGTCGATGAGCCAGGTGAAGCGACGCGCCTCGGACGCCATCCGCGGCGACATCTGCGGCACCTCGGACAGCACGATCGCATGGAAGCGGCTGGCCAGTTCGAGATAGTCGTTCTGCGAACGCGGGCCGCCGCACAGCGTCGCGAAATCGAACCAGACGACGCCGTCGGCCTTGCGCAGCGCCTTCAGTTCGCGCTTCTCGATATGCAGGATCGGGCTTTCGTCCGGCACCGCGGCGAGCTTCGCGAATGCATGGCGCAGTTCGCGATCGGCGTCCGCGCCGAGCGGCGTGTGATACATCTTCACCTGTGCAAGCGTGCGCTGGCGGTAATCGACGCCCGCGTCGACGTTCAGCACGTCGAGCTTTTCCTTGATCAGCGCGATGGCCGGCAGCATGCGGTCACGATGCAGCCCGTCGGGATAGAGATCGTCGGGATCGTAGTTGGACGTCATCACGAACTGCACGCCGTTGTTGAACAGGCGGTCGAGCAGCCGGTACAGGATCATCGCGTCGGCGATGTCCGATACGTGAAATTCGTCGAAGCAGATCAGCCGGTAGCGCTTCGCGATGCGTCGCGCCAGTTCGTCGAGCGGATCGGCCTGCCCTTTCAGCTCCTCGAGTTCGCGGTGCACTTCACGCATGAACTCATGGAAATGCAGGCGCGTCTTGCGCTGCACGGGCACCACCGCGTAGAAGCTGTCCATCAGGAAGCTCTTGCCGCGGCCCACGCCGCCCCACATGTAGACGCCGCGCGGCAGGTCCGGATGATTGATGAGCTTCTTGAACGCGTTCGAGCGGCGCGCCTTGTAGTCGACCCACTCGTCGAAGCAGCGCTGCAGGCGATCGACGGCAGCGCGCTGGGCGGGATCGGACTGATAGCCGCGCGTGGTCAATTCGCGCGTGTAGTATTCGGTGACGTTCATCAGGGCAAACCGGAAAAAACGAAGGCGAGCGGGAAACCCCCGCCCGCCTTCGTCATGAGACGGCTGCGCCGGCCGACGGCCGGCCGGCGCTATACCACGCTCAGCTGTTCAGCGAGCGCTTGTCGACGGCGAGCGCCGCTTCGCGCATCACTTCCGACATCGACGGGTGCGGATGGCAGATGCGGGCGATGTCTTCCGACGCCGCCTTGAACTCCATTGCCACCACGGCTTCCGCGATCAGGTCCGACGCGTTCGCCGCGATCACGTGCACGCCGAGCAGTTCGTCTGTCTTCGCGTCTGCGATCATCTTCACGAAGCCGTCCGGCGCGTTCATGCCGAGCGCGCGGCCGTTGATCGAGAACGGGAACTTGCCCGACTTGATCTCGCGGCCTTCGGCCTTCAGCTGCTGTTCCGTCTTGCCGACCCAGGCGATTTCCGGGTACGTGTAGATCACCCACGGAATGCAGTTGTAGTCGATGTGCGGCTTCTGGCCGTCGATCACTTCCGCGACCAACACGCCTTCGTCTTCCGCCTTGTGCGCGAGCATCGGGCCACGCACCACGTCGCCGATCGCGTACACGTTCGGCACGGCCGTGCGGCAGTGGTCGTCCACGTCGATGAAGCCGCGTTCGTTCGCCTTCAGGCCGATTGCCTCGAGGCCGAGGTTGTCGGTGTTCGGCACGCGGCCGACCGACACGATCAGGCGGTCGGCGTCGAGCGTCTGCGCGTTGCCGTCCTTGTCCGTGTAAGCGATCGACACGCCGTCCGCGGTCGTCTTCACGTCGCCGATCTGCACGCCGAGATGGATGTCGAGGCCCTGCTTCTTGAACAGCTTGGCCGCTTCCTTCGCGAGCGCTTCGTCGGCTGCGCCGAGGAATGCCGGCAGCGCTTCGAGCACCGTCACTTCAGCGCCCAGGCGGCGCCACACCGAGCCGAGCTCGAGGCCGATCACGCCTGCGCCGATCACGGCGAGCTTCTTCGGCACCGAGTCGAACGTCAGCGCACCTTCGTTGTCCGACACGATCTTGTTGTCGACCGGGACGTTCGGCAGGTGGCGCGCCTTCGAACCCGTCGCGATGATCACGTTCTTCGCGGTGACGACTTCGGTTTCACCCTCGCCGCTCACTTCGATCTGCACGCCGGCGTCGGTCTTGCCGGCGAACTTGCCATGGCCCTTCAGCCAGGTGATCTTGTTCTTCTTGAACAGGAACTCGATCCCGCTCGTCATCTTCTCGACGATCGCGTCCTTGCGGCCGAGCATCTTCGCGACGTCCATCTTCACGCCGTCGACCGTGATGCCGTGGTCGGCCAGGTGGTGCGACGTGTTCTCGAACTCTTCAGACGACGCGAGCAGCGCCTTCGACGGAATGCAGCCGACGTTCAGGCAGGTGCCGCCGAGCTTCAGCGCGCCGGCCGGATTCTTCCACTTCTCGATACAGGCAACGGTCTTGCCGAGCTGCGCGGCGCGAATCGCGGCGATGTAGCCGCCGGGGCCGGCCCCGATCACGACGACGTCAAATTCCTTGGACATGACAATCCTTTCTACTTGTGCGTCCGCAGGTTCGCGCGTAGGCGCGAACCTGCGGAACGGGTCAATGCAGTGAGACTCGGCTTACAGGTCGAGCAGCAGGCGTGCCGGATCTTCCAGCGCGTCCTTCATCGCGACGAGCGACAGCACCGCTTCGCGGCCGTCGATGATCCGGTGGTCGTACGACAGTGCCAGGTAGTTGATCGGACGGATCACGATCTGGCCGTTTTCGACAACCGGACGCTCCTTCGTCGCGTGCACGCCGAGGATCGCCGACTGCGGCGGGTTGATGATCGGGGTCGACAGCATCGAGCCGAACACGCCGCCGTTCGAGATCGAGAACGTACCGCCCGTCATTTCCTCGATCGACAGCTTGCCGTCCTTCGCCTTCTGGCCGAATTCGGCGATCTTCTTCTCGATCTCGGCGAGGCTCAGCTGATCCGCGTTGCGCAGGATCGGCACGACCAGGCCGCGCGGCGAACCGACCGCGATACCGATGTCGAAATAGCCGTGATAGACGATGTCGTTACCGTCGATCGACGCGTTCACCAGCGGGAACTTCTTCAGCGCGTGCACGGCCGCCTTCACGAAGAACGACATGAAGCCGAGCTTCACGCCATGTTCCTTCTCGAACTTGTCCTTGTACTTGTTGCGCAGCTCCATGACCGGAGCCATGTTCACTTCGTTGAACGTCGTCAGGATCGCGTTGGTCTGCTGCGATTCGAGCAGACGCTCGGCGATACGCGCACGCAGGCGCGACATCGGCACGCGCTGTTCCGGACGGTCGTTCAGCCAGGTCGTGGCCGACGCCGGCACCTTTACGTCCGGCAGCGACGGCTTCGCAGCGGCCTTCGCCGGTGCGGCGGCCGGAGCCGCCTTCGGTGCGCTGCCTGCGGCCAGCGCGTCGCCCTTCGTGACGCGGCCGTCGCGGCCCGAACCTGCGACGTCACCGGCCGACAGGCCCTTCTCGGCCAGCAGCTTCGATGCGGCCGGCGATGCCGTAGCCGAGCTGGATGCCGTTGCGGCGACCGGCTGTGCTGCCGGTGCGGCTGCAGCAGGCGCTGCTGCCGGCTTGACTTCGGCGGCGCCTGCCGCTGCTTCGGCTGCACCTGCCTTCGCTTCGGTGTCGATCGTCGCGATGATCTGGTCGGCAACGACCGTGTCACCGTCGTTCTGCAGCACTTGCGCGAGCACGCCCGCTGCCGGTGCCGGCACTTCGAGCACGACCTTGTCGGTCTCGAGTTCGATCAGGATTTCGTCCTGCGCGACTGCTTCGCCCGGCTTCTTCTTCCACTGCAGCATGGTCGCTTCCGAAACCGACTCCGAAAGCTGGGGGACTTTGACTTCTACGATAGCCATGTGATTTTCCTGGATGCTTAATCTGGGTAATGACGAGGTTCGTGCGATTCCTTCGGCCGGTGCGGCGCGCGACGCGCCCGGCGGGCCAAAAGAGACGGGAAAGCGCAGTGCGCCTTCCCGTTTCGCTTCCGTCGATTATTTCGCGATCGATGCGCTCTTCAGGCGGCCGAACGCACCTTCGATGAGGGCCTTCTGCTGCTCGTAGTGCTTCGCGTAGTAGCCAACCGCCGGCGAGGCCGAAGCCGGACGGCCGCTGTATGCCAGCTTCTGCCCTTCCTTCATGCCTTCCTTCAGGTGGTGCTCGACGTAGAACCAGGGACCCTGGTTCTGCGGCTCGTCCTGCACCCAGACCACTTCAGTCGCGTTCTCGTACTTCTTCATTTCGGCTTCGAACTGCTTGTGCGCGAACGGATACAGCTGCTCGATACGGATGATCGCGACGTCGTTCGCCTTCGCTTCGCGGCGGTGCGCGACGAGGTCGTAGTACACGCGGCCGGAGCACGCAACCACGCGCTTGACCTTCTTCGCGTCGATGCCGCCGTCGGTTTCGCCCAGCACCGGCTGGAACGAACCCTTCGCGAGTTCCGACAGGTCCGACACCGCTTCCTTGTGGCGCAGCAGCGACTTCGGCGTGGCGATGATCAGCGGCTTGCGGAACAGGCGGATCATCTGGCGACGCAGCAGATGGAAAATCTGTGCCGGCGTCGTCGGCTGAACGACCTGCATGTTGTGGTCAGCGCACAGTTGCAGGAAACGCTCGATACGGGTCGACGAGTGTTCCGGACCCTGGCCTTCGTAGCCGTGCGGCAGCAGCATCGTGAGACCCGACACGCGGCCCCACTTCACTTCGCCCGACGAGATGAACTGGTCGATCACGACCTGCGCACCGTTGACGAAGTCGCCGAACTGGGCTTCCCACAGCACGAGCGTGTTCGGCTCGGCGGTCGAGTAACCGTATTCGAAGCCCAGCACCGCCTCTTCCGACAGCACCGAGTCGATCACCGTGAACTTCGCCTGACCTTCGGCGATGTTCTGCAGCGGCACGTACGTGCCGTCGTTCCAGCGCTCGCGGTTCTGGTCGTGCAGCACCGCGTGACGGTGCGTGAACGTGCCGCGGCCCGAGTCCTGGCCCGTCAGGCGCACCGAGTAGCCCGATGCGACGAGCGACGCGAACGCGAGGTGTTCGCCCATGCCCCAGTCGAGCGGCTGGTCGCCACGCGCCATGTTGCGGCGGTCGTTGATCACGCGCTCGACGAGCGGGTGAACCTTGAAGTTTTCCGGGACCGTCGTGATGCGTTCGCCCAGGCGCTTCAGTTCGGCGAGCGGCACGGCCGTATCGGCTGCGTCCGTCCACTTGCGGTTCAGGAACGGAACCCAGTCGACCGCGTACTTGCTCTTGTAGTTCGACAGGACCGGATCGACGGTGTGGTGGCCGTCGTCCATCGCCTTGCGGTACGCCTTCACGTAGCCGTCGGTGTCTTCCGCGGTGATCACGCCCTGCTGCACGAGCTTCTCGGCGTACAGCGCACGGGTGCCCGGGTGCTGCGCGATCTTCTTGTACATCAGCGGCTGCGTGACGGCCGGCGTGTCCTGCTCGTTGTGACCCAGCTTGCGGAAGCAGACGATGTCGATCACGACATCCTTGTGGAACTGCATCCGGTAGTCGATCGCGATCTGGATCGCGAGCACGACGGCTTCCGGATCATCGCCGTTCACGTGCAGCACCGGCGCTTCGATCATCTTGACCACGTCGGTACAGTACAGCGTCGAGCGCGCGTCGCGCGGGTCGGACGTCGTGAAGCCGATCTGGTTGTTGATGACGATGTGCAGCGTGCCGTGCGTGCCGTAACCGCGCGTCTGCGCGAGGTTCAGCGTTTCCATCACGACGCCCTGGCCAGCGAAGGCCGCGTCGCCGTGGATCTGCACCGGCAGCACTTGCAGGCCGTCTTCGTCGCCGCGACGATCCATCCGCGCCTTCGCCGAACCTTCGACCACCGGGTTCACGATTTCGAGGTGCGACGGGTTGAACGCGAGCGACAGGTGGACCGGGCCGCCTTCGGTCGACACGTCCGACGAGAAGCCCTTGTGGTACTTCACGTCGCCTGCCGGCAGGTCGTCGACGTGCTTGCCTTCGAATTCGGCGAACAGGTCGGCCGGCATCTTGCCGAGCGTGTTGACCAGCACGTTCAGACGGCCGCGGTGGGCCATGCCGATGATGATTTCCTGCACGCCGGTCTTGCCTGCGTGCTGGACGACTTCGTCCATCGCCGCGATGAAGCTTTCGCCACCTTCGAGCGAGAAGCGCTTCTGGCCGACGTACTTGGTGTGCAGATAGCGCTCGAGGCCTTCCGCTGCCGTCAGGCGATTCAGGATGTGCTTCTTCTTGTCGGCCGAGAACGCCGGCGTCGCGCGGGTCGATTCCAGGCGCTCCTGCCACCAGCGCTTCTGTTCCGGATCGCTGATGTACATGAACTCGGCGCCGATCGTGCCGCAGTACGTGTCACGCAGGCCCTTGACGATGTCGCGCAGCGAAGCCTGGTCGAAACCGAAGTACAGGTTGCTTGCGCTGTACGTCTGGTCGAGGTCGCCTTCGGAGAAGTCGTAGAACGCGGGTTCGAGTTCGGGAATGGCGGGACGTTCGCGACGCTTCAGCGGATCCAGATTGGCCCATTGCGAGCCGAGGAAGCGATAGGCGCTGATCAGGGACTGGACGTGGACCTGCTTGCGCGCGGTTGCCAGGTTGCTGGTGCTTTCGCGCGGGATGAAGGCATTGGCCTTCGCACGCTCGGCGAACGATTCGACGATCGGGAAGTGAGCGACGTCATTGGCATTCGAGCCGTCGGTTGCAGGGACGTTCTGCAGCGCGTCGAAATACTCTCGCCAGTTCTCCGGCACCGATGCCGGATTGTTGAGGTATGCATCGTACAGTTCTTCAACGTACGAAGCATTGCCGCCGAACAGATAGGAGTTCAGCTGAAACTGCTTCATTACATCTGACATTTTACGCTCACCTTTCTTCGAGCTTCTCGAGAAATAGCGGGTTACTCAACCTTCCGCGACACGGCCTGACCGTTTAGCGGATTGCGAATCAAGTCTTGCTTGGAAGGACCTAAACTTGCGTGCGCGCAGCATATCACAGAACCGTTACCGAAGTTCACGACGAAATGTGCCTGAAAGCACCGCGCGACGGGGTTTTGCCGGATTGCCACGACCCGCGGGAACAGTGTTTTTCAGCCTACCCGGTTGCGCATCGCGCAGATGCAAAAAAGGCTGCCCGAAGGCAGCCTTTTTCGTCATGCGCGGGAACAGCCGATGCTTAGTCGACCGCGCCTTCGCGGCTCGCGCGGCGACGCTCGTGCTCCTTCAGGAAGCGCTTGCGCAGGCGGATCGACTGCGGCGTCACTTCGACGAGCTCGTCGTCGTCGATGAATTCGACCGCGTATTCGAGCGACATCTGGACCGGCGGCACGAGGCGCACGGCTTCGTCGGTACCCGACGCACGCACGTTGGTCAGCTGCTTGCCCTTGATCGGGTTCACGACGAGGTCGTTGTCGCGGCTGTGGATACCGATGATCATGCCTTCATACAGCGCGTCACCCGGCTTCACGAACATGCGGCCGCGATCCTGCAGCTTCCACAGTGCGTAGGCCACGGCAGCGCCGTCGTCCTGCGAGATCAGCACGCCGTTGCGGCGCTCGAAGACCGAGCCGTCCTTGACCGGTGCGTACGAGTCGAAGATGTGGCTCATCAGGCCCGTGCCGCGCGTGAGCGTCAGGAATTCGCTCTGGAAGCCGATCAGGCCACGCGCCGAAATCTTGTACTCCAGACGCGTGCGGCCGCGGCCGTCCGATGCCATGTCGAGCATCTCGCCCTTGCGGCGGCCGAGCTCTTCCATCACGCCGCCCTGGTGTTCGTCTTCGACGTCGACGGTCAGCAGCTCGTACGGCTCGTGCCGCACGCCGTCGATTTCCTGCATCACGACGCGCGGACGCGACACGGCGAGCTCATAGCCTTCACGGCGCATGTTCTCGACGAGAATCGTCAGGTGCAGCTCGCCGCGGCCCGACACTTCGAACACCGTTTCGTCGCCCGTGTCCTTCACGCGCAGCGCGACGTTGTGGTTCAGTTCCTTCATCAGGCGGTCGCGGATCTGGCGGCTCGTGACGAACTTGCCTTCGCGGCCCGCCAGCGGCGACGAGTTGACGAGGAAGTTCATCGTCAGCGTCGGCTCGTCGACGGTGATCATCGGCAGCGCTTCCGGCGTATCGACCGCGCAGATCGTTGCGCCGATGCCGACGTCTTCAATACCATTGATCAGCACGATGTCGCCCGCTTCGGCCGATTCGACCTGCACGCGCTCGAGGCCCGTGAACGACAGCACCTGGTTGATCTTGCGGTTCAGCACGTCGCCTTCCGGGCCGAAGCGCATCGCGACCGGCTGGCCCGGCTTGATGCGACCGCGCGTGATGCGGCCGACGCCGATCCGGCCGACGTACGTCGAATAGTCGAGCGACGTGATCTGCAGCTGCAGCGGCGCTTCCGGATCAGCCGGGCGGACCGGCACGTGCTCGAGGACTGCTTCGAACAGCGGGCGCATGTCGCCTTCGCGCGCCGCCGGGTCGAGCGACGCATAGCCGTTCAGGCCCGATGCGTAGACGATCGGGAAGTCGAGCTGCTCTTCGGTTGCGCCGAGCTTGTCGAACAGGTCGAAGGTCTGGTTGATGACCCAGTCGATCCGCGCACCCGGACGGTCGATCTTGTTGACGATGACGATCGGCTTCAGGCCGAGCGCGAGCGCCTTCTTCGTGACGAAGCGCGTCTGCGGCATCGGGCCTTCGACGGCGTCGACGAGCAGCAGCACCGAGTCGACCATCGACAGCACGCGCTCGACCTCGCCACCGAAGTCTGCGTGCCCCGGCGTGTCGACGATGTTGATGTGCGTGCCTTCATATTCGACCGCGCAGTTCTTCGCGAGAATCGTGATCCCGCGCTCTTTTTCGATGTCGTTCGAGTCCATCACCCGCTCGGCAATCTGCTGGTTCTCGCGGAAGGTGCCGGACTGGCGAAGCAGTTGGTCGACGAGCGTGGTCTTGCCGTGGTCGACGTGAGCGATGATGGCGATGTTGCGAAGGGCGCGGGTCATAGAAACCTGGAAATCGTTGAACGCGCAAACGCGCACGCTCCGTTCAGTCACCAGGACACGTGCGCGCGCGTTGCAGCTTGGAAACCACAAATTATAGCACGTGCGAGTGTCGAAAGCCGGATGGCCCGTTGCAACGCAACAAACGCCGCACGTCCGCCCTTCCCGCGGACGGCCCCGCTCGATCTTCCGTAGCCGGTGCCGGCCCGCCAAATACCCATATGCTGACAAGGGAATTCCGGATCACGGAGCGCGCCCTTGCCCGTTCGATTAACATTTGCCGCGGCAAACAATTGTGCCTATACTGCTGCCTAGTCAACTATTGCAGCTTCAGGGTTTTATGTCGGATTCTCCTTCCCAACCGCCCGTTTCGCCGCTGTCCTCGTATCAGATGAACGACAGCGTCGGCTATCTGATGTCGCGCGTGAAATCGGTGATGACCAACCTCGTCACGCAGCGCACACAGGAAGAGCTCGGCATCACGGGCACACAGGCGAGCATGCTGTTCATGATCGCGGTCGGCAAATGCTCGACGGCCGCCGAGCTCGCGCGGGAATACGGGATCGACGCGAGCGCGGTCACCCGCTTGCTCGATCGCGTCGAGAAACGCGGCCTGCTGTCCCGCGTGCGCAGCATCGAGGATCGGCGGGTCGTGCGCCTCGAGCTGACCGACGAAGGCCGTGCGCTTGCCGAGCGGCTGCCGCCGGTGTTCCGCAGCGTGCTCGACGAGCTGCTGGACGGCTTTACGCCGGAGGAAGTCGGGTTCCTGAAGAGCATGCTGCGCCGCATTCTCAGCAACTACTGCGAGACCGCCGGCGGCAGCATCACGTAATAGTTGCCATAACAATTACTTTTGACAGATTAATGTAAGGAAATCCTTGCAGTGTCCATCATTCATTCCGAGTCAGGGAACAGCGCGATGAAAGCCTCCCCGTTGTCCGTGCGCGCCGGGTCGTGCCGCGTCGCCGTCGCCGCCGCGGTTGCCGCGCTGGCGCTGGCGGGCTGCGCAAACTACATCGGCATCAAGAGCGACAAGCAGATCGCTCCCGCATCGCAATTCGAAACGGCCCAGAGCCTGCCGGCCCAGGGCGGCCAGTGGCCGGCGCTCAACTGGGCGAGCCAGTTCGGCGATCCACAGTTGCCGAAGCTGATCGACGAGGCGCTCCAGGGCAACCCGTCGATTGCACAGGCGCAGGCGCGCATCGCGAAGGCGTCGTCGTACATCGAATCGTCGCGCTCGAACCTGATGCCGAAGGCCGAGGCCAGCTACTCGTGGACACGCGAGCTGTATTCGGCGAACGCGCTGTTCCCCCCCCCGTACGGCGGCCAGTGGTACAGCGAGAACAACGCGCTCGCCAGCGCATCATGGGATCTCGATCTGTGGGGCAAGAACCGCGAGCGCCTGCACACGGCCGTGTCGCAGGAAAAGGCCGCCGAAGCCGACATGCAGCAGGCGCGCATCACCCTCGCAGCGTCGGTGGCCCGCACCTACAACTCGCTCGCGCAACTCTATGCGCTGCGCGACATCGCGCAACGCGAAATCACCAACCGCCAGACGGTCGGCAAGATCACCGACGGCCGCGTGTCGGCCGGCCTCGACACCAATGTCGAGCGGCAGACCGCGCGCGGCAATATCGCCACGACCCAGGCGTCGCTGTCGGACCTCGACGGCCAGATCACGACGGTGCGCTACCAGCTCGCCGCGCTGCTCGGCAAGGGACCTGACCGCGGGCTGCAGATCGCCGCGCCCGTGATGAACCCGAACGGCGAAGTCGCACTGCCGGGCAACCTGCCGGCCGACCTCGTGTCGCGCCGCCCCGACATCGTCGCCGCGCGCTGGCAGGTCGAGGCCGCGATGCACGACGTGAAGGAGGCGAAGGCCGAGTTCTTCCCGGACGTGAACCTCGCGGCCAGCTTCGGCTTCGATGCGTTCGGCTGGGGCAAATTCCTGAACTTCGCGAGCCGCCAGGCGCAGTTCGGCCCCGCCATCCACCTGCCGATCTTCGACGCCGGCGCGTTGCGCGCGCAGCTCAAGGGCCGCTATGCGGACTTCGACCTGTCGGTCGCGAACTACAACCAGACGCTGATCAGCGCGCTGAACGACGTCGCGACGCAGGTCGCGTCGATCCGCGCGGTCGATCGCCAGATGGACGACGCACAGCGCGCGCTCGACGCATCGACGCGCGCGTACGACCTCGCCGTGATCCGCTACAAGGCCGGCCTGTCGCCGCAGCTCCAGGTGCTGACCGCGGACAGCAACCGCCTCGCATCGGAACAGACGGTGACCAACCTGAAGATGCGTCGGCGCGACATGCAGCTTGCGCTGATCAAGGCGCTCGGCGGCGGGTTCGACGCGACCGGCACGCGGCTCGCCGCGCCCGAAGCGGACAAGCAGACAAAACAGGCCGCCAACTGATCCGGCGCCACCACTACGCAGATACTCGAAATAACGGACGGAGAAAATCGCCATGAGCGACCCTCAACAAAACGCCGCCAGCGCACAACAGGGCAACGGGAAGCGCAAACGGATGATGACGCTGCTGATCGCGGTCATCGTCATTGCGGCCATCGCGTACGGTCTGTACTACTTCCTCGTCGCGCGCTTCCATGAAGAGACCGACGACGCATACGTGAACGGCAACGTCGTGCAAATCACGCCGCAGGTCACCGGTACGGTGATCGCCGTGAAGGCGGACGATACGCAGACGGTCAAGGCCGGCGATCCGCTGGTCGTGCTCGACCCGGCCGATTCGCAGGTCGCGCTGCAGCAGGCCGAAGCCAACCTCGCGCAGACGGTGCGCCAGGTGCGCGGCCTGTTCGTCAACGACGACCAGTATCGTGCGCAGGTCGCGCTGCGCCAGTCCGACCTGTCGAAGGCGCAGGACGATCTGCGCCGCCGGATGGCCGTCGCGCAGACGGGCGCCGTGTCGCAGGAAGAAATCTCCCATGCGCGCGACGCCGTGCGCGCCGCGCAGGCGTCGGTCGACGCCGCGCAGCAGCAGCTCGCATCGAACCGCGCGCTGACCACGAACACGACGATCGCATCGCACCCGAACGTCATGGCCGCGGCAGCGAAGGTTCGCGACGCGTACCTCGCGAATGCGCGTAACGTGCTGCCCGCACCGGTCACGGGCTATGTCGCGAAGCGCTCGGTACAGGTCGGCCAGCGCGTGTCGCCGGGCAACCCGCTGATGTCGGTCGTGCCGCTGAACGCGGTGTGGGTCGACGCGAACTTCAAGGAAGTCCAGCTCAAGCACATGCGCATCGGCCAGCCGGTCGAGCTGACGGCCGACATCTACGGCTCGTCGGCCGTCTACCACGGCAAGGTCGTCGGCTTCTCGGCCGGCACCGGCTCGGCGTTCTCGCTGCTGCCGGCGCAGAACGCGACCGGCAACTGGATCAAGGTCGTGCAGCGCCTGCCGGTGCGTATCGAGATCGACCCGAAGGAACTCGAGAAGCACCCGCTGCGCATCGGCCTGTCGATGCAGGTCGACGTCGACATCAAGGACGAACGCGGCGACCAGCTCGCCAATGCGCAGAACACCGTCTACGAGACCAACGTGTTCGCGAAGTACGGCGATGAAGCCGACGCCGAAATCGCTCGCATCGTCGCCGAGAACGCGGGCGGCAACGCACCGGCACCGGCCGCGGCGAAGTCGAACAGCGCCGCCAAGATGATGTAACGGCTCCGACTCCGGAAAAACTACCGACATGGCACAGGCTCCTGTCTCCCACCCGCCGCTGCAGGGCGGGCAACTCGTGCTCGGGACGATCGCGGTATCGCTCGCGGTGTTCATGAACGTGCTCGACACGTCCATCGCGAACGTCGCGATCCCGACCATCTCGGGCGACCTCGGCGTGTCGTCCGACCAGGGTACGTGGGTCATCACGTCGTTCGCGGTCGCGAACGCGATCTCCGTGCCGCTGACGGGCTGGCTGACCGACCGCTTCGGACAGGTGCGCCTGTTCCTCGCGTCGATCATCCTGTTCGTCATCTCGTCGTGGATGTGCGGGCTGGCGCCGAGCCTGCCGTTCCTGCTCGCGTCGCGCGTGCTCCAGGGCGCGGTCGCGGGGCCGATGATTCCGCTGTCGCAATCGCTGCTGCTGTCGAGCTACCCGCGCGCCAAGGCGCCGATGGCGCTCGCCCTGTGGTCGATGACGACGCTGATCGCACCGGTCGCCGGCCCGATCCTCGGCGGCTGGATCTCGGACAACTATTCGTGGCCGTGGATCTTCTACGTGAACATCCCGGTCGGCATCGGCGCCGCGCTTGCCACGTGGTCGATCTATCGCACGCGCGAATCGACGGTGCGCCGCGCGCCGATCGACGGCGTCGGCCTCGCGCTGCTCGTGCTGTGGGTCGGCTCCCTGCAGATCATGCTCGACAAAGGCAAGGATCTCGACTGGTTCTCGTCGACCACGATCATCGCGCTCGCGCTGATCGCAGTCATCTCGTTCGCGTTCTTCGTGATCTGGGAGCTGACGGCGGAACATCCGGTCGTCGACCTGTCGCTGTTCCGCAGGCGCAACTTCACGGGCGGCACGATCGCGCTCGCGGTCGGCTACGGGCTCTACTTCGGCAACCTGGTGCTGCTGCCGCTGTGGCTGCAGACCCAGATCGGCTATACGGCGACCGACGCCGGCCTCGTGATGGCGCCGGTCGGGCTGTTCGCGATCCTGCTGTCGCCGCTGACCGGCAAGTTCCTGCCACGCACGGACCCTCGCTATATCGCGACTGCCGCGTTCCTGACGTTCGCGCTGTGCTTCTGGATGCGCTCGCGCTATACGACCGGCGTCGACCAATGGTCGCTGACGCTGCCGACGCTCGTGCAAGGCATCGCGATGGCCGGCTTCTTCATCCCGCTCGTGTCGATCACGCTGTCCGGCCTGCCCGGCCACCGCATTCCCGCGGCATCGGGCCTGTCGAACTTCGTGCGGATCATGTGCGGCGGCATCGGCACGTCGATCTTCCAGACCGCGTGGGATCACCGGAACAACTTCCACCACGCGCAACTGGTCGAGCAGGCCAACCCGTACAACCCGACGTTCAACCAGGCCGTCACGCAGATGGGCAACCTCGGGCTGACGCCGGATCAGGCGCACGGCCTCATTAACAACATGGCCACGCAGCAGGCCGCGCAACTCGGCGTGAACGACCTGTTCTATATATCGGCGGCGATCTTCGTGCTGCTGATCGGACTGATCTGGATCACCAAGCCCGAACGGGCTGGCGGCGGCGATGCCGGTGCGGCGGCGTCGGCTGCACACTGAGTGAGGATCGGGCTGACCATCCTATTAAGCCCGGTCGATCGACCGGGCTTTTTTTAATCCGACGGCGCGTGCGCGCCGCGAATCAAGCAGCCGTCACCACGAGGCGTTCGGGTGCGAGCACGCCATTGGCCTTGCGAGCCACGCCGAGCAACCGCGCCGCGTCGTACACGCGCACGCGCTCACCCTCGGTCGCGTCGATCGGGTCGAGCGCCGACAGCGGCAGGCGCTGACCATGCAGAAACCGCTTCGCGCTGGCTTCGTCGAGACGAACGAGAGGAAACGTCGACAACAACGCGTCGACCGGCTGAAGCCACGCATCGCGCGCGGTTTCGTCGGCGTCGGACAGCGCATCGAGCGTCACCGCATGTTCGAGCGTCAGCGCACCGACGCCCGTGCGACGCAGCATCGTCAGGTGTGCGCCGCAACCGAGCGCTTCGCCGATGTCTTCCGCCAGCGTGCGCACATACGTGCCCTTGCTGCACGTCACGCGAAACGTCACGTCCGGCAGTTCGCAGGCAAGCAAGTCGAGCGCATGGATCGTCACGTTGCGCCCTTCCCGTTCGACGGTCTGGCCCGCACGCGCGTATTCGTACAGCGGCTTGCCGTCACGCTTGAGCGCCGAATACATCGGCGGCACCTGCACGATCTCGCCGGTGAAGCGCGCGAGCGCCGCTTCCACCGCCGCCCGGTCGCATTCGACGGCGCGCGCGTCGAGCACGTCGCCTTCCGCGTCGCCGGTGGTCGTGCGCACGCCGAGACGCATCGTCGCTTCGTAGGTCTTGTCCGCGTCGAGCAAATCCTGCGAAAACTTCGTCGCCTCGCCGAAGCACAGCGGCAACAGACCGGAGGCCAGCGGATCGAGCGTGCCGGTATGGCCGGCTTTCTTCGCGAGCAGCAGGCGCTTCGCGCGAATCAGGGCGTCGTTGCTCGACAGGCCGATCGGCTTGTCGAGCAGGAGGACACCGTCCAGCGCGCGCCGGGGCACGCGTGGACGCTGGGATGCTGCAGTCGTCATAGGGGGCGCGAGCTCAGTCGTCCTTCGCGGGCGCGTCGGCTTCGTCGTCTTTCGCGCGCGTCGAGTTGGCTTCCTTGATCAGGCGCGACATTTCCACGGCCTTCTCGATCGTCTGGTCGTAATGGAAATGCAGCGTCGGCACCGTATGGATGTGCAGGCGCTTGAACAGCAGGTTGTGCAGGTGGCCCGACGCATGGTTCAGCGCCTCCTGCGTCTTGGCCGGATCGCCGGTAAGCGCGGTGAAGTACACCTTCGCATGCGCGTAGTCCGGCGTGAGTTCCACGCTCTGGATGGTAACGATGCCGATGCGCGGGTCCTTGACCTCGCGCATGATGAGTTCGGACAGATCGCGCTGAATCTGGTCAGCAATCTGAACGTTGCGATTGGGGGAAGTACGTTTCCTGGACATGATCGATCCGTGATCCCGTTATCAGGATAAAGCGGCGCGCCGTTGGCACGCCACCATGAAAATGGGCGGGACAGGCCCAAGCCTGCCCCGCCCATGAGCCGATACGCGACGATTACAACGTACGCGCGACTTCGGTCACTTCGAAGACTTCGAACTGGTCGCCTTCGGTGACGTCGTTGAAGTTCTTCACCGACATACCGCACTCGAAGCCTTGCTTGACTTCCTTCACGTCGTCCTTGAAACGCTTCAGCGATTCGAGTTCGCCCGTGAAGATCACGACGTTGTTGCGCAGCACGCGAACCGACGACGAGCGCTTGACGATACCGTCCGTCACCATACAGCCGGCGACCGTGCCGATCTTCGGCACCTTGAACACCTGGCGCACCTCGACCATACCGGTGATAACTTCGCGCTTCTCCGGCGCCAGCATGCCCGACATTGCCGCCTTCACCTCATCTACTGCGTCGTAGATGATGTTGTAGTAGCGAATGTCGATGCCGTTCGACTCGGCCAGCTTGCGTGCCTGTGCATCCGCACGCGTGTTGAAGCCGATGATGACCGCCTTCGATGCCGTTGCCAGGTTGACGTCGTTTTCGCTGATGCCGCCCACCGCGCTGTGCACGATCTGAACGCGCACTTCGTCGGTCGACAGCTTGAGCAGCGACTGCACGAGTGCTTCCTGCGAACCCTGCACGTCTGCCTTGATGATGAGCGGCAGGTTCTGCACTTCGCCTTCGCCCATCTGCTCGAGCATGCTTTCCAGCTTCGCGGCCTGCTGCTTCGCAAGCTTGACGTCGCGGAACTTGCCCTGGCGGAACAACGCGATTTCACGCGCCTTGCGCTCGTCCGGCAGCACGATCACTTCCTCGCCTGCACCCGGCACTTCCGACAGACCCTGGATTTCGACCGGGATCGACGGGCCGGCTTCCTTCGTCGGCTTGCCGTTCTCGTCGAGCATCGCACGCACGCGGCCATAAGCCGTGCCTGCGAGCACGATGTCGCCGCGGTTCAGCGTACCGGACTGGACCAGGATCGTCGCGACCGGGCCCTTGCCCTTGTCGAGCTTCGCTTCGATCACGATACCCTTGGCCGGCGCCTCGACCGGTGCCTTCAGCTCCAGCACTTCGGCCTGCAGCAGCACGTTCTCGAGCAGGTCGTCGATACCGACGCCCGTCTTCGCCGACACCGGCACGAACGGCGAATCGCCACCGTATTCTTCCGGCACGACACCTTCCGCGACCAGTTCCTGCTTGACGCGGTCCGGGTTCGCTTCCGGCTTGTCGATCTTGTTGATTGCAACGACGATCGGCACGCCACCTGCCTTCGCGTGGGCGATGGCTTCCTTCGTCTGCGGCATCACGCCGTCGTCGGCCGCTACCACCAGCACCACGATGTCGGTCGCCTTCGCGCCGCGTGCACGCATTGCCGTGAACGCCTCGTGACCCGGCGTATCGAGGAACGTGATGACGCCGCGCGGCGTGTCGACGTGATATGCGCCGATGTGCTGCGTAATGCCGCCGGCTTCGCCCGCTGCAACCTTCGCGCGGCGGATGTGGTCGAGCAACGAGGTCTTGCCGTGGTCGACGTGACCCATCACGGTGACGACCGGCGGACGCGGCAATTGCTCCGCATCGGTACCGGTCTCGCCTTCGACCAGCAGTGCTTCCGGATCGTCCAGCTTCGCCGCAACCGCGCGGTGGCCCAGTTCCTCGACGACGATCATCGCCGTTTCCTGGTCCAGCACCTGGTTGATCGTGACCATCTGGCCCATCTTCATCATCACCTTGATGACTTCCGAGGCCTTGATCGACATCTTGTGCGCGAGATCGGCGACCGAAACGGTTTCCGGCACGTGCACTTCACGCACGATCGGCTCGGTCGGTGCCTGGAACGACGATGCGCTGTCCTGGTGACGGCCGCGCCCCTTCGGGCCGCCGCGCCAGCCGCGGTCGACACCGCCGCTCGAATCGCCACGCGTCTTGATGCCGCGGCGCTTGGCCGCGTCGTCCTGCCAGCCGCCCTTGCCGCCGCCCGGCTTCTTGTTGCGGTCGCCCGCGCCTGCCGGTGCCTGCGTCGTCGCCGGCGCTGCGCCGGCCGGCTTCTTCACGGCCGGACGTGCCTGCGCGCCTGCGCCCGCCGGCTTTGCCGGCTTGTGCAGCGTGCCCTTCGCTTCGGCCGGCTTCGGCGGCTCGACCGGCTTCGGCGGCTCGACTGCCTTGACCACGGCCTTGCGCGGCGTGTTCATCATTTCGCGGATCGCGCGCGCTTCGGCTTCTGCCGCCGCGCGACGCTTGCTGATCTCTTCCTGCTCGGCGCGCGCCTTGTCGGCAGCCTCGCGGGCTGCGTCCTCGGCCTTCTTCGCCGCTTCACGCTGTGCCGCACGTTCCGCGGCCGCGCGTGCTTCGTCCTGCGCGGACTGCGCACCGGCTGCTTCCTGCTTGGCCTCGGCGGCCTGCTGGGCAGCAGCCTGCTGTGCCGCTGCGGCTTCGGCCGCGGCATGCTTCGCCGCCGCTTCTTCCTCGGCACGGCGGCGCTCGGCCTCGGCCGCTTCCTCGCGGGCGCGGCGCTCGGCTTCCTCGCGCTCGAGGCGCTCCTGGCGCTCGCGCAGTTCCTGCGCCTGCTTCTCGAGCAGCTCGGCCTCGCGGCGCGCCTCTTCCTCGCGACGCTTCAGTTCTGCATCGTCGTCCGCTTCGGCGACCTGCGCCTGACCCTGTTCCGCACCCTCCGCCACGTCGTCGCGCTTGACGAACGTGCGCTTCTTGCGGACCTCGACCTGAATGGTGCGAGCCTTGCCCGTCGCGTCAGACTGCTTGATCTCCGACGTATGCTTGCGGGTCAGCGTGATCTTGCGCTTGTCGCCGTCGGTTGCGCCATGCGACTTGCGCAAATGATCGAGCAGACGCGCCTTGTCCGCCTCGGACAGCGCATCGTCTTCACTCGCTTTCTGGACGCCCGCTGCCTGCAGCTGCTCGAGCAGCACACCAGCAGGCATTTTCAGTTCCGCGGCAAATTGGGCTACGTTGTTACTCGCCATTCATTCCTCTTAGTGCAAGGACAGATTCCTTGCGGTTAGCATCGGGTCAGGCCATACGGCCGCCATCAAATCAGTGCGCCATGGTCATTTCTCACTGGAACCAATGTTCACGTGCTTTCATGATCAACGCCTTAGCGGCATCCTCTTCCATCCCGGTCATGTCGACCAGTTCATCCACAGCCAGCTCGGCGACATCGTCGCGCGTCTGCATACCGTGTTCAGCCAGCTTCGCGAGCAACTCCGGCGTGACGCCGTCGAGGCCCTTCAGATCCAGCGCTGCGTTCTCGACCTTTTCTTCGTTCGCGATCGCCATCGTCAACAGTGCGTCGCGTGCGCGGTTGCGCAGCTCGTGCACGGTGTCCTCGTCGAACGCCTCGATTTCGAGCATTTCGTTGAGCGGTACGTAAGCGATCTCTTCGAGGCTCGTGAAGCCTTCGTCGATCAGGATGTCGGCAACTTCTTCGTCGACGTCGAGACGCGCCATGAACAGCGCACGCAGTCGGTCGCGCTCTTCACCCTGCTTCAGGGCGGATTCGTCCGGCGTCATGATGTTGATCTGCCAGCCGGTCAGTTCGCCGGCAAGGCGAACGTTCTGACCGCTGCGGCCGATCGCGACAGCCAGCTCGTTCTCGTCGACGACGACGTCCATCGCGTGCTTTTCTTCATCGACGACGATCGACTGGACGGCTGCCGGCGCGAGCGCGCCGATCACGAACTGGGCGGGATCCTCGGACCATAGCACGATGTCGATGTTTTCGCCACCGAGCTCGTTACGCACGGCCTGCACGCGGGAGCCGCGAATGCCGACGCAGGTGCCGATCGGATCGATCCGCTTGTCGTAGGCGATCACGCCGATCTTCGCGCGCACGCCCGGATCGCGAGCGGCCGCCTTGATCTCGAGCAGGCCCTGCTCGATTTCCGGCACTTCCATCTCGAACAGCTTCATCAGGAACTCGGGCGCCGTGCGCGAGAGTTCGATCTGCGGGCCGCGCGCCGTGCGGTCGACCTTCGCGATGTACGCACGCACGCGGTCGCCCACGCGCAGGTTTTCCTTCGGGATCAGCTGGTCGCGGCGCAGCAGCGCTTCGACACGGCCCGATTCGACGATGAAGTTGCCCTTGTCAAGGCGCTTCACCGTCCCCGTCATGATCTTTTCGCCGCGTTCGAGGTAGTCGTTCAGGATCTGCTCGCGCTCGGCATCGCGCACCTTCTGCAGGATCACCTGCTTCGCGGCCTGCGCGCCGATGCGGCCGAACTCGATCGACGGCACCGGCTCCTCGATGAATTCGCCGACTTCGACGTCGGGTTTTTGTTCACGTGCTTCAAACAGCAGGATCTCGCGATCCGGCTCCTGCAAGCCTGCCTCGTCGGGCACGACGAGCCAGCGACGGAAGGTTTCGTGCTCGCCGCTTTCGCGATCGATATGGACGCGGATTTCGGCGCCTTCGTCGAACAGCTTCTTGGAAGCGGACGCGAGCGCAGCCTCGAGGGCGCCCAGCACCACATCCTTGTCGACGTTTTTCTCGCGCGCCAGCGCATCCACCAGCATCAACACTTCGCGACTCATTATTTGCGGCTCCTAAAGTCAACTTGCGGAATCAGGCGGGCTTTGTCGATATCGGCCAGCGTGAAATCCAGCATGGCTGCCTCGCCCTTCTTCCTCTCAAATTCCAAACCGATCGTTTCGCCATTCGGCGCGTGCAGAATGCCCCGGTACGTCTTGCGCCCGTCCAGCGGCTTTTTCAAGGTCACGGAAACTTCGCTGCCGGCGAAGCGCTCGAAGTCGGCCAGCTTCTTCAACGGGCGGTCGAGCCCCGGGGACGAGACTTCGAGCCGTTCGTAATCGATGTTTTCGACCGTCAAGACGTGCTGGAGCTGACGCGTGACCTTTTCGCAATCTTCGAGCGAGATTCCGGCAGGCTGATCGATATAGATGCAAAGCATGCCGCGCCCGGTGCGCTCGAGATCCACCAGCTCGTAGCCGAGCCCGGTGACCGTGGTTTCTATCAGTTCCGTCAGTTGCACTGTGTCCTCTCAGGTGTTCGCGCCCGCCGCTCGCGATTCACCCGCGGGCGCGCGCCTTAGCCGGCGCAGGAAGCGCTACCCGAGATGCCTAACCGTTTCAGCAAAAAAAATGGGCGGAACGCCCATCTTCTTACTGGTGGTCGCACCTGAGCCGCACATTGAATCCGTACGCCCAGCGACTCCGCGATTATAGCGATTTTTGGCGCAAACGCCAAGCCAGCCGGTAAAAGCGGCGCCCAGCCCGCCTTTATCGACCAAAAATGCGAAACCGGACTGTCCGACCAGGCGAAACAATCCGGCAGCGCCACATATATACAGTCAAAAGCAAACCACGCAACGCGAGGTGCCGCCCTCATCGGGCCGACGCAGATCTCGCCGGCACACCGGCGGCCTCACGCCGCCGTATGCCGGAAGCGCTCAGCGACCGCGCGAGCGGTTGCGCTGCGGACGCTGGCCGCCGCGTGCGCCGCCACCGCCACCGCTACCGCCGTTGCCGGCGCCTTCGGCGCGATTGCCGTTCGGATTGCGGTTGCCGCCCTTGCTGCCACCGCGCTTGCCGCCCGCGCCTTCACGCTTCGGACCCGCACCGTACGACGCGCGATTGCCGTCGACATCGCGACCGCCACCCGAGCGGTTGCCATAGCCCGACGGCGAAACCGGCAGGCTGCCGTAGCCGCTCAAGCCCGGCAGGCCCGGACCGCCGCGACGGCCGCCGCGACGCGGCTGGTCGAGCTGACCATGCGTCGTCAGCACCGGCTCGCGGCTGATGAAGCCCATCGACGTCTCCATCGGATCGGGCTGACGGCGCTCGGCCTGGCCGCCACCACTGCGCTTGCCCTTCTCTTCGGACGGCGCCTTCAGGCCGACGGTCGCCATCAGCTTGCGCACCTGCGCCTCGTCGAGCTCTTCCCAGCGGCCACGCTTCAGGCCGCGCGGCAGCGGGATCGGGCCGTGGCGCGTACGGATCAGGCGGCTGACCATCAAACCGGCCGCCTCGAACATCCGGCGCACTTCGCGGTTGCGGCCTTCGGCCAGCGCAACGTGATACCAGTGGTTCGTGCCTTCGCCGCCGCCGTCGCGGATACGCAGAAAGTTTGCCGGACCGTCGTCGAGCTCGACACCATGCAGCAGCTTCTGCCGCATGCCTTCGGACAGCTCGCCGACGACGCGCACCGCATACTCGCGCTCGACGCTGTAGCGCGGATGCATGAAGCGGTTCGCGAGATCGCCCGACGTCGTCAGCATCAGCAGACCTTCGGTATTGAAGTCGAGGCGGCCGACCGCGAGCCATTTCGCCGTCTTCATCGGCGGCAGGCGGTCGAACACCGACGGACGACCTTCCGGGTCCGCATGGCTGACGATCTCGCCCGTCGGCTTGTGGTACAGCAGCACGCGCGGCGGCTTGTTCGGCAGCTTGCGCTTGACCGGCTTGCCGTTGATCCGGACCTGGTCGGTCGGCATGATGCGCTGGCCGATGTGCGCGGGCTCGCCGTTCACCGACACGCGGCCGGCGACGATCAGCTCTTCCATCTCGCGGCGCGAGCCCATGCCCGCTTCCGCGAGCACCTTATGGAGCTTCGGCGCGTCGTCGTCCGGCGACAGCACGCGCTTGTTCGTCGGCTGGCTGCGACCGCGACGCAGCATCGGCGCACGTACGCCGCTGCCGCCCGCCGAATTGTCCGCGTCGAAGGCCGGCGACGTCACATAGGCGAACAGATCGTCCTGCGACGCGTCGCTATCGGCCTTCGCTGCGCCGCCCTCGGCTTTCGCGGCACCGCCGCGCCGGCCTTGACCGCCTTGACCGCCTTGTGCGCCCTGCGCACCCTTGGCTGCGCCTTCGCGCTTGCCGGCCGGCTTGCGACCGCCCTTGGGCGCGCCTTCCTTGCGCGGCGCGCGCGCGGGGCGCTGCGCTTCCGCGGCTTCGGCCGGCTGCGCTTCCGCGCCTTCGTCGCCTTGCGGCTCGCCGTCGGCGCCCTTCGACTTGGCCGCCGCACGACGGCGCGCAATCAGGCTGCGCGGGCCGCGCCGCAGGCCGCGGCGGGGACGCTCGTCACCACCCGCGGCAGGAGCGTCCTGCTCCGGCGTATCGTCGGCACGCGCGGCCTGTACGGCAGGCGCGGACGATTCAATATCGTGGATATCTGTCAAAACAACCTCAAAATGTCAGGTCTCGCGCCCGGCGCGGGCGCGGCAAGAAGTCGGCCGCAATCAGGCGCGGCGCTGTTCGGGTTCTGCTTCGTCGTCCGGCAGCGCGTCGGCGCCGATGGGCGCACTGGCGCTTCGTACGGCATCGGCAAGACTGTCCGACGTATCGTCCAGCATCTCGCCGTCCGCGGGACGGGAGCGGGAGGCGTCGGCCTGGCCAGCCTCGCCCGGCATGTCGCCGACCGCTTCCGCTCCGTCTCCGGCAGCCGCGTCGGCAGCCGGCTTGCGATCTTCCTCGTTCCACTGCACGCGCAGCGGCTCGGGCTGCACGCCGGTCGGCACTGCATCGGTGCCGCCCTGTTCCGTTTGCCCGCGATCAGCTTCGAGCGTATCGCGGTTCGGTATTTCCTGCGTCGACGCGACGTCCGTCGCGGCGTCGCCCGGCAATTCGTCCGGTTGCACGTGCGACTCATCGGCCGCCGCTGCACCGGCTTCCAGCAACGCGCCTGCAGCCGGTGCAGCGCCGTCGAAGTCCATCGCCTGCTGCGCGAGCAGCGCAGCCTCGATGTTCGCGGCAGGCTCCTCGAGCGCCGGCAAGTCGTCGAGCGCCTTCAGACCGAGATCGTCGAGGAACTGCTTGGTCGTCGCATACAAGGCCGGACGCCCCGGCACGTCGCGATGCCCGATCACTTCGATCCAGCCGCGATCCTCGAGCTGCTTGACCACCTGCGTATTGACCGTGACGCCGCGAATCTCTTCGATGTCGCCGCGCGTGACGGGTTGCCGATACGCAATGATCGCGAGCGTTTCGAGCACCGCGCGCGAATATTTCGGCGGCTTCTCGGGATGCAGGCGATCCAGAAAGTGGCGCATCGCCGGCTTGCTCTGAAAGCGCCATCCGGTTGCCAGCGCCACCAGTTCGACGCCGCGGCCGGACCAATCCTGTTTCAGATCTTCGAGCAACGTGCGGACCGTGTCAGCCGACACACCGTCGGCAAAGAGCTTGCGCAAATCGCCGAGCTTCAGCGGTTCCTGCGCGCAGATCAAAGCAGTCTCGAGGACGATCTTCGCCTCTTGGGTATTCATGCAGCTAGGCCAGACCCTGTGGTCAAACGAACCGGATCAACAAACAGACGAAAGGAACGGAAGACGCGCTCGCCCGATTCTGATCGGTCATATTGATGGGAGCACGAACCGGGGGCGGCGAACCAACTTCAAGCCAGGCCCAAACCGGACGGAACAGCACGGCTCAACGACGGAACCGCGTGACTGAGCGCCATCTTACGCAAAATTGCCCGGTGCGTAAAGATGAGCCGAACGGCCCGCCGACCACGCGCCGCGTCCGCTCCGTCCCCGCTTCAGCGCCGGGCAGCGCCGCGCGCAAGGAAGTCGCGCAAGCGCTCGACGCCCGCATCGAGCCGCACCGGATCGCACGCGTAGCACCACCGCACGAACCCCTCTCCCTCCGGGCCGAACGCGCGCCCGGGCGCGAGCCCGAGCCCTGCCTCGCGAACCAGCGCCTTGCAGAACGCGAGACTGTCGTCCGCGCCCGGCAAGCGCAGAAACAGGTACATCGCGCCCGGCGGCGGCTGCACCTCGACGTCCGGCAACGTTCGCAGCACGGCGACCAGATGGTCGCGCGCGTCACGCAGCGCCGCGACGAACGATCGCACGAACGGTTCGCCGTCGCTCAGTGCGACGGTGCCGGCGGCCTGGATGAAACCCGGCGCGCACGACGTGTTGTACTCGACCAGCTTCGACAGATCGCCCATGACCGACGCGGGTGCAACCAGCCACCCGAGCCGCCAGCCCGTCATCGCCCATGCCTTCGAGAACGAATTGACGACGACCACCCGCTCGTCGCGCGACGCGATATCGAGGAACGACCGCGCGCCGCCCGCATCGAACGCGAGCCGTTCGTACACCTCGTCGGCCACCAGCCAGATTCCGTGCCGGCGGCAATGCGCGAGCACGGCCTGCTGGTCGTCGCGGGACATCGTCCAGCCGGTCGGATTGTTCGGCGAGTTGACGAACAGCATCCGTGTGCCGGGGGTCAGTGCCGCGAGCAGCCGGTCGACGTCGAGCCGCCAGCCCGCATCGCCATAGCCTAGCGGCACGCACTCGACCTGCGCACCGAGGATCTTCGGAATTTCGACGAGATTCGGCCAGAGCGGCGTAACCGCGACGACGCGATCGCCCGGACCGACCAGCATCTGGGCGGCCAGCATCAGTGCGCTCACGCCGGAACTCGTCACGGCGATCGCATCGACGGCCGTCGCGCCGTGCCTCGCGCTCACGTAAGCCGCAATCGCATCGCGCAGCGGCGCTATGCCGAGATTGTGCGTATAGAAGGTTGCGCCATCGCGCAGCGCAGCGGCTGCGGCGTCGCGAATGAACGCCGGCGTCACCCGGTCGGATTCGCCGAACCAGAACGGCAGCACGTCGCGCACGCCGATGCCGGCGTTCGCCACTTCCCTGATCAGCGACGGACGCAGCGCGTGGACCGCACTGCGCGCCGCCGGCTCGCCCGTTACCGGGCCGGTATCTACGAAATGCACCATCGAGAACCACCGTCGGGAAACACGATCCACGCAGTGTACCGGCACGCGCGCCGGATCGGTCCCCTCAGTCGAGATCCTCGGCCCGCGCCGGCATCTGGCGCACGAGTTCCCAGATCGCTTGCGCCGCGGGCGACAGCGACCGGTCGCGACGCCGTACGAGCTCGACGGTGCGCTCGGTACGCGGCGTCAGCGGCCGCGCGACCAGCGTCGAGCCGGCGGGCAGCGGCAGCGACAGCCACGGCTGCACGCTCACGCCGACGCCGGCCTCGACGAGCCCGAACACCGTCGCCGAATGGCCGAGTTCCTGCATGACCGTCGCGTTCACCTGATGGGCGGCCAGCGCGGCGTCGATCAGCGGCCGGCTTCCGGACGCATGGTCGAGCAGCACGAGTCGCTCGCCGTCGAGTGCCGTCCACGGCACCTCGGCCCGCGCCGCGAGCGGATGATCGGCGCGCGCGACGAGGCAGAACGAATCGGTCATCAGCGGCTCACACACGAGATCGGCCACGGTGAGCGGCCCGATCACGACGCCGAAATCGACCTCGCTCGACTTCACCTTGCGCAGCACGTCGCTCTGCACGTCGTCGCGCAGGCCAAGCGTGACGAACGGGAACTGGCGCTCGCACGACGCGACGACGCGCGGCATCAGCCGGCACGCGATCGTCGGACTCGCCGCGACGATCACGCGCCCCCGGCGCTGCTCACCGATCTCGCGAATCTCGCGCAGCGTGTCGTCCAGATCGTCGATCAGGCGCGACACGCTCGCGATCAGGTTCCCGCCGACGTCGGTCAGTTGCACGTCGCGCGTCGTCCGGTCGATCAGCTTCAGCCCGAGCTCGGCCTCGAGCTCACGCACGCAGCGGCTGACCGCCGACTGCGTGAGCCCGATCTCGTCGCCCGCGCGACTGAAGCTCCTGAGCCGCGCAACCTCGATGAACACGCGAAGCTGGCGCAGCGTAACGTTCATCCCTTCACCTCATCAATGGTCATTACCGATGCGCGATTTTAATGCCCGAAACCGGCTTCGATGTGCGAATCCGGCATGAGCCGCACATGTTTCGCTGCGGTGCAATATTCGCGCAAACGCACGTGCCACGGGCGAATTGCACAAGATTGGTGATTGTCCCGATTTGCTGCCGGGTTATTTTGGCGTCTTATACGCCCCTAGCTGACTTAGCCGTTAGCTCGCTGCCAAGCGGCTCTCGAGGGAATCGCCCCCGACATGGCACGCTTCGTGCATAACCTAGCGCACAGGGCGCAGGTTTCGCGGGACGGAAGGCAGAAACGCCGCTGCCGGCCAACCGGACGCCCCCACCCGGCACTCGATATCCGAGTGCTTGAAGAGTGCGCGGCGCAGGGCAGCGCACCGGAGTTAGCTTCGCTGAGGTGAGGACATGATGCTGTTCGACGATTTGAGAGATAACGAGTGGGCGCTGGTCGAGGGTCTGTTTTGCTCGGAACCTGCACGGAGCGAACGGCGCGGCCGTCCCCGCGTGGAGGCCCGTTCGGTGGTAAACGCCGTGCTGTGGGTACTGTCGACCGGTGAAGGCTGGTCGAAGCTGCCGGGCCGCTATCCGTCGCCGCCGACCTGCCGTCGCCGCTTCGACGAATGGCAAGCAGACGGCACGCTCGCCGAGATCGTCAAGCGACTCGGCACGAGCGGCCGCCAGATCTCGCTGCGCGGGCGCATTGGGGCGAGCGCGACGAAGCCGCCCGCACCGCCGAGCCGCGACCGGCTGCGCGGCGCCTTCTGGACCAATCCGGAATCCTGGCGCGCCCCTGTCAAGATGGCGTAACGGATGCCAGATCGGGCGGCCTCGGCCGCCCGGTTTCTTTCAGCACCACGTACTTTGCGCGACATCCGTGTTGCCGTCGATTACCGTTGTCGCGCCGCGATACATCTATTTACCATTATTTACAGCAAGCCTGCACTCCCGCGCTTACCTTAGCGTCATATCAACAGGCCGCGCCGACGGCTTGAAGGGAGCCCCGCCATGAAATCAATGTCACTGCTCGTCGCATGCGGCATTGTCATTTCGCTGGCGCTGACCGGCCCCGCTCACGCTGACGATCGCACGAAGCCACCCCACCGCCAGCAGGAGCACCGGAATACCCTTCGCCAGCAACAACCCGCCGCATCGCCCAACCGACAGACCGTGCCACGCGGCGACCTGCGCGGCGACATCGCAAGCAACGCGCGCGCACGGATCGGCTCGCAACCGTCCGACATGCCACATCATCCGTAGCCCGGCAACCTGCAGGATTTGATCAAAGAAAATTCCCGGATTCGGGAACTGCCCGGCATACGGCGAGTCACATCGTTGCCATGAGCACAGCGTGGCAACAGCAAAAGTATCCGGTACGCCCGTATCCTCGTGATACGGGCTTTTTTTTGGCGCCGGCGGCGGGCGGCGCGCGAAGACAGGACGGGCCGCCGCTACAGGCGGCTTTCGAGGATCGCCACGGCGCTTGCGTCGCTCAGGACGTAGTCGTCCATGCGGCGATCGGTCCAGGAAAGCAATTTCTCGTCGCGCTCGAGGCGCGCACATTCGGCTCGACCATTATCGGTCAGCACGGCAATGTCGACCGGCGCATGGAAACCCGGTGCGGGTGCAACGGTCTTCTGCCTGACCGTGTCCATCAGCCCAAGCGACCGGAGATACTCGAACACGCCCGGGCGGCGCGCCCACGGTACCTGGCGGTACTGCACTCGTCTCAATGCGTCGAGCACCGCTTCGTTGGAATACGTGGCCATCTCGATTCTTTCTTAAAGTGCAGCGACAATGCGAAGCGGCGCGCCGGGCGGGGTCTCCGCCCGCCGATACCGCCACCGATTCTGGAGGCCGACGTTCGGCGTCGCGTCAAGGCTGGATCGTCAGCCATCCATAAAAAGACACCATACCCCAATCAAATTGATTCTGTTCGATTCATTTGTACTTCTCTTCATCTGTTTCCTGCTCTGCCGCAAGCGGCGCCGACTCGTCGCGATCGTTGCCGCCGCGCTGTTCTGGCTGCTCGCAACAGGCTGGCTCGCCGCACCGCTCATCGCATGGAGCGAGGCAGGCGTCACCCCGGTCGAGCACCCCGACATGCACGGGCGGACCACACTGATCATCATCGGCGCCGGCACGCGGCGCGCCGATACCGGCCTGCGGCCGCCACCCGATGGGGACGCACGCATCCTCAAGATCGCGGCGCTCTATCGCACGTGCCGGCAGCAGGCCACCCACTGCACCGTGGTGATGTCCGGCGGCGACCCGCAACATCACGGCGAGACCGAAGCGGCCGTCTACGGGCGCCGGTTGCTCGCGGAAGGCGTCGATTCCGGCGATCTCATTCTCGAGCCGAACAGCCGCACGACCTACGAAAACGCGAAATTCACTGCATCTATACTACGCTCACAACATGACGACTCGCGCATTCTCGTGACGTCGTCGTATCAGATGCGCCGCGCATTGCTCGATTTCCGCCGCTTCGATATCGATCCACAGCCCGTCTACGCGAATCGCCGGCGCGCGCAAACGGGCTGGCTGCCCCGCTGGCATAACCTCGTAAATGCCGATCAGGCGCTGCACGAACTGGTCGGCATCGCACAATTTCACGTGTACCGACTGCTTGGATGGTTTTGACGGCGCTGCAAAACGGCAGCGGAATGTCGACACCCCGCGGGATGGCATGCGCATGACGGAACGCGCAAAGTGTTGCGCGACTTCAACGGGGCCTTGCGCCCCGCCTCGATCCGGTGCACATTGATCCGTCACTTTTGTTACACTCGACACGCACTCGATTGCAGTCGCCAGACAAAACGGCAACACTCGGGTTCATCACCACTTAGCGGAGGTAAAGCAATGAAGAAGACGTCCCTGGCTATCCTGGTTGCGATGTCGGCGCTGACTGGCGCAGCGTATGCGCAAGAGAGCACGCAGATCCAGACCATCACCGACCCGGCCAAGATCGCCGAGATCGAGCAGCGCGCACAGGCGCTGCAACAGCAGCAAGCAGCCGAGGCTGCACAGCCGGCGGCGCAGGAAGAGCACCATCACGTCAAGAAGGCTGCTCACCACAAGGCAGCGAAGAAGGCTGGCAAGAAGGCCGCTCCGGCAGACGCTGCCAGCCAGTAAGTTCGGCGGCACCGCACAAGCGAAAAGCCGAATCCGGGCATCCGGGTTCGGCTTTTTTGGTTGCGGCGCCCGCGCGCTGTGCTAAAGTCGCGCACCGAAATTTTCCACCCGTGCGCACCCCGGTGCGGAGGACAGCATGAGCAACATTCAACTCGACATCGAGTGGACCGAAGCAGCCACTCGCAAGATCAAGCAACTGATGCCGCGCGGCTCGGACGATGCGTACCTCGCGCTGCCGCCGATCGAGTGCCTGCCGATGGAGGGCGATGTGCTTTTCCTCGGCCCACAAGGCAAGCAGCAACCGTTCATCGTCGCCGAACGCCAGTATCACCATGAAGGCGATGCCGACTGGACGATCATCCTGATTCTCGACGTACCCGACACGTCACACTGACGCGCCACTGCGGCCGGATACGCGTCCGGCCGCCCCACCCTGCCCGGACGAGCGTCGACAGCACGCCAGCACGCGCATTTCGGATCGATCCAGTCCGCGGCCGCTTCGCTGCAAGCCCAAGCAAGAATATGCGCGCAACGCGCGTGCGCAGCCAACACCGCGTCGCTCTCCCAGCGTTCAACGAATACGAACCGCATCGGCTCCTTCAGGTCACGGCGCAAGTCGTACCGCAGCGCGCCGGCGTCGTTGCAGGCGGGCTCGACGAGTCCCTCAAGCGCGCCGCGCAACGATTCCTCGTCGCCCGGCTTCGCCACGATGAGTGCGACGACTGCGATTTCCGCCCTTCCCGACGCCGCCATCCGGAACAATTCGAGAGTTCGCGAATCCCGTATCGGCCGTGTCGGTGCGCTATCGCAAGGCGGCCGCACAAAAAAATTGCCCGCGCTTCAGAGAAGCGCGGGCGAAACCGTCGCCCTACGAGGATAGGCGACGGGGCCATCGGGATCCGCGCGCCGCGCGGATCGTCATCGGTTGTGCCGGCGTTCGCTGCGCCGGCTTCTGAAGACGTCGACACCGTTGGTCGGGCGCTCGCGACGCCCGCCCGGTATCTGACATCCTCCTCCCTGTCCTAACGATTCAAACTTATAAAGCAGTTTGCGTGCCAAGTGCGATTGCACGGACACCCCATTGATTTATAAGGATATTTTTCCAGATCATGACGATGTAACACCTGCTCCGCTGCCGTAACGCGCGAATGTTACGTAACGTCACGAGGAGGGACAGAACGTCCCGTACACGCCGTCGCCGACGCGCGCGGCCATAAAAAAACCCGCCGGAAGGCGGGCTTTTTCAGGGATCGGGATCGTGCCGCGATCAGCGCAGCTGATTCACGAGCAGCCCCATGATCTGCCGGGCCGGCGACGACGTATCGATCGCACCCGAATCGTCGATGACCGCCACGCGCGTCTGGTCGGGCGTCAGCGCCTTCACGTTGACGCGATACTGCTTCGCCTGCTTTTCCTTCTTGCCGTGGAACAGCTGGCTCCAGAAACCCTGCTCGGCCGCGGTCAGATCCTTCGGATCGACATAACGCACGAAATACAGCCCCTTCGTGCGATCACGATCGTCGACCGTGAAGTTCGCGCGATCGAGCGCGAGGCCGACATGCAGCCACGACCGATCGTACGGCTCGCCGAGCGTCACTTCGGACGGCACCGCGCCCGAGTCGACGTCGTTTCCTTGCGACGAGGTACGCGCGACGTTCTGCGCGGCGATCGCCGCGGCAGCGGCCTTCGATGCGTCCGTGTCCGCCTTCTTCTCCTGCGGCGCCGCGTTGTCCTTGATGTTCGCAATCGGCGGCTCGCCGTTCTTCGCGCGCTGCTCGTTCTGCGCGAGCACCGCCATCAACCGCTTGAGGTATTCCGTCTCGAGCGCCGGATCGTTCGGCTTCGATTCCCACTTGCTCGAATCGTTGCTCGCGCCCGTGAGCGCCTCGCGCATGCCCTTCTGGCTGATGAACACGTAGGTGCCGCCATCCGGCGCCGAATCGAGGCGCGTCCGGTATTTGTTACGCTCGGCCGTCACGTACGAATTGCCCATCGCCTTCGAAATCACGCTACGGATCAGGCCGTCGTTGATCTGCGGATGGGTCTCGTTCCAGTCGGTTTCCATCACGCCCTTGTCGCGCTGGTCGACGACGAGCAGGAAGCCTTGCTCCTGCCAGAAACGGCGGACCTGCGGCCAGATGTCGGCGGGCTTCCTGCCGTCGATCACGAGCCAGCTCTCGGTACCGTCGCGCTGGATATGCATGCCGGTCACGGCCGGGGCGACGGTGTCCGTCGAGGGCGCGGTGTGCTGGACCTGTTGGAGCGCGGACAGGGAAGTCGCGCCACCCTGCGGCGGCAGCGAACGCTGATCGGCCGTCTCGTCGAGCATGTTGGGCGGCACTGCGAGCGACGCTTCCTTCGATTTCGAATCGCTCTTGTAGTCCACTTTCGTGGGCGACGACGTACCGCAACCGGCGACGAGCGCGCCGGTGGCGAGCACTGCAGCGAACCGCATGGTAAGACGAAGATCAGTCATGTTCGGGGAATCCTCTTCCGCTAAATCACGGCGCTTTCCGTGGATCAACCTTGCATTTTACCGGGGCCGCGCCGCGATGTGCAAAAAAGCGACGGGCAAGAAAAAACCCGCGTCAGCCTGAACTGACGCGGGTTCTTGTCTGGTCGGGGCGAGAGGATTTGAACCTCCGACCACCTGCACCCCATGCAGGTACGCTACCAGGCTGCGCTACGCCCCGAAAGAAAAAAATTATAACAGACAGTTCGCCGATTTAGAACGGGTCGCATGCATTTTGTGAATATTCCTGTGAAATTTTTCGGCCGGCCGGCCGCACAACCCGACCCGTATGCACCCGCGGCGCTAGCACCGTGCATGCCCGCCTAATCGAAAAGGACGATGGCCGTTTCGCCACGGATCGTTACCGTGCGGTTGCCCTGCGCGAGATCGATTCGCAGGCGCAGCGCCCGACCGCATGCCGATCGAGACGGCACGTCCCCGCTCCGTCCGCCGCACCGACATGCCGGCGGCGGTCTCGGTCGCGATTGCGGTCAGGACTTCCTGTAACGGTCTCCGACAAAGGCCAGTGAATGAACCAGAAAAACGAAATTTCCCGCCGACATTTTCTCCGGCTGGGTGCAGGCACGATAGGCATGGCGCTGGGCAGCGCGTCGTTGCTGTCCGCGTGCGGCGGCGACTCGATCTCGGTCGCAACGGTCACGACACCCAGGCTCGGCACGGCAGCCAACTTTCGCGATACGGCAGGACCGGACGGAACGGGCTACGCGACGGCAAGCGGCGCAGCGATGAAAAAAGGCGTGATCTACCGCTCCCCCGCGCTCGCGTTGTCCGCTGCCGACCTCGCAACCGTCAATACGCTCGGTATCACGCAGGTTTGCGATCTGCGTACGACCTCTGAAATCCAGACGCAGCCGGATGTGACATTGAACGGCGCCACGTGGCAGAACCTCAACGTGCTCGGCGTCGCCAATCTCGGGCCGCTTCCGACCACCGGCGCCACCGCGACGGCGTTCATGCAAAGCATGTACCGCGCGTTCGTCACGTCGGAAACGGCGCGGACGAGCTACCACGCACTATTCGCGGGCTTTGCCGCGTCCGGCGGCAACCTGGTGTTCCACTGCACGGCCGGCAAGGATCGCACCGGTTGGGCGACGGCCATTCTGCACACGATCCTGGGTGTGCCCCAGCAGACGATTCTCGCCGACTACCTGCTGACCAACGTCTATAGCGCGTCCGAAATCGCCGCGTCCGTTGCACACGCGCAAAAGGCCGGCGGACAGGATGCGGCCGACATGATGGCCGCGCTGCAGGGGGCGCAAGCCGCCTACTTGCAGACAGCACTCGATCAGGTCACGACGTCGTACGGATCGATGGCGTCGTACATCAGCAATGGCCTGCAGCTCGACCAGGCAACGCTGAATTCGATCCGGCAGCGCATGCTGGTCTGAACGGCCCGGCGAGCGGCGATGGCACTATCGCGGCCCCGCCGCGGTCGCCCCGGATCGGCGACGATGTCGCTCCTCGCACGAAACCCGCGCGAACCGGGACTGACGCGGGTTTGCCGATCCGGCCGCCGATGCCGCCTCCGCTTCGACTGAAACCAAACGACCGTTTGATCTTGTCGCCCCGCCGCCGCGAATCCGTTGTCCCGTCTCCCGCCGGCCGGTCTTGCGCCGACTCCCGCTGTTTGGTAACGCCGCTCTAGCACGCTATGACACACTGCACGGCATCGACACCCGCGCCGTGCATTGGCCGTGCGCGCGCGTCGATCACGACAAGACATGGAGACAGACGATGCGGAATGCGGTCCGGCGCGGCCATCGCTCGCCTTTGGCAATTTTCGACTGGAGATCCGGCCCGCGACGCGCGGCCGCGTCGGTTTCACTCGGCACCTCCCGTGCGCTCGGCTGCAGTGCACTTGCGCTCGCGCTGCTCTGCACCGGCTGCGCGGAACCGGCCGCGCAGCGCGACGGCAACGCGTCGATCGCATCGACGAAGATCGAACGCGCAAAGGCGGAACGCCTCGCCCATGAACAGCAGATCGCACGCGCCGTGCCGTCGCTCGCGTCGATCAGCCTCACGCAACCGCGTCCGTTCACGCTGCGCGACTCGGGGCAGAACGGCGCGATGACGTTCCTGCGCGACGTCGATTTCCGCATCGTCAACAACCTCGGCTTCTTCATCCACCAGTTGTCCGCGACACTCGTGCCGACGCAGGCCGGCGCGCCGATCGTGTTCGACGATCCGACGAGCTTCGAGATCGACGTGCACAAAGGCGTGGTCACGCTCGACGACGCGAAGCTGACCGCGCTTTTCAACACCTACATCTTCGGCTACCGCAACGCGCCGCTGCGCAAGCTCGCCGTCTCGGCTGGTGACGGGGTGATCCATCTGCAAGGCGAGATGCAGCGCGACGGCTGGGTGCCGTTCTCGCTGACCGGCACGCTCGCGGTCCGCGACGGCAGCCAGCTCGTGTTCCACCCGACCGGCGTGCGCGTGTCGGGCATCAACGCGCAGGCGGTGATGCGCGCAGCCAACGTGAAGATGGCCGATCTGCTGAAGGTCGAGACGCCGATCGCACGACTCGCCGGCGACGACCTCGTGATGTCGGTCGACAAGCTGATGCCGCCGCCGCGGCTGAAGATCAGGATCACCGCGCTGCGCGTGACCCCCGCCGGCCTCGACCTGACGCTCGACGACGGCTCGCACGCCGGCTTCGCGTTGCCCGCGAACGCGCCGCAACAGGCGATGTACATCCGCGGCGGCGACGTGAAATTCATGCGCTCGATGCCGATGAACGCCGACATCCTGATCGGCCCCGTCGATCCGGCGAAGCGCGACCAGAATTTCGTGTTCGACCTGTATCACTATCGCGACCAGGTATCGGCCGGCTATTTCAATTTCGACGAACGCGGCGCGATGGCGATCCGCATGCCGTCGTACGCGGGGCCCGCAAGCGGTGCCCCGCTCGGCAATGCGGCAGCTCGGCTGAACGACAGCTTCCTCGCCGCGCAGCAGAACGTGCTGCGCGACTCGCGCCAGCACTGGGAAGCGTTTGCGCTCGTGGCCGGCGCGCCACAGCCCGGCATGCAGAAAGTCGCGATGCGGCGCACGTCGACCACGCCGTTCAACGAACGCCACGTGTCGAACCGCAACCCGACGATCCATCTGCACAACGTCGACTTCAACCTGTCCGGCGACATCGGCTTCCATGTCGAGGATCTCGACGTCCAGATGATCGCGAAGCGGCCTGGCGAACCCGTCGACCTCGACGATCCGAACCAGTACGACATCCGCATTCTGGGCGGCACGGTCGTCGAATCGTGGAAGGCGATGTCCGCGCTCTTCAACAACTATCTGCTCGACTACTCGCCGCGCTCGCTGAACGACCTGCAATTGAGCGCGGATGGCCAGGACCTGCGTGTCCAGGGCGGCATCAAGCTCTGGAACCATGTGCCCGGCGTGTGGCTGCCGACCGACATGAAGGGCTCGCTCTCGGTGCTCGACGACCGGCACCTAGCATTCAAACCGTCGCAGGTGTCGGTGCTCGGCATCCCGCAGGCGCAGCTACTGCGCTCGCTCGGCATCGAGCTCGCGTCGCTGACGCCGCTGCAGCGCCGCGGCGCGGAACTGCGCGGCGACGCGCTCGTGCTCGACCAGTACACGGTGTTTCCGCCGCCGATCCTGAACGGCAAGCTCGGCCACGCGACGGTCGAACGCGACGGGCTGCGCCTCACGTTCCGGCGAGCCGCCGACGTGCCCGTGCCGAAGCGGCCGCAAATCGACGCGTCGAGCTACATGTGGATGGAGGGCGGCGACATGAAGATGTTCAATGTGCTCGAACTGAACGTGCGCGCGTTGATCCGGAATTCGGCCAAGGCCGGCCCGATGCGTTTCGACCTGTACGGCTACCGCAGCCAGGTCGCGCAGGGTTCGGTGCGGATGCTGCCGGACGGCACGCTCGTCGTCGACATGGGCAAGCCGAATCCGCTCGCAGCGCGCTGACGTGCATCGCCCGCCTGCATGAAAAAAGCCCGGTGGCGCTTCGCCAACCGGGCTCTTTCTGCTATTCGCGCGTCGCGCTCAGTCGTGCTTCAGTCCGTCGATCACATCGAGAAGCGCCTGTCGCAATGCGATCACGTCGACCGCTGCACCCGGCTTGCCCGGCGCACGCACATCGGCGACCGGCACGTCGGGCTCGACCGGTGCTGCGGCGGCGCGTTCGCCGCCCGGCGAATCGAGCCGGTTGCGCGCCCCGTTGATCGTGAACCCCTGTTCGTACAGCAACTCGCGAATCCGCCGGATCAGCAGCACTTCGTGGTGCTGATAATACCGGCGATTGCCGCGCCGCTTCACCGGCCGCAACTGCGTGAATTCCTGTTCCCAGTAACGCAGCACGTGCGGCTTGACCCCACACAGTTCGCTGACTTCGCCGATCGTGAAGTAGCGCTTCGCGGGAATCGGAGGCAAGACGACTTTCTCAACCGTAGTGGTCATCGTCGGTTAACCGTCGGTAAAGGGTGCGCGGCGGCCGCGCGGAGACCTCAGCGCGCGGAGCCTTACTCCGCGCCGTTTTCGACCAGCGCCTTCAGCTTCTGGCTCGCGTGGAAGGTTACCACCCGGCGGGCCGCGATCGGGATCGCCTCGCCCGTCTTCGGATTACGACCCGGACGCTGCGGCTTGTCGCGCAGCTGGAAGTTGCCGAACCCCGACAGCTTGACGCTCTCACCGTTTTCGAGGGCGTCGCGGATCACTTCGAAAAACGCCTCGACCATGTCCTTCGCTTCACGCTTGTTCAGCCCGACGCTGTCGAACAGCAGCTCCGCCAGTTCCGCTTTCGTCAGCGTCGGCGTCTCGGTGGACGCCGGCGCCGAAGCGTCGCGGTTCATGGCGCTGCGTTGCGCCGTCAGGAGGGCTTCGAATTCACTCGAGGTCATGTCGTTCATATCTGCCATACAGCGCGTTAAACCAAAACTTACGATGGGGAAAAGCCACCCGCGAACGGGCGGCCCCTCTCCTTAGCCGCGCAGGCGCGCACCAGCACGAGCCATCCGCTCGACCAGCGTCTGGATCGCCTGATCGACGACCTCGTCCTGTAGCGTGCCAGCCGCATCCTGCAGCGTCACGCGGAAGGCAAGGCTCTTCTCGTGCGCGGCAAGACCACCGGAAGTATTTGATTTTGCACGAAATTCGTCGAAGAGTACAACCTTCTGAACGAATCGGCAGGCGTCCTCGGCCAGCGCCTTCTTCATTTCATCGAAAAGTGCCTGAACCTCGACCGCTTGATCGACCACGACGGCGATATCGCGACGCACCGGCGGGAATTTCGACACGTCGGTCGGTGCCGGCAGCGCACGCGCGATCAGCGCGTCGGCGTCGATTTCGAACATCACCGGTGCATGCGGCAGCTCGTACTTCTGCATCAGGCGCGGATGCAGCTCGCCGATCCAGCCGACTGCGCGGCCATCGACTTCGATGCGTGCGCTGCGGCCCGGATGGAGGGCCGGATGCTCGGCCTTCACGAAACGCGCGGCGGCCGGCGCGAGCAGCGCCTCGAGATCGCCCTTCACGTCGAAGAAATCGACCGCACGGGTTGCCACGCCCCACTGCTCGTCGACCGCCGGGCCGTACGCGAGCGCGCCGACCCGCTTCGGCTGCGTGTAGCCTTCGACGGTCAGTTCGCCAGCCTTCACCGACGGATCGGCGAGGAACACACGGCCCGTTTCGAACACGCGCACGCGATCCGCGCGACGGTTCAGGTTGTGGCGCAGCACCGAGATCAGGCTGCCGAACAACGTCGTGCGCATCACCGACAGCTGGCTCGCGATCGGGTTCAGCAGGCGGATCGGGTTGTCGTTGCCGGCGAAGTCGTGCTCCCACTCCGCATCGACGAAGCTGAAGTTGACCGTTTCCGCATAGTCGCGTGCCGCCAGCGCATGACGGATGTCATGGATCGAACGCTGCGTCTCGTTGGTCGCGCGCATCTCGCTCGTCGCGACCGGCGGACGCGCCGGAATCTTCTCGAAGCCGTAAATGCGCGCGACTTCCTCGATCAGGTCTTCCTCGATCTCGATGTCGAAGCGGTGCGACGGCGGCGTGACCAGGAATGCGTCGTCAGCACGCTCGAACGGCAGGCGCAGGCGCGTGAAGATGTCCGCGATCTCGTCGGCGTCGATCTTCACGCCGATGATGCGGTTCGCGCGCGACACGCGCATCTTCACCGGTGCGCGCTGCGGCAGGTTCACCGCCTGGTCGTCGACCGGGCCGGCCTTGCCGCCGCAGATCTCGAGAATCAGCTGCGTGATGCGCTCGACGTGCTCGACAGTCGTCGCATAGTCGACGCCGCGCTCGAAGCGATGGGCCGCATCGGTCGAGAAGTTGTACTTGCGCGCACGGCCGCGGATGCTGTCCGGCCACCAGAACGCGGCTTCCAGGTAGATGTTGGTCGTGTCGAGCGTGACGGCCGTGCTGTCGCCGCCCATGATGCCCGCGAGGCTTTCGACCTGACGGTCGTCCGAAATCACGCCAACCGTTTCGTCGAGTTCGACCGTGTTGCCGTTCAGCAGCTTCAGCGACTCGCCGCGCTTGCCCCAGCGCACCTCGATGCCGCCGTGGATCTTGTCCAGGTCGAACACGTGCGACGGACGGCCGAGCTCGAACATCACGTAGTTCGAGATATCGACGAGCGCAGACACGCTGCGCTGGCCCGAACGCTCGAGGCGTTCGACCATCCATTGCGGCGTCTTCGCATGCGCGTTCACGCCGCGGATCACGCGGCCCGAGAAGCGGCCGCACAGATCGGGCGCAGCGATGCGCACGGGGAGCGTCTCGTCGAGCTCGACGCGCACCGGACGGATGTCGACCGGCGTCAGCGGCGCGCCGGTGATCGCAGCCGTCTCGCGCGCGATGCCGAACACCGACAGGCAGTCGGCCTTGTTCGGTGTCAGCTTGATTTCGAAGATCGTGTCGTCGAGATTGAGCGTGTCGCGGATGTCCTGGCCGACTGGCGTGTCTTGCGGCAGGATCAGCAGGCCGCTGTGGTCCTCGGACAGCTTCAGCTCGCGCGCCGAGCACAGCATCCCCTGGCTCTCCACGCCGCGCAGCTTCGACAGCTTGATCGCGAACGGCTTGCCGCCCTCTTCTGCCGGCGGCAGTTCCGCGCCGACCAGCGCAACCGGCACCTTGATGCCGGGCGCCACGTTGGGTGCGCCGCACACGATATTCAGCGTCGCGCCGGTGCCGGCGTCGACCTGGCAGACATTGAGCTTGTCCGCATCCGGATGCTTGACGACTTCGAGCACGCGGCCGACGACGATCTTCGACGTCGGCGGCGCAGCCTTGCTCAGCGATTCGACTTCGAGCCCCGCCATCGTCAGCGCGTGCGACAGTTCGTCGGTCGTCAGCTGCGGGTCGACAAAGGTTCTCAACCAGGATTCAGGGAATTGCATGGATGTCTACGTTCGAAACAGGTTAGATCGACGCCCGGGCCCCGTCGGAAACGTCCGGCGGGGCGTGCGCGGGCACATGTCGGCGCGGCGCTTGCGTTAGGCGAACTGGCGCAGGAAACGCAGATCGTTCTCGAAGAACAGCCGGAGATCCTGGACGCCGTAGCGCAGCATCGTCAGGCGCTCGAGGCCGCTGCCGAACGCGAAGCCGATGTAGCGCTCGGGATCGAGGCCCATGTTGCGGATCACGGTCGGATGCACCTGCCCCGAGCCGGAGATCTCGAGCCATTTGCCGGCGTTCTTGCCGTGCTCGAACATCATGTCGATCTCGGCCGACGGTTCCGTGAACGGGAAATACGACGGACGGAAGCGCACGAGGATGTCGTCGCGCTCGAAGAATTTCTTCAGGAAATCGGTATAGACGCCCTTGAGGTCGGCGAAGCTGATGTTTTCGTCGATCCACAGCCCCTCGACCTGATTGAACATCGGCGAGTGGGTCGCATCGCTGTCGACGCGATACGTGCGGCCCGGCGCGATCACCTTGATCGGCGGACGGTTCATGCGCGCGTAACGCACCTGCATCGGGCTCGTGTGCGTGCGCAGCAGCAGTTGGCGGCCGTCGGCATCCTTGCCTTCGACGTAGAAGGTGTCCTGCATCGAACGCGCCGGATGGTTCTCCGGGCTGTTCAGCGACGTGAAGTTGTACCAGTCGGTCTCGATTTCGGGACCATCGGCCACGTCGAAGCCGATCGAGCGGAAAATCTGTTCGACGCGCTCCCAGGTGCGCATCACGGGGTGCAGGCTGCCTGCACCGGCGCCGCGGCCCGGCAGCGTGACGTCGATTGCCTCGGCGGCGAGGCGCTGGTTCAGCAGCGCGTCGGCGAGCGCCTGGCGACGTGCGGTCAGCGCGGCTTCAACCTGCTGCTTCACGACGTTGATGCGTGCGCCTTCGGTCTTGCGTGCTTCGGGATCGAGCTTGCCGAGGCCCTTGAGCAACTCGGTCAGCGCACCCGACTTGCCGAGAAATCGTGCTTTCTCGTTTTCGAGCGTGGTGATGTCGGCAGCCTGTTCGAAGGACTGCTGCGCGTCGGCGACAATCTGGTCCAGATCCATAGATCCCATCATTTCCAACGTCATTCGATCTTGGCGTGCGAAATCGCCCACCAAACAAAAAAGGGGCTCGGAAGAGCCCCGTTTTCGCTGCAGCGGCCGAGACTACCGGAACGTCGCTGCAACTAACCACGCAGTGCTAATTTCGCAATTAGGCTGCAACGGCGGCTTTCACCTGCTTGACGATCGCAGCAAAAGCAGCCTTGTCGAACACCGCCATGTCGGCCAGGACCTTACGGTCGAGTTCGATCGACGCCTTCTTCAGGCCGTTGATGAACACGCTGTAGGTCATGTCGTGCTGGCGAACTGCCGCGTTGATACGCGTGATCCACAGTGCGCGGAACACACGCTTCTTGTTGCGGCGATCGCGGTACGCGTACTGACCAGCGCGCATCACCGCCTGCTTGGCGATGCGGTAGACGTTATTGCGACGGCCGCGATAACCCTTGGCCAGGTTGATGATCTTCTTGTGGCGGGCCCGTGCGGTTACCCCACGTTTGACTCGAGGCATGTTTCTCTCCTTAGAGTATCAGTTGAGGGGTTACGCGAACGGCAGCATCGCGCGGACGGAGTTCAGATCGGAATCATGAACTGCCGTTGCGCCGCGCAGGTGACGCTTGTTCTTCGTGGTTTTCTTGGTCAGGATGTGACGCTTGAAGGCTTGACCGCGCTTGACGGTACCGCCCGGACGCACCACGAAGCGCTTTGCAGCACTCTTCTTGGTCTTCATCTTAGGCATGACGAACAACTCCAGTTTATTAGATGGCGATGGGTGTGCGGTTGGCTTGCGCCCTTGACCCGCCCTTCGAAACCCAGTCCACTTGTGTACGGCGAACCGCTTGCGCAGCCGCCGTCATTGCTGGCACGTCGCCCTGACCGGGCAACGCGCCGAACCACTGCCGAACCTGCGCGGCAAGCGCGCGGGCCCGTTACTTCTTTTTCTTCGGCGAGAGCACCATGATCATCTGGCGCCCTTCCATCTTCGGCATCTGCTCGACCTGGCCGACTTCCTCGAGATCCGTGCGCAGACGCTCAAGCATCCGCATACCGATCTCCTGGTGAGCCATTTCGCGACCGCGGAAACGCAACGTGATCTTCGTCTTGTCGCCCTCTTCGAGGAAGCGCACGAGGTTGCGAAGCTTGACGTTGTAGTCACCGTCATCGGTACCCGGGCGGAACTTGACTTCCTTGACCTGGATGACCTTCTGCTTCAGCTTCGCTTCGTGCTGCTTCTTCGATTCCTGGTACTTGAACTTGCCGTAATCCATCAGACGGCAAACCGGGGGAACCGCTTGCGGCGCGATTTCCACCAGGTCAACATCCAGTTCTTCCGATTTACGGAAAGCATCAGCGAGTTTTACGATACCGAGCGGTTCGTTCTCGAGCCCGACCAGACGCACTTCCGGCGCAGTGATTTCACCGTTGATGCGATGCGACGACTTATCAGTAGCGATGTTACGTTTCCTCTAAAAATTAAAAAAACGAGCCGCGCTGCCAGGGCGGTTACTTGAACGAGCGCAGGTCTTCCTGCAGACGCTCAACGAAGGCTTCGACCGGCATAACGCCAAGGTCGACGCCGCCACGGGCACGCACGGCTACCGTTTGCGCATCACGCTCCTTATCGCCCACGACGAGGAGATAAGGCACCTTTTCCAGCGTGTGCTCGCGTATTTTATAGCTAATCTTCTCGTTGCGCAAATCGGCCGCCACTCTAACCCCTTGTTTTTGCAACGTTTGGGCCAGAGATTGTGCATATTCGGCCTGACTTTCGGCGATATTGAGCACAATTGCCTGGAACGGCGCGAGCCAGGCCGGCATCGCGCCGGCATGGTGCTCGATCAGAATCCCCAGGAATCGCTCCATCGAACCGACGATCGCACGGTGCAGCATCACGGGCCGGCGACGGCTGTTGTCTTCAGCGACGTACTCGGCGCCGAGGCGCTCCGGCAGCACCATGTCGAGCTGCAGCGTGCCGCACTGCCACGAGCGGCCGAGCGCATCCTTGATGTGGTATTCGATCTTCGGGCCATAGAACGCACCCTCGCCCGGCAGCTCTTCCCACGACAGGCCGCACGCCGTCAGCGCGTCGCGCAGGCCCTGCTCGGCGCGATCCCACGTTTCGTCGGTGCCCGCACGCTGGTCAGGGCGCAGCGACAGCTTGATGTCGATGTGCTCGAACCCGAAATCCTTGTACACGCTCATCGCCAGCGTGTTGAACGCGATCGATTCGGAAATGAACTGCTCTTCCGTACAGAAGATGTGCGCATCGTCCTGCACGAAGCCGCGCACGCGCATCAGGCCATGCAGCGCGCCCGACGCTTCGTTGCGATGGCACGAACCGAATTCCGCGTAGCGCAGCGGCAGGTCGCGATACGAGCGCAGGCCGTGCTTGAACACCTGAACGTGACCCGGACAGTTCATCGGCTTGATCGCGTAGTCGCGCTTCTCCGACTCCGTCGTGAACATGTTCTCGCGGTAGTTCTGCCAGTGGCCCGACGCTTCCCACAGCGAGCGGTCCATGATCATCGGCGTCTTGATCTCGAGATAGCCGGCGTCGTTCACGCGGCGGCGCATGTACTGCTCGACCTGCTGCCACAGCGCCCAGCCCTTCGGATGCCAGAACACCATGCCCGGCGACTCTTCCTGCATGTGGAACAGGTCGAGCTGCTTGCCGAGCTTGCGGTGGTCGCGCTTTTCCGCTTCCTCGAGCATGTGCAGGTATTGATCCTGGTCTTCCTTCTTCGTCCAGGCGGTACCGTAGATGCGCTGCAGCTGCTCGTTCTTCGAGTCGCCGCGCCAGTACGCGCCCGCGACCTTCATCAGCTTGAAGACCTTCAGCTTGCCGGTCGACGGCACGTGCGGGCCGCGGCACAGGTCGGTGAAGCCGCCGTGCGAGTACAGCTTGATTTCGTCGCTTTGCGGAATCGATTCGATGATCTCGGCCTTGTACTTCTCGCCGAGGCTGCGGAAATAGCCAGCCGCCTCGTCGCGCGACACGACGCGGCGCGTGACCGGCTCATCCTTCTTCACGAGTTCCTGCATGCGCTTTTCGATCTTTTCCAGATCTTCCGGCGTAAACGGACGGTTGTACGAGAAGTCGTAGTAGAAGCCGTTGTCGATCACCGGACCGATCGTCACCTGCGCATCCGGATACAGATCCTTCACAGCGTACGCGAGCAAGTGCGCGGTCGAGTGACGGATGATGTCGAGACCGTCGGCGTCCTTGTCCGTGACGATCGCGAGCGATGCGTCGCGATCGATCACCGTGGACGTATCGACGAGTTCGCCGTCGAGCTTGCCACCAAGCGCAGCCTTCGCAAGGCCGGGACCGATCGAGGCTGCAACCTCGGCAACTGTCACCGGATGCTCGTATTGTCGAACTGAGCCGTCAGGCAAGCGTATCGAAACCATAGCAATCTCCGTGATGCCGACAGTGGGCGGCAAACCAGGCACGCGATATAAAAGTCACGCGCGAAAATTTCGCGACAAAAAAAATGCGGCCCCGCTTTCGAGGGGCCGCATTCGATACTTCACTCAAACTGAAAGGGCGAAAACGTTCCTCGACTAGCGTCGCTCCGAAAAGGTTTCGGTCAACGTTCGCGGTGTCATAACCGTATTCGCCTTGTTCGCGTTGAGTTATTTACTGCATCGAACACCCGGAAACCGGGCATTCTCAATTCGTTGGTAGGCTCGATTGGACTCGAACCAACGACCCCCACCATGTCAAGGTGGTGCTCTAACCAGCTGAGCTACGAGCCTAGAGAAGCTAAGATTATATGGAGCTGACGCACGCTTGGCAAGTGTTTTTATGCGGCCGCAGCAAAATAACCGTGTTCCAACCCCATTACGGGAGCGTCACGCCTTGCGCCCCGCCCGCACGACGCCCGTCACTTCACCGAGCAGCGTGCACGCACGCTGCACCTGTGCCGAATTCGTCACCTCGACCGTGAACTGCATGAATGCCGCATTGCGGCGGCTCTGCGTCTTCACGCCCACCACGTTCATCTTCTCGCGCGCGAACACTTCGGAGATGTCGCGCAGCAATCCCTGCCGGTCGCTCGCCTCGATCATCAGGTCGACCGGATAGACGGACGCGCCGCGTCCGCCGAGCACGTCGGCCGACCAGGTCGTCTGCAGCACGCGCTCCGGCGCGCGCTCGACCATCCGCCGGAACGTCGGACAGTCGCTGCGATGGATCGACATCCCCTTGCCGCGCGTCACGAAACCGCTGATCGGGTCGGGCGGCGCCGGACGGCAGCAGCGCGCAAGCTGGGTCAGCAGTGCATCGACGCCCACCACCAGCACGCCGGTCGACGCGCCGTGCGCGACGCTCGCCCCGCTGCTGCGCTTCTCGAAATCGGCGGGTGCCTCAGGCGCATGTTCGGGCGGCGGCGCATCGGAGAGCGCGTGCTCGACGTTGCGCAGGCTGAACTCTTCCTTGCCGACGACCGAGAACAATTCCTCGGGCGACTTGAAGCCGAGCTTCGTGGCGAGGTTGTCGAGGTTGACCGACGTCTTGCCCTCGCGCTGCAGCGTCTTTTCGACGAGCGCGCGGCCATGCGCGATGTTCTCTTCCTGCTCGATCGAGTTGAACCACGCACGCACCTTCTGTCGCGCGCGCGGGCTCTTCAGATAACCGAGCTGCAGGTTCAGCCAGTCGCGTGACGGCCCGCCCTCCTTCACCGCGACGATCTCGACCGTCTGGCCGTTCGCGAGCGACGTATTCAGCGGCACCATCACGCCGTCGACGCGCGCGCCGCGGCAACGATGGCCGAGCTCGCTGTGCAGGTGGTAGGCGAAATCGACCGGCGTCGCGCCCTGCGGCAGCGCGATTACGCGCGCCTGCGGCGTCAGCACGTAGATGTGATCGTCGTCGAGCGACGTCTCGCGCAACTGCGCCCACGCCTTGTCGCCGGACACTTCGGCGCCGTCCTCGACGTCGTCCTTCCACGCGAGCAACTGGCGCAGCCAGGCGATCTTCTCGTCGTACTTGTCGCTCGCAGAGAACTGACCGCCATAGCCGCGCGCGCCCGCCTCCTTGTAGCGCCAGTGCGCGGCGACGCCATACTCGGCAAACCGGTGCATGTCCTGCGTGCGGATCTGCACTTCGAACGCACGGCCGTCGTCGCCGATCACGACCGTATGCAGCGACTTGTAGCCGTTCGGCTTCGGCCTCGAGATGTAGTCGTCGAATTCCTTCGGCACCGGCTGCCACAGGTGATGCACGATGCCGAGCACCGCGTAGCAATCCTTGATGTCCGGCACGATCACGCGGAATGCGCGCACGTCGTACAGCTCGGAGAAATCGAGCTCCTTGCCGCGCATCTTGCGCCAGATGCTGTAGATGTGCTTGGGCCGCCCGCTCACGTCGGCCGGGATGTGCGCTTCCGCCAGCTCGTGCTGCAACCGCTCGATCGCCTCCGCAACGTACGCCTCGCGTTCGATGCGCTTCTCGTCGAGCAGTTTGGCGATGCGCTTGTAGGTGACCGGATCCTCGAAGCGGAACGCGAGATCCTCGAGCTCCCACTTCAGTTGCCAGATGCCGAGACGGTTCGCGAGCGGCGCGTAGATCTCGAGCGTCTCACGCGCGACGTCGGGCGGCGGATCGATCTTCGCTGCCGCGTAGTAGCGCAGCGACTGCAGCCGCGACGCAAGCCGGATCAGCACCACGCGGATGTCCTGCGCGAACGCGAGCAGCATCTTGCGCAGCGCCTCGATCTGCGTGCGCCGCTCTTCCGCTGCGTCGCGCCCGGTGTCGGGCTTCGCATTCTGCGCGGCGCGCAGGCTGACGGTGCCGAGCCGCAGCAGCTTGCGCACGTCGGCCACGAGCCGCGCGACCTCTTCGCCGAACCGCTCGGTCAGCTCGCGCCCGGGATCGCTCAGATGCGGCGTCAGCACGAACAGCGCAGCCGCCTGCATCGCGTGCGGATCGACGTTCAGCGTACGCATGATCGACGCCGTGCCCGCCGAGTGATCGGCGAGCAGCTCGCCCGACGACAGGCGCGCGTCGCCGGCCCGCTCGCGCACGAACGCGAGCACGTCGTCGAACGACGGCGCAGCGACGGAAGAAGCGGAAACGGACTCGGTCATCGCACGGCCTGGCGTATTGCGGTCATCGTGGTGCTTCGCTCAGCTCCGCTGCGCGGCGACGACGACGATCTCGACGAGCAGCGCCGGATCCGCGAGCTTCGCCTCGACGGTGGCGCGCGGCGGCGTGTTGCCCTGCGCGACCCACGCGTCCCACTCCGCGTTCATGCCTTCGAAGTTCGCGAGATCCGAAATGTAGATCTGCACCGACAGCAGATGCGCCTTGTCGCTGTTCGCTTCGGCGAGCAGCCGGTCGATGTGGCCGAGCACTTCGCGCGTCTGGCCCTTGATGTCCTGGGTCGTGTCTTCGGCGATCTGGCCGGCCAGATACACGGTACCGTTGTGGATCGCGGTTTCGGAGAGACGGGCCCCGACGTGGTGACGAATGACTGCCATGGAATGTTCCGGTCGTATGAGTGGGTGAAGAATCGGCGACGACGCGGCCCGCGTGCCGCCGAACCGCATATTATGACGCGTTTATGCAACGCCTTCGACGAAAAACCGGCGTGCGAGCGCAATCTGGTCGGCACGGGTGAATGCCGGCGCATGGCCCGCGCCCGGAATCTCGACCCGCGCCACATGCCGGCCGCGGCGCACCATCTCGGCGACCGTGTCGCGCGACAGCAGGTCGGAGCTTTCACCCCGCACGACGAGCAGCGACGCGTCCGTCGTCTCGATCGCGCGCCACAGCGCGGCCTCGCCGAGCGCGGCCAGTTCGGGCGTGGTCGCCTTGAACGGTTCGGCAATGCGCGGATCGTAGCGCATCGTCCAGTCGCCCTCGGGCAGTTCGCGCAGCAACGGCGCGTTGATCTCGCGCCACTCGTCGCCGGACAGCGCGCCGAACGGCAGCGAAAGCGACGTCAGGTAGTCGATGCCTTCCTGCTCGGTCGCGAAGCGCGGCTGCACGCCGAGGTATTCGCCGATGCGCGTCAGCGAATCGGGCTCGATGCGCGGGCCGACGTCGTTGACGATCATCCGGCGCAGCGGCGAACCGGACAACCCGGCGAGCGCCATCCCGATCAGCCCGCCCATCGACGTGCCGAACCAGTCGACCGATTCGACGTCGAGCCGCGCGATCAGCGTCACCATGTCGGCCACATATTGCGGAATCGCGTAAAGCCGCGGGTCGGCGAGCCAGTCGGAGCGGCCGCGCCCGACGACGTCGGGGCAAACGACGCGATACGTATCGGACAGCGCGGCGGCAAGCCGGTCGAAATCGCGCCCCGAACGGGTCAGGCCGTGCACGCAGACCAGCACGCGCGGATTGGCGGGATCGCCCCATTCGGTATAGGCGACGTGGTGAAGGCCGGCGACGCTTGCACATTGCACGCGCCGCTGACGGGGAACCGGAGGATTCGCTGAGGTTGTTGGCATCGTTGGCATCCTGTCGAACGGGGGCGGCACGGCGGGACATCGCTTGTGCCCGCTTGTGCCGCCCGATGCAAACGATTGTAAACCGCTTCGCTCAGGCGAGTCGGCGCAACCGGGACGCGGATGCGCCGTTCACCCGCCACCAATGACAAACGCCCCGCGTGCCGTCGTCCGGCATGCGGGGCGCCGCAACCACGCTCGCGCGCGGCGAACTTACGCGACCGCGCTCACATCGAGCGGCGCGCCGGTCTTCGCCTGGATTTCTTCCGCGCTGACGCCATCGGCGAGCTCGAGCACCTTCAGGCCGTCCGGCGTCACTTCGATCACGCCGAGATCGGTGATGATCAGGTCGACCACGCCGACACCCGTCAGCGGCAGGTTGCATTCGTCGAGAATCTTGTGCTGGTCGCCCTTCGCGACATGCTCCATCAGCACGACGACGCGCTTCACGCCCGCGACGAGATCCATCGCACCGCCCATCCCCTTGATCATCTTGCCGGGGATCATCCAGTTCGCGAGGTCGCCCTTCTTGCTGACCTGCATCGCGCCGAGGATCGCGAGGTTGATGTGGCCACCGCGGATCATCGCGAACGAATCGGCCGACGAGAAGATCGACGAGCCCGGCAGCGTCGTGACGGTCTGCTTGCCGGCGTTGATCAGGTCGGCGTCGACTTCGTCCTCGGTCGGCGACGGGCCGATGCCGAGCAGGCCGTTCTCCGACTGCAGCCAGACTTCGACACCTTCCGGCACGTGGTTCGCGACGAGTGTCGGCAAGCCGATGCCGAGGTTCACGTAGAAGCCGTCCTGCAGTTCCTTCGCCGCGCGCGCGGCCATCTGGTCACGATTCCAGGCCATGTCAGTCTCCTTTCGCGCGTACGACGCGTTGTTCGATGCGTTTTTCAGGCGTCGCGTTCAGCACGATGCGCTGCACGAAGATCCCCGGCGTATGGACCTGGTCCGGATCGAGTTCGCCGTTCTCGACGATCTCCTCGACTTCCGCCACGGTGATCTTGCCCGCCATCGCACACATCGGGTTGAAGTTGCGCGCAGTGCGGCGATAGATCAGGTTGCCGGACTTGTCTGCTTTCCACGCCTTCACCAGCGCGACGTCGGCCGTCAGCGACGGCTCGAGCACGTACTGGCGATCGCCGAACTGGCGCGTTTCCTTGCCTTCCGCGATCACGGTGCCGTAGCCCGTGTTCGTGAAGAACGCGGGGATGCCGGCACCGCCCGCACGCAGCTTCTCGGCGAGCGTGCCCTGCGGCGTGAATTCGAGCTCGAGTTCGCCGGCCAGGTACTGGCGCTCGAACTCCTTGTTCTCGCCGACGTACGACGAGATCATCTTCTTGATCTGGCGCGTTTCCAGCAGCAGGCCGAGACCGAAGCCGTCGACGCCCGCATTGTTGCTGATGCAGGTGATGCCCTTGACGGCGGAATCGCGCAGTGCCGCGATCAGCGCCTCGGGAATCCCGCACAGGCCGAAGCCACCCACCGCGAAGGTCTGTCCGTCGCGGACGATCCCTTCCAGCGCGGCAGCCGCGCCAGGATAGACTTTGTTCATCTGTTTGTCCCTTCCTCTATGGAAACCAGCAAAACCGGTTCACGCGCCCACTGGGCCGCAAGCCCGCCGCATCATTCTATGCATGCACGGCGATGCCTGCGTCGAGGCGCGCTGTTTTTATATCGCGACAAACCGCCACGAGATGCCTGAAAGGGTACGATGTGGCGCCGATGCGGCACAATACGCAAAAATACATAAGCATTTGCCTCCGCTTGCCTGCACCATGCCCGCTCTCGATTACCAGACTGCCTTTCACCTCGCGCCGCTCGGCCTCGTGATGTCGCGCGACCGCGTGATCGAGGACTGCAACGACGCGCTCGCGTCGATCTTCCGCTGCACGCGGGCCGACCTGATCGGGAAATCGTACGAGGTGCTCTATCCGTCGCCGGACGAATTCCAGCGCATCGGCGAACGTATCTCGCGCGTGATGATCGCGAACGGCACCTACGCCGATGACAGAATCATGAAACGCGCCGACGGTGAGCTGTTCTGGTGCCACGTCACGGGCCGCGCGCTCGACCGCACCGCGCCGCTCGCGGCCGGCGTGTGGACCTTCGAGGACCTGAGCGCGACACGCCGAGTCGCCGTGGAACTGACACCGCGCGAACGCGAGATCGCCGCACAGCTCGCCACTGGCAAGACCAGCAAGCAGATCGGGCGCGTGCTCGACATCAGTTCGCGCACCGTCGACATCTACCGCGCACGGCTGATGCGCAAGTACGGCACGAACAACACGCCGGAACTGCTGCAGCGCCTGCTCGGCCAGTGAACGGCGCCCCGGAATGACGATCGGCCGCATGTCGCGGCCGATTCGGGGCTACCCGGAAATCACGACACCCCGGCGCCCGGGCGCCGGCTTCGCCGCCGCGGCGCTCAGTCGACCTTCTCCGCGAGCGCGCGCTCGACCGTATCGCGCAGCAATTGCGGCAGCGGCACCGACTTGCCGAGCGCATAGTCGACCCATACGCAGCGTGCGTGGCCGCGTGCATAGACGTGCTGCGGATCGTCCGCACGCCTGAGCTCGAAACCCGTGTCGAGGCTGCTGCGGCCCGGCTTCGCGGCCGACATCCTGGCGATCACGTCGCCCGGATAATGCAGTTGCTTCAGGAACTCCATCGACGCCGTGACGATCACGGGCCCCTGCCCCTCGCCGTTGCCGCCCGCGATGCCGAGTTCCTCGAACCACGAGATGCGGGCCTGCTCCATGTAACGGAAATAGACCGTGTTGTTCACGTGGCCGAACGCATCCATGTCACCCCAGCGGATCGGCATCGACATCTCAAAAACAGGGGAATAATCACTCATTGCAGTCTTCTTGGTTACTGAACGTCATCCACTCAGGCGAGGGCGAAGCCGTCGTCGGCGGAGATAATCGAGCCATTGATGAACTGCGACTCGTCGGCCGCGAGCAGCAACAACAGCCCGTCGAGATCCTGCGGCTTGCCGACTCGCCGACGCGGCAGCATCGACTCCAGCTTCTGGCCCTGCTCGGTTTCCCACAGGTAATGATTGATTTCGGTATCGATATAGCCCGGACAGATCGCGTTGACGTTGATCCCGTGGCGGCCCCATTCGAGGGCCATCGCGCGCGTCATCTGCACGACCGCCGACTTGCTCATCGCATACAGTCCGATCTGCGGAAACACGCGCAGACCGGCCACCGACGCGATGTTGATGATCCGGTACGGCGGCTTGCCGTTGCCGTTCGAGCGCATCATCATCCGCTTCGCGACTTCCTGCGCGACGAAAAACGCGCCGCGCGTGTTGGTGTCGAACACGAACTCGAAATCGGCCGGCGTCACGTCGACGAGCTTCTGCATCGTCGAGACGCCCGAATTGTTCACCAGGATGTCGATCGTGCCGGCTTCCGTCTCCGCATGCGCGACGGCTGCCTTGATGCTCTGCACGTCGGTGACATCGAGCGACACGACATGCGCGGCACCGCCCTCCGCCTCGATCTCCGCGCGCAATTCCTTCAGGCGCTCGACACGGCGGCTCGCGAGCACGACCTTCGCACCCGCCTGCGACAGCACCTGCGCAAAGCGCTGTCCGAGGCCGCTCGACGCGCCCGTGACCAGCGCAACCTTGCCTTCCAGATTGATCGATCGACCCATTGCACATCCCCTTTCGATGTCGTTTCGCCGCAGCGGGCACCCTGTCCCACGCAGCATAACCCTAGCACAAAAAATAGAACGACCGTGCTAATCTAGCCGCATGTTGTTGCGGCAAGCGTTTCGTTTCGCAGACAATACGCTCCCGAATAAAAGCATTCTAACGGTTAGAGGAACGCCAATGACCCCCGCAAGCCTCATCGAGCAATACGGCCCGCGCGAATCGATGGAATACGACGTCGTGATCGTCGGCGGCGGCCCCGCCGGGCTGTCTGCCGCGATCCGGCTCAAGCAGCTGGCTGCCGAGAAAGGCACCGAGATCGGCGTGTGCGTGCTCGAGAAGGGTTCCGAGATCGGCGCGCACATCCTGTCGGGCGCGGTGATGGATCCGCGCGCGATCAACGAACTGTTCCCCGACTGGAAGGAACGCGGCGCGCCGCTCGACGTCGAGGTCACGGAAGACCGCTTCCTGTTCCTGTCCGAGAAGAGCGCGGTCACGACGCCCAACTGGGCGCTGCCCGCCAACTTCCAGAACCACGGCAACTACGTGATTTCGCTGGGCAACGTCACGCGCTGGCTCGGCCAGCAGGCCGAAGCGCTCGGTGTCGAGATCTTCCCCGGCTTCCCCGCCGCGGAGATTCTCTACAACGACGACGGCTCGGTGAAAGGCGTCGCCACCGGCAACATGGGCGTGGGCAAGGACGGCGAGCCGACCGAGAACTTCCAGCTCGGCATGGAGCTGCACGCGAAGTACACGCTGTTCGCCGAAGGCTGCCGGGGTCATCTCGGCCGTCAGCTGATCTCGAAGTTCAAGCTCGACGCGAACGCGGATCCGCAGGCCTACGGGATCGGCATCAAGGAACTGTGGGAAATCGATCCCGCGAAGCACAAGCCGGGCCTCGTGATCCACACGGCCGGCTGGCCGTTGAAGTCGGATACCTACGGCGGCTCGTTCCTGTATCACATGGACAACAACCAGGTCGTGGTCGGTTTCGTGGTGGGCCTCGGCTACACGAACCCGTACCTGTCGCCGTTCGAGGAATTCCAGCGCTACAAGACGCACCCGTCGATCCGCGCGTTCCTCGAAGGCGGCAAGCGAGTGTCGTACGGCGCGCGCGCGATCACGGCCGGTGGCCTGCTGTCGCTGCCGAAGACGGTGTTCCCGGGCGGCGCGCTGATCGGCGACGACGCGGGCTTCCTGAACGCATCGCGGATCAAGGGCAGCCACGCGGCGATCAAGACCGGCATGCTGGCAGCAGACGCCGCGTTCGACGCGGTGCAGGCCGGCCGCCAGAGCGACGAGCTCAACGCCTACCCGGACGCCTTCAAGCAATCGTGGCTGTACTCGGAGCTGTACCGCGCACGCAACTTCAAGCAGTGGATGGCCAAGGGCCTGTACCTCGGCACGCTGATGGTCGGGCTCGAGCAGAAGGTGATGGGCGGCAACGTGCCGTGGACGCTGCACCACAAGCATGCGGACCACGAGATGCTGAAGCCGGCGTCGCAGTGCCAGCCGATCGAGTACCCGAAGCCGGACGGCAAGCTGACGTTCGACCGGCTGTCGTCGGTGTTCATCTCGAACACGAACCACGAAGAGAACCAGCCGGCGCACCTGACGCTGAAGGATGCGAACGTGCCGGTGAACGTGAACCTGCGCACGTACGCGGGGCCGGAGGGGCGCTTCTGCCCGGCGGCCGTGTACGAGTTCGTGAAGAACGACGACGGCAGCGATCGCCTGGTGATCAACGCGCAGAACTGCGTGCACTGCAAGACCTGCGACATCAAGGACCCGACGCAGAACATCGTGTGGGTCACGCCGGAAGGCGGCGGCGGGCCGAATTACCCGAACATGTAACCTGCCGGAAAACGCCGCCTCGCGCGGCGTTTTTTTCGTCCGTTCCGGATTCGACGCCGCCCTGACCTCAATCGGGCGCGCGCTTCATGCACGGCGCCCCACATCGGCCGCCCTAGCGCGCTGCGATCCGCCGACGGAAATGCTCGGTACCGGACACGATCTTGTCGAGCACCGCGTCGAGCGCCCAGAACCGCTCGCGCACGTCGTAGTCGATCGCTCGGCAACGGATCGACCCGAACGTGCCGAGCCGCTGGTGATAGATCTTCGCGAGCGCCGGGTAGCCCAGTGCCTCCGACACCGCCGAGACCACCAGGAACGTCGACAACTCGTCGGCGAGCGCCGGATTCGCGTCGCCCTGCATGCGCAACCATCGATACAGATCGGGATGAAAATTGGTGAACACGCCGTTGAAGCCGGCGGAACCCGCCTTCATCGCATCCCACGCGATCGCGGCGTTCGCATTCAGGATCTTCAGCGGCGATCCTGCGGCGAGCGCAACGCGTCGCTTCACCGTTTCCAGGTCGCAACTCACGTCCTTGAGCATCACGAAGCGGCCGGTATCGATGCACGCACGCAGTTCGTCGTCAGACAGCAGGCGCCGGTAAGGCGCCGGACACTCATACAGGCCGAGCGGCAGATCCGACGGCAAGCGCGCGAGCAGCTTGTGAAGATGGTCGAGAAACGCCGTGCTGCCCTTGCGTTGCGGATCGAGGCGGTTGGTCACGAGCACGACGCCCTGCGCGCCCGATTCCGCCGCCGCGCGCAGTTCCGCGACCTGCGAATCGAGATCGTCGCTGATGTGCCCGGACGCGACGACGGGCACGCGCCCGGCCACCCGTTCGACCACGAAACGCGCGAGTTCCGCCCGTTCGGCCAGACTCAGGAATTGCATCTCGCTCGATTGCGCGACCGCGAACAGCGCATCCGAGCCGTGCGCCAGATACCATTCGATGAGTCGCTCGAGGCCCGCGTAGTCGATCGCGCCGGCATCGTCGAACGGCGTCAGCATCACCGGTACGATCCCCTCGATGGTCGCGGTCGACTGCTGATGTGGTTGCATCTGTTTCTCCTTCCTTCAGTGAATACAGGGTGTAGCCGACGGACTCAGGCCGGCAGCGGTCCGGGCGCGGCGCTCGCGGACTGCTCGGGAATCGGCTTGCGCACCAGCAGCAGATAGGCCATCGCGCCGGCGAAGGCGATTGCCGCCGCCGTCAGCAACGCCGGCACGAACGACCACTTCTGCGCAATGACACCGGTCAGGATCGGTGCGAGCGCACCGCCGATGAAACCGCCGAAATTCTGGATCGCGCCGAGCGATGCGATGCGGCTCGGCGGTGCGGCGGCCGTCGCGAGCGCCCACGAACATGCCGATGCCGCATTGGCGAGAAAGATCACGACCGAAATGCAGGCGAGCGCGACCGTGTTGCTCTGCACGAGCGCGGCCGGAATCGTGAACGCGACCATCCCGAGCATCGCGACGACCACCGCATTGCGCCGGCTCACGACCGGCGAGCGGCTGCGGCGCGTCACCAGATCCGAGAGCCAGCCAGCGACCAGCGAGCCGATGAACCCGCACAGGAACGGCACGGATGCCGCAAACCCGGTGCGAATGAGGCTCATGTGACGCTCCATCGTCAGGTAGCCCGGCAGCCAGGTGAGGTAGACCCAGTTCAGATACACGGAACCGAAGAATCCAATCAGCATGCCCCAGGTCGTGCCGTGCGAGAACAGGCTGCGCCAGTCGGCAAAGGTCAGTTTCGGCATCGCGACGGCAGTCTGCGCATCGGCATCGAGATACCCTCGCTCCGCCGCAGTCAATTGCGCGCGGGCCGGATCGCGGTACAGCGCAAACCAGACGACCGCGACGACGAGACCGAGTGCTCCCGTCACGACGAACGCCCAACGCCAGTCAAACGATGCGACGAGAACCGACAGCAACAACGGCGCGAGCGCGGTACCAAGCGGCGATGCCGCGTTGAAGATCCCGGTCGGCGTACCGCGCGCCCGCACCGGAAACCAGTTGCTCACGACCCGCGCCGCCGACGGGAACTGCGGCGCCTCACCGATGCCGAGCACGATACGCGCGACGATGAACCAGCCGAAAGTGGCCACGATGCCGCCCGCCGCCTGCGCGAACGACCAGACGATCAGCCCGATGCCGAGCAGCCGGCGCGGTCCGATGCGGTCGACCAGCCCACCGACCGGGAACTGGCACAGCGCATAGCTCCACGAGAAGGCCGACAGCAGCAACCCCATCTGCGAGAGCGACAGCCCGAGATCGTTCCGGATTGCCGAACTCGCGACGGCCAGCGTGCCGCGGTCGAGATAGTTGACGATCCCGCTCGCCATCAGCAGCGCGAGCGCGATACGCTGGCCGCGCCGGATACGTGGCGGCGCAGTCGGTACAGTCTGGTCTTCGTTCATTGCGTTTGTCTCCATATCTTCGATGAATGCCCGCCTGGCCTTTCCGTCGTCGCGGAATCTAGACCGCCATGCGCGCCACTTCTTCGCGTGTCGGAATCGACGTCTGTGCGCCGTGGCGCGTGACGCTGATCGCGGCCGCACGCTGACCGAACGCGATTGCGTCGTCCATCGACGCACCGCTCGCCCGGGCGGCCGCGAACCCGCCCACGAAAGTGTCGCCGGCCGCCGTCGTATCGACGGCGACCACCGCCACTGCCTGATGGCGGCCGCTCCCTGCGCTGCCGCGCCAGCAGACGCCGCGCGCACCCAGCGTGACCAGCACATTGCCGACCCCCTTTGCGCGCAGCGCATCGGCGGCCCGCACTGCCGATGCGTCGTCGCCGACGGCGATGCCGGTCAGCGACTCCGCTTCCGTCTCGTTGACCACGAGGTAGTCGACGCGGGCCAGCAAGGCGTCGAACAGCGGCTGCGCGGGCGCCGGATTGAGCAGCACCGGCGTGCGATGCGCGATCGCACTGCCGATGGCACGCACAACGGTCGTGATCGGTACCTCGAGCTGGCACACCATCAGCGCCGCGCCGGCGATCGCGTCGTGCGCCGCGTCGATCCGTTCGGCATCCAGACAGGCGTTCGCACCAGGCACGACAACGATGCTGTTCGCCCCGTGCGCATCGACCGTGATCGTGGCGATTCCGGTTGCCTCACCGCCAATCCGGTGCAGGTGCGTGACGTCGATGCGTTCAGCCGCCAGCGCGTCGTACACACGCGCCCCGAACGCATCGTCGCCGACGCAGCCGATCATCGCGACCGATGCGCCAAGGCGGGCGGCCGCCACCGCCTGGTTCGCGCCCTTGCCGCCGTGGACCGTCTGGAACGTGGTGCCGAGCAGCGTTTCGCCCGGTACGGGCAGCCGCGGCGCATGCGTGACGAGGTCGACATTGATGCTGCCCACGACAGCGATCCGGGGTGGTTTTACGTGATTCATCATCGAATGTAACCGCTTACATTTGCGATCGACAAAATGGCCGGGAAGGCCGTCGTCAACGAAAACTTCACAATGCGGCTGGAACCTGTGTCTGCCATAATACGGATTGGAATCAAGATAGCGCTTACATTCTCACAGGCTGAGTTGAGAATGCAAGCGGGACCACGATGAATCGAGGGTAAACGATGGCGCTTCCGACAACGTGCGAAGTCTGCGGGACAGCCGCGTCCAGGGATAACCGATGAGTACGCCTCCACCCAACGGCGGCACGGCACGCGCACGCCGCGGCAGCGGCCGGTCGGTGCTCGGGGATGTCGCGAAACTCGCCGGCGTGTCGACCGCGACCGTTTCGCGCGTCTACAACGATCCCGGCAAGGTGTCGGCCGACGTACAGCAGCGCGTGCGCGACGCGGCACGTGCACTGAACTGGATTCCCAACGCAGCCGGCCGCGCACTCGCGTCCACTCGCACCCACATCACCGGCGCGATCATCCCGACGCTCGACGACCAGGTGTTCGCGTCGCAGGTAGCGGGCATGCAGGCGGTCATGGCCGAACACGGCATCACCCTGTTCCTGGGCTGCTCGAATTACGATCCGGCGCAGGCGCTGGCGCAGGTGCGCGCGATGCTGTCGCGCGGCGTCGAAGCCGTGTCGCTCGTCGGTGAAGCGTATCCGCCGGAAGTATTCGAACTGCTCGACCTGCATCGGGTGCCGTACGTCGTTACCTATGCTTACCGCGACGACAGCCCGCACTGCTGCATCGGCTTCGACAACCGCGCGGCATTCGCGCGACTGACCACGCACCTGCTCGACCTCGGGCATCGCGATTTCGCGATCATCATGCAGCCTTCGACGGACAACGACCGCGTGCAGGCCCGCCTGCGCGGCATTCACGACACGCTTGCCGCGCGCGGGCTCGCGGTCCGGCCGGTGCACCAGCACGAGGGCGCTGCCACGATCGCGTTCGGGCGTGCGAGCCTGCGCGCGATCGCCGACAGCGCGGCGACACGGCCGACGGCCGTGATTTGCGGCAACGACGCACTCGCGCTCGGCGCGCTGCTCGAGGCGCAGGCACTGGGTCTCGAGGTGCCGTTGCAATTGTCGATCACCGGGTTCGACGATGTCGCGCTCGCTCGCGAAATCCGGCCGTCGCTGACGACGATGTGGGTCGACACCGATGCAATCGGACGCAAAGCCGCCCACGCGTTGCTCGACGCACTCGAGAACGGCGAAGCCGGGCCCGGTTGCGCAATCCTGCCCGAGTTGCGCTTGCGCGAATCGGCCGCGCCGCCGCATCCGGCGGCCCAATGAAAACGGGGCGCCCAGGCGCCCCATTTCGGATCGAGCCGGCGCGTGCCGGCTCCGTTGTATCAGGTCGCGCTGCCGGCGATCTTCGGCGTCGGCGTCTCGACGTCGCCGCACTGCGCGCGATGGCGCAGCGCATGGTCGATCAGCACCAGCGCGAGCATCGACTCGGCGATCGGCGTCGCACGAATGCCGACGCACGGATCGTGACGGCCGAAGGTTTCCACCGTCGCCTGCTCGCCGGCCTTGGTAATCGAGCGGCGCGGCGTGCGGATGCTCGACGTCGGCTTGATCGCGATCGCCACGGTGATGTCCTGCCCGGTCGAAATCCCGCCCAGCACGCCACCCGCATGGTTGCCGACGAACCCGGCCGGCGTCAGCTCGTCGCCGTGCACCGAGCCGCGTTGCGCGACGCTGTCGAAGCCCGCGCCGATCTCGACCCCCTTCACCGCATTGATGCTCATCATCGCCTTCGCGATGTCCGCATCGAGACGGTCGAACACGGGTTCGCCCCAGCCGACCGGCACGCCCGACGCGACGACGTCGATGCGCGCGCCGATCGAATCGCCGTCCTTGCGCAGCGCGTCCATGTAGGCCTCCAGCTCCGGGACGATCGCCGCGTTCGGCGAGAAGAACGGATTCTCGCGCACATGCGACCAGTCGACGAACGGCACGTCGATCTCGCCGAGACCGCTCATGTAGCCGCGCACCTCGACGCCAAAGCGCTCGCGCAGCCACTTCTTCGCGACTGCGCCCGCGCCGACGATCGGCGCGGTCAGGCGCGCGGACGAGCGGCCGCCGCCGCGGTAGTCGCGAATGCCGTACTTCTGCCAGTAGGTGTAGTCGGCATGGCCGGGGCGGAACGTCTCGACGATGTTGCCGTAGTCCTTGCTGCGCTGGTCGGTGTTGCGGATCAGCAGCGCGATCGGCGTGCCGGTCGTCACGCCTTCGAACACGCCCGACAGGATCTCGACCTCGTCGGCCTCCTGGCGCTGCGTCACGTGCCGCGACGTGCCGGGCTTGCGGCGATCGAGCTCGACCTGGATGTCGGCTTCGGTGAGCCCCATTCCCGGCGGGCAGCCGTCGATCACGCAGCCGATCGCGGGACCGTGCGATTCGCCGAAGGTCGTGACAGTGAAAAGCGTGCCGAGGGTATTGCCGGACATGATGGAACCGCCCAAAGAGAAATGGACAAAGCGATACGCTGCCGGGGCCGCAGGCAGGCCGATCGTTTGCCGGTCGAGAAAAGAGGTAAACCGCTATTATGCCAGCCGTCCCGGGCCCGCGGGCCGAGTGAACCGTTCAGGCCACCCGGGCCGCTCACAGACCCGGCCCGGCGCCGCGGCGGCCGACCTGCGCCGTGACGGTCGGGCCGACCGGCTCGCGGCCGTCATCCCGACCGCGCCCGCCCCGCCTACTTCCGCGCGCCGCGCAATTCCGTCACTGCGGCCTGCAGCGCTTCGGGCGTCGCGACCGATGCCGGAATCGGCTCGCCGACCGCAAGCGTCAGCCGGCTCATCACGCCGCGCTTGATAGGCCGCGGCATCCGCGCATCGGCATGACGGGAGAAATAGCTGCCCCACAGCCCGCGCAGCGCCATCGGAATCACGGGTGCCGGCGTACGCCCCAGGATCTCCGTGATGCCATGGTGGAACGTGTTGATGTCGCCCGTCTTGGTCAGCTTGCCCTCGGGGAAGATGCACACGAGCTCGCCGTCCTTCAACGCGGCCTCGCACGCGTCGTACGCACGCGCGAGCATGTCGGGATCCTCGTGGCGCGGCGCGATCGGGATTGCTTTCGCATGCCGGAACACCCAGCTCGCGAAGCGTGCCTTGAAGATCCGGTGATCCATCACGAACCGGATCGGTCGCGGGCTCGCGGCGGCCAGCACGAGCGCATCGACATAGCTCACGTGGTTGCACACGAGCACGGCCGCACCCTCTTCCGGGATCCGCTCCGCATGCACGAGGCGAATCCGGTAGAACGTGTGCACGAGCACCCACGCGACGAAGCGCAGCAGGAATTCGGGGACGAGCAGGTAGATATACGTCGCGACGACGACGTTCAGCAGCGCGGTGACGAGGAACAGACCCGGAATGTCGACGCCGGCCTTGGTCAGCCCCATCGCCATCAACGCCGACAGGATCATGAACAGCGCATTCAGGATGTTGTTCGCGGCGATGATCCGCGCGCGGTGGGTCGGCGCGCTGCGGCTCTGGATCAACGCATAGAGCGGCACGCTGTAGAAGCCGCCGAACATCGCGAGCAGGAACAGGTCGGCCAGGATGCGCCAGTGGCGCGCGCCGGCCAGGAACTCGCCGACCGACAGCAGATGGCCGGGCGACGGCAGCGCGTGGCTCGCGAAATACAGCTCGATCGCGAACACGCTGATGCCGATCGAGCCGAGCGGCACGAGGCCGATCTCGACACGCCGCTGCGACAGCCGCTCGCACAGCAGCGAGCCGAGGCCGATCCCGACCGAGAACGTCGCGAGCAGGGCCGTGACGACGTCGGGGCTCGCGGACAGCACGTCCTTCGCGAAATTGAAGAACGACGTGAGGAACGTCGCGCCGACGAACCACAGCCACGAGATGCCGAGCAGGCTCAGGAACACGGTGCGGTTCTGCCGCGCGAGCCCGAGGTTGCGCCAGGTCTCGCTGAACGGATTCCAGTTGATCACGAGATCGGGCTGCGGCGCCGGCGTCGACGGCACGCGCTGCGCGACGAGCCGCCCCGCGAGCGCGATGACCACGACGCTGACGGCGAGCACGCGCTCGCCGCTGCCGTCGATGCCCGCGGCCGCGCCGCCGATGATCGTGCCGATCAGGATCGCGATGAACGTGCCCATCTCGACGAGACCGTTGCCGCCGACCAGTTCATGGTCGCCGAGATGCTGCGGCAGATACGAATACTTGACGGGGCCGAACAACGTCGAGTGCATGCCCATCATGAACGTGCACAGATACAGCAGGGGCGCGCTGTGCGTGACGAAGCCGGCCGCACCGACCAGCATCAGCACGATCTCGAAGGTCTTCACGAAGCGCGTGAGCGTCGCCTTGTCGTATTTGTCGGCGATCTGGCCGGACGTAGCCGAGAACAGCACGAACGGCAGGATGAAGATCGCGGAAATCAGGAACGCGGCCGTCTTCGCGTCGACACCGGAGAAGCGCGCGGTGTGATAGGTCACGAGCGACGTGAAGCCGATCTTGAACACGTTGTCGTTCAGCGCGCCGAGGAACTGGGTCGTGAAGAACGGCGCGAAACGACGCTGGCGCAGCAGGTCGAACTGCGACGCGTGGCCGCGCCGTTCGTCGCGCGACGCGGAAGAGACTTGCGTGTGGTCGCTCATGCGGAATACGCGCGCATCGTCTGGGCGAAGCTGCGCGGGCCTTGTTGTGGTGTTGTTGAAAAAACGGCGGCGCAGGCTGAACCTGCGCCGCCGTGCGCCGAATGGCAGCGCCCGCGCGTCATGGCAACGGGCGCGACGCGTTTCACGGCTTGTGCGCTTCGGCTTCCGATTCCGGCCAGTCGCGGATGTACGCCTTCAGCATCCGGTTCTCGAAGCTCTGCGCCTCGACGACCGTCTTCGCGACGTCGTAGAACGAAATGACGCCCATCAGCACTTTCTTGTCGAGCACCGGCATGTAGCGCGCGTGGCGCTCGAGCATCATCCGGCGCACTTCGTTGACGTCGGTTTCCGGCGTGCACGTGAGCGGCTCGTCCATCACCTTGCGCACCTGCACGTCGCCGATCGCGCCGCCGTTCACGTGCAGGCGCAGGATGATCTCGCGGAACGTCAGCATCCCGACGAGATCGCCGTACTCCATCACGACGAGCGAACCGATATCGTGTTCGGCCATCGTATCGACCGCTTCGCGCAGCGGCTTATCCGGCGTCACCGTAAACAACGTGTTGCCCTTCACTTTCAGAATATCGCTGACGCGCATCGTAGTCCCCTCATGCTTGAATGCAAATCCTCTTTCGATCCTATCGGAAAGCCTGTCAAAAGGAAAGCGCAGGCCGGCGCGGCGCGGCCGCCCCGCTTGCGGACGCGGGCCGCCCGCCGCACAATGACCGCATGGACGGCGGACCGAGGAGACGGCCATGGCGCATACGCATTCGGAGCAATTCGCCAGCTTCGCGGATTTCTACCCGTACTATCTGAACGAACACCAGAACCTGACGTCGCGGCGGCTGCACTTCATCGGCTCGCTCGGCGTGATCGGCTGCGTCGCGATGGCGATCGCGACGGGCTACTGGCTGTGGCTGCCGGCAGCGGTCGCGTGCGGCTACGGATTCGCGTGGGTCGGACACTTCTTCTTCGAGAAGAACCGCCCCGCCACGTTCCGGCACCCGATCTACAGCCTGATGGGCGACTGGGTGATGTTCAAGGACATCTGCACCGGCAAGATTCCGCTGTAACGCCCGCCGAGCGCCGCGTCACGCCGTTTTCGGCGGCCGCGCGTGCGGGTCGGGCGCAGCATCGGCCACCGTGCCGGGCTCGATCGTCGCCGGCTGTGCGCCCGCCAGCCGGTGCGCGGCGATCAGCGACGCGAGCGACACGTCGAACCGGTCGTTCGACAGCACCTCGAGCAGTGCCGCGCCTTCGACGTGGCTGCGGCGTCGCTGCAACTGGTAGGTCAGCTCCGTGCGGTCGATCACCAGCACGTCGAACAGCTGCGCCAACGTGAGTTGCTCCGGGTTCGCCAGCAGGATGTAGCGCGGCGCGAGCTCGCCGTTGTCCAGCCGCGCGATCCACTCCCGCTCCTCCATCGTCAGCAATAGCCGCTGCGCGGTTTCCATGTCGCAGCGCAACATGGTCGCGAGCCGTATCGCCGTATAGCCCGCCTTGCCGATTGCGCGTGCCTCGGCGAGGCGCGCGAGCAGCTCGAGCGCGTCGAGCAGGTCGCTGCCCGGATAGTGGATCCGATGGAACTGGCCGACGCGGATCGCCGGCAGCGCGGACGCGACCATCGCGCCGAGCAGCGCGATGAACCAGCTCAGGTACACCCACAGCAGGAACACCGGCAGCGCCGCGAAGGCGCCGTATACGGCCGTATAGGTCGGAATGCGCCGCACGTAATAGCCGAAGCCGCGCTTCGCGAGCTCGAACGCGATGGCGGCGAACAGCCCGCCGATCACCGCGTCGCGCCACGCGACCGTGCAGTTCGGCAGGTAGACGTACAGCAGCGTGAACGCGAGCACGGTGAGCGGCAACGACACGAGCGCGAGCAGCCACTCGACGATCGACGTCGACGGCGCGGCGCCGGTGAACGCCAGCGACTGCGTAAACAGGTACGACGAGATCGACAGGCTCACGCCGAACAGCAGCGGGCCGAGCGTGATCAACGCCCAGTACGCGAGCACGCGCTGCGCGAACGGCCGCGGCTTGCGCACCCGCCAGATCAGGTTGAACGCGGATTCGATCGTCATCATCGTCATCACCGACGTGACGACGAGCACGATCAGGCCGGCCGTCGTCAGCCCCTTGGCCTTCGACGCGAACTGGTTCAGGTACTTGAAGATCTGGACGTTGAACTGCGCGGGCATCAGGTGGTCCGCAAGGAACCCCTGCAGCGAGACCTGGAACGACGCGAACATCGGGAACGCAGTGAACAGCGCGAACGCGACCGTCACGAGCGGCACGAGTGCCAGCATCGTCGTGAACGTCAGGCTGCCCGCCACCTGCGGGATGCGATCCTCGGCGCTGCGCCGGGCCGCGAACTGCGCGAGGCGCTTGATGGTGTCGAGATCGATGCTCAACTTCGGCAAACGGTTTCTCCTTCTTGATGCCGCGCGCCCGACGGCGCGCCACCGCCGCGCTGCGCGACGGCTTCAGCCCCTATAATAGCCGCTCGATCCAGCAGGGGCCGACTGCACCGGGCATGCGCGCGGCCGCACGCGGCCCCGTCGCCCATGAAAGACATCCTCGTCCTCTATTACAGCCGTCACGGTGCCACGCGCGATCTCGCGCTCGCGATCGCGAACGGCATCGACAGCGTGCCCGGCATGCAGGCACGCATCCGCACCGTGCCGTCCGTCTCGACGGTCTGCGAAGCCACCGCCCCCGACATCCCCGCCGACGGCCCGCCGTACGCGGAACTGCGCGATCTCGAGGAATGCGCGGGCCTCGCGCTCGGCTCGCCGACCCGCTTCGGCAACATGGCCGCGTCGCTCAAGTATTTCCTCGACGGCACGACACCGCAATGGCTGTCGGGCGCGCTGACCGGCAAGCCGGCAAGCGTGTTCACGTCGACCGGCAGCCTGCACGGCGGCCAGGAATCGACGCTGCTGTCGATGATGCTGCCGCTGCTGCATCACGGGATGATGATCATCGGAATCCCGTACACGGAATCCGCGCTCAGCACGACGCGCACCGGCGGCACGCCTTACGGCGCGTCGCACGTGTCGCACCACGATCGCAGCGCGCCCGCAGGGCTGTCGGCGGACGAAAAGGCGCTCGCGGCCGCGCTCGGCGTGCGGCTCGCGCGCGCGGCGGCGGCCCTGTCGGACGCCCAGGCCGTGCTGAGCCTCGCGCGCCTGAACCGCGTGCGCGCGCTCGATCCGCACAACAATACGATCACCGTTGAGGCCGGCGTGATCCTCGCCGACGTGCAGGCACGCGCGCGCGAGGGCGACCGGTTGTTCGCGCTGAGCCTGGCCGCCGAAGGCAGCTGCACGATCGGCGGCAACCTGTCGACCAACGCCGGCGGCACCGCGGTGCTGCGCTACGGCAACGCGCGCGAGCTGTGCCTCGGGCTCGAGGTCGTGACGCCGCAGGGCGAAATCTGGGACGGCCTGCGCGGACTGCGCAAGGACAACACGGGCTACGATCTGCGCGACCTGTTCATCGGCGCGGAAGGCACGCTCGGGATCATCACGGCCGCCGTGATGAAGCTGCACCCGCTGCCGGCCGCCCAGGTCACGGCACTGGCCGCGCTCGAGTCGTCGCACGCGGCGCTCGACTTCCTCGCGCTCGCGCAGCGCGCGGCCGGGCCGCTGCTGACCGGCTTCGAGCTGATGTCGGACTTCTGCATGCAGCTCGTCGGCAAGCACTATCCGCAACTGCCCTACCCGTTCGACCGGACGCACGCGCAGACGGTGCTGCTCGAACTGTCGGACAACGAAAGCGAATCGCATGCGCGCGCGCTGTTCGAGAAGCTGATGGAAGAGGCGTTCGAGGCCGGGCTCGTGGTCGACGCGGTGGTCGCGGAAAATCTCGCGCAGTCGCGCGCGTTCTGGGACCTGCGCGAGCACATCCCGCTCGCACAGGCCGACGAGGGGCTCAACATCAAGCACGACATCGCGGTGCCGATCTCGTCGATCGCGCGCTTCGTCGACGAAACCGATGCGGCGATCCAGCAGGCTGCGCCGGGCGCGCGGATGGTGACGTTCGGCCACCTCGGCGACGGCAACCTGCACTACAACGTGCAGACGCCCGAAGGCGGCGACCCGAAGGCGTTCCTCGCGGAATTCCAGGCGCCGATCAACCGGGTCGTCTACGACAACGTGCACCGCCATCACGGCACGATCAGCGCGGAACACGGGATCGGCCAGTTGAAGATCGACGATGCGCAGCGCTACAAGTCGCCGGTCGAAACTGCGCTGATGCGCACGCTGAAGACCGCGCTCGACCCGCGTGGGCTGATGAACCCCGGCAAGGTCCTGCGCTGAAGCCACCCACCCCGGAGCAACGCCCGTGAAAGTCCGCGTACTGTCCGACCTGCATCTCGAAAGCAACCAGCCCGACACGATCGCACATGCCGATGCGGATCTGGTCGTGCTGGCCGGCGACATCCACAATCATGCGGAAGGCCTGCGCTGGGCCGCCGAGACGTTCGACCCGGGCGTGCCGGTGATCTACGTGCCGGGCAACCACGAGTACTACGACGGGGAATTCGGTGCGCTCGAGACGGCGATGCGCGACGCCGCGGACACGATCGACAACGTGCATTACCTGAACAACGGCGTGTACGTCGATCCGGAGCAGCGCTTTCGCGTGCTGGGCACGACGCTGTGGACCGACTTCTCGCTGTTCGGCACCGACGACGCGAGCTTCGCGCGCGCGATCGAGGCCAGCATGCGCGTGATGCTCGATTTCAAGGGCCTGATCCAGGTGACGTGGCCGCATGAAGCGGCACTGCATGCGGGCGGCACGCCGGAGCGGGATTTCGCGCCGGCCGACGCGATCGCGCTGCACCGGCAGAGCCGGGCATGGCTGGAAGCACGGCTCGCGACGCCGTTCGCGGGCCGCACGATCGTCGTCACCCATCATGCGCCGCACCTGCGCTCGCTGGCGGAGCGCTATGCGGAGGATCTGTCGTCGGCGGGATTCGTCACGGACATGGCGGAACTCGTGCGGCCGCCCGTGGACCTGTGGATCCACGGCCACACGCATACGTCATTCGATTACGTGACCGACAGCGGCACGCACGTGGTGTGCAACCCGCGCGGCTACATCCACCGGCGCACCGGTGAGCTGGAAAATCCCGCGTTTGCGTGGGACCGAGTGGTCGAGCTCGGCTGAGCGCCGGCTCATCGGGCCATCGCAGGCCATCGGGCCACGCGATGCGGCCCTCCCCGATCTGAAAGGCTGCCCGATCAGCGATCGGCGCGGCGCGATCCGGTCGACGACGGGCGGACCCGCACCGGCACCGGCTTCATCCGCGCCTTCATCGCGCGGAGCAGATCGCGCGTCGCCGCGGCGGCGGCGGCCGCGCCAAGCAGAACTCCAAGGCCGATCATCAGTTGCGTATCCATTACGACTCCGGGTGGGCAGATCTCTATGACTGAAACAGTATCAAACTGTCCGCTGCCTGATGGTAAAAAAATGTTGCGTGAAGGACAAATCTCGTCAGATTGGGCTCGACCGCGCTGTCATGCCGCAGCCGTGAACTGCGCGAGCGCGGCCTCGTCGGCCTCCAGCGTGGCCGGCAACTCGTCGCGCAGGAAATCGACCCAGGTTCGGATCTTCGCGTCGAGGTACTGGCGCGACGGATACAGCGCGTAGATGTTCATCACGTGCGACCGGTATTCGGGCATCACGCGCACGATGTGTCCGCTGCGCAGCCCGCCGATCGCCGAATAGAGCGGCAGCCCGCCGATGCCCATGCCTTCCCGCACGGCCACCGCGAGCGCCTCGGCGACGTTCACGCGGAACGGCGGCGCCGTGATCGGAATCACCTCGTCGCCGCGCGGGCCCGACAGCGACCACTCGTCGAAGTGAAAGCCCGGCGCAACCATCCCGAGGCACACGTGCTGCTCGAGATCCGCCGGCGTCTGCGGCACGCCGTGGGCCTCGACATAGGCCGGCGACGCGCACACGACGCTGTAGCTCTCGCCGAGCCGCTGCGACACGAGCCCCGAATCGGGCAGGTCGCGGCCGACGACGATCGCGACGTCGTAACCCTCGTCGAGCAGGTCGGGCATGCGCTGCGCGAGCGTCAGCTCGACGTGCACGTCCGGGTAGCGCTGCCGATAGCGCGCGATGGCCGGCACCAGGTAGTGCTGCCCGAGGCTCGTGAAGCAGTGGACCTTCAGCTTGCCCGACGGGCGCGCGTGCGCGTCGCCCGCTTCGGCTTCGGCCTGGTCGACATACGCGAGGATCTGCTCGCAGCGCTGCAGGTAGCGCTCGCCCGCTTCGGTCAGCGCGATCCGGCGTGTCGTCCGGTTCAGGAGGCGCGTGCGCAGGTGCGCCTCGAGATCCGACACGGCGCGCGACGCATAGGCGGTAGTCGAATTCATCTGCTGGGCGGCCGCGGTAAAGCTTCCCGCGTCGACCACGCGGACGAATACCCGCATGTTTTGTAACGTATCCATCCCATTACCCGTTTGAATCCGGATGGATTGTTGCACAGGGCCCAACAAATATTATCTCAGGATTCGTAAAAATGACTTGCACCGTTGTCCATTTATTCAGGAATCGCTGAAAAATATAATCGCATCCGACTCATCTATATCCGAAAGGGAGAAAATCGTGCAGTCTCCGGCAACAAAAGGGACGCTGGCACTGGCGGTTCTTGCAGTCTCATTAATAATGGCCGGATGCGCGAGCATGGGCGACAACAAACCGCAGTCCGCCCGCCTCGAAGCGAACGCGCTCGACGCCGGCGCTGCGATCCGCGCGGCCGACCGCGACGCGGGCTGGCCCGCATCCGACTGGTGGCGCGCGTACCACGACCCGCAGCTCGACGCATGGGTCGCCGCCGCGCAGGCCGGTAACCCGACGCTCGCGGCCGCCGAGGCCCGCGTGCGCGAAGCGCAGGCGATGGCGCGCGTGGCCCGGTCGGCGGAACTGCCGCAAATCAACGGCAACCTGTCGCTGATGCGCCAGCACTGGCCCGACAACGTGTACTACGGTCCGGGGCCGCTCGCCGACACCGACACGTGGAACAACACCGGAACGCTCAGCCTGTCGTACCACCTCGACCTGTGGGGCAAGGACAAGAACGCGACCGAGCGCGCGCTCGATACCGCGCATGCGTCCGCGGCCGACGCACGGGCGGCAAAGCTCGAGCTCGAGGTCAACGTCGTGCGCGCGTATGTCGGCATGTCGATGAACTATGTGCTGCTCGATCTCGCACACGAAACGTTCGAACGCCAGCGCTCGCTGGCCGATCTCGCGCACAAGCGCCTGCAGGCCGGCCTCGGCACGCAGCTCGAAGTCAGCCAGGCCGAATCGACGCTGCCCGACTATGAGCGCCAGATCGACAGCTACGAGGAAGCGGTCCAGCTCGCGCGCCACCAGCTCGCCGCGCTCGCGGGCAAGGGCCCGGGCGCCGGCGACGCGATCAAGCGACCGAGCCTGTCGCTCGACGCGCCGGCCGGCCTGCCGTCCGCGATGCCGGCCGACCTGCTCGGCCGCCGCCCCGACGTCGTCGCGGCACGCTGGACGGTCGACGCGCAGGCGCGCGGCATCGATGTCGCGAAAGCCGCGTTCTACCCGAACATCGACCTGCTCGCGACGGTCGGCGGCTTCGGCGTGACCGCGCCGTTCACCGACTTCCTGCGCGCGATGAACGGCGGCTGGACGGCCGGCCCCGCGCTGTCGCTGCCGATCTTCGAAGGCGGTCGCCTGCGCGCGCAACTCGGTGCGGCAGACGCCGGCTACGACCAGGCGGTCGAGCGCTATAACCAGACGGTCGTCGGCGCGCTGAAGGACATCGCCGACCAGGTCGTGCGGATCCGCTCGCTCGAGACGCAGAAGAAGGACGCCGCGCGCTCGGTGGCCGCCAACGATCGCAGCTACCAGCTGTCGCGCGAAGGCTTCCGCCGCGGGCTGACCGACTACGTGAACGTGCTGATCGCGCAACAGCAGTTGCTGCGCGCACAGGAGACGGCGGCCCGCATCGACGCGGAACGTCTCGCCGCGCATGCTCAGCTGATGGCTGCGCTCGGCGGCGGGGTCGAGACGGGTACGGACGTTCCGGGCGGCCATCCGCCGCACGACGAAACCGCAGCTGGCGCGGCAGCGCCGGCCGCCGCATCGGGTGCGAAGCCCGCCGCGGCCGCCGCCCGGCCCGCGCAGGCCGCAGCGTCCGGCACGCCGGCCGCACGGTAACGCGGAGCGCCCGCCATGTCAGCCTCCTCCCCCGCTTCCACGCACGCCGCCGGCCCGCTCGCGGCCTGGTACGCCGCCTTTGGCGACTGGGCCCGCAGCGACGGCGCCGCGTGGCTCTATCTATTCAAGGCGCTGCTCGCCGCGTTCATCGCGACCGGGGTGTCGATGCGGCTCGACCTGCCCGCACCGAAGACGGCGATGACCACGGTGTTCATCGTGATGCAGCCGCAAAGCGGCGCCGTGCTCGCGAAGAGCTTCTACCGGGTCGCCGGCACGATCTTCGGGCTCATCGCGACGCTCACGTTCGTCGGCCTGTTCCCGCAGCAGCCGCAGCTGTTCCTGCTCGCGGTCGCGCTGTGGGTCGCGCTGTGCACGGCCGGTGCCGCGCGCAACCGCAACTTCCGTAGCTACGGCTTCCTGCTCGCCGGCTACACCACCGCGCTGATCGGCCTGCCGGCGTCGCAGCACCCCGACGGCGCGTTCATGAGCGCGCTGACGCGGGTCGCCGAAATCGTGGTCGGGATCGTGTCCGCGGGCGTGGTCAGCGCGCTGGTGTTTCCGCAGACCACCGGCGAGCAGATGCGCACGACGGTGCGCAAGCGCTTCGTCGGCTTCGTCGACTACGTCGCGGCGGCGCTGTCGGGCAAGCTCGACCGCGCGCACATCGAATCGATCCATACGCGCTTCGTCGCCGACGTGGTCGGTTTCGAAGCCGCGCGCAGCATGGCCGTGTTCGAGGACCCGGACACGCGCATGCGCAGCGGCCGTCTCGCGCGGCTGAACAGCGAGTTCATGAGCGTATCGAGCCGCTTCCATGCGCTGCACCAGCTGATGAACCGGCTGCGCGCGGCCGGCGCGCAGGGCGCGATCGATGCGATCGAGCCGTACTTCCGCGAGATCGCGCCGCGCCTGACCCGCAACGGCGAACCGGTGCGCTCGTCGGTCGACGCCGCGCTCGCGGCCGAACAGCTGCTCGCCTGGCGCGACGCGCTGCCGCGGCGCATCCGCGCCACGCGCGCGGCGCTCGAAGCGCAGCCGGACGCTCCGCTGCTTGACTTCGACACGGCCTCCGAGCTGCTATACCGCTTCATCACGGACCTGCACGAATACGCGGCGACCTACGCGTCGCTGTCGACCGCGACGCACGAGCGCGAACGCTGGATCGAGCGCTACGAGCCGCGCACCAACGCGACGGCGATGGTGATCGCGGCGATTCGCACCGCGACCGTGGTCCTCGTGCTCGGCTGGTTCTGGATCGCGACCGCGTGGCCGAGCGGCGTGACGCTGACGCTGACGGCCGCGGCCACCTGCGCGCTCGCGTCGTCGACGCCGCGCCCGACCGCGATGTCCGCACAGATGGCCATGGGTACGGCGCTGGCCGTCTGCACGGGTTTCCTGCTGACGTTCGGCATCTACCCGCACATCGACGGCTTCCCGCTGCTGTGCGTGGCCCTCGCGCCGCTGCTCGCGATCGGCATCTACATGACGCTGAAGCCGAAGCTCGCGGGCTACGGGATGGGTTACCTGATCTTCTTCAGCTTCCTCGCCGGCCCGGACAACATCACGCATTACGACCCGACGAGCTTCATGAACGATGCGCTCGCGCTGGTGCTGTCGATGCTGGTTTCGGCGATCGCGTTCGCGGTGCTGTTCCCGCCGACCGCGCCGTGGCTCAAGAAGCGGCTGTTCGCCGACCTGCGCCACCAGGTGGTCGCGGCGTGCCACGCCCGGCTTGCCGGGTTGCGCACGCGCTTCGAGAGCGGCGCGCGCGACCTGATGTACCAGGCGCACACGTTGTCGGCCGACCAGCCCGACGTGCAGCGTGACGCGCTGCGCTGGATGTTCGCGGTGCTGGAAACGGGCAATGCGACGCTCGACCTGCGCACCGAGCTGGCGACGCTGCCGTCCGACCCGCGCTATGCGCCGGCGACGCCGTGGCGTCGCGCGATCGAATCGATGCGCACCGCGCTGTCGGCACTGTTCAGCACGCCGAACGCGGAGCGCTTCGACGCGACGCTCGCCGCGGTCAACGCTGCGATCGACGCGACCCGGCAGACGCTCGACGCGGTCACGCCGGCGCGCGACGAGCGCCACCGGCTGCAGCGCATCCTGAGCCATCTGCATTTCGTACGCACGGCGCTGCTCGATCCGGAATCGCCGCTCGAGCCGCTCAACCGCAACCGCCCCGTGCGTCCCCAACAAGGAGCCTCGTCATGATGCCGCGTGAAATCGCCATTCTCGATGCCTACATGCCCACGGTGGTACTGATGTTCGTCCTGGGCGCGCTGGCGACCTGGGCCGTCGACCGCCTGCTCGCCTACACGGGCCTCTACCGTCTCGTCTGGCACCCGTCGCTGTTCCGCGCGTGCCTTCTCGTCTGCATTTGCGGCGGACTGAGTCTCGCCGTTTACCGTTGATTCCGAACCATCATGATTCTCAGAAAACTCTTCGGCTTCGTCGCGACCGCCGTCATCCTTCTCGTCGCGATCCTGATCGGGCGCTCGCTGTGGGTGCACTACATGGACGATCCGTGGACGCGCGACGGGCGCGTGCGCGCCGAGATCGTCAACGTCGCGCCGGACGTGTCGGGCGCGATCGTCGAGCTGCCCGTGCATGACAACCAGCTCGTGAAGAAAGGCGACCTGATCATGCAGATCGACCCGTCGCACTACCAGATCGCGGTCGAGCAGGCGCAGGCGGCCGTCGCCGCCCGCCGTGCGGAACTGCAGATGCGCCGCGACGACGCGGCCCGTCGCGCGGATCTCGACGCGCTCGTCGTGTCGAAGGAAAACCGCGAGAACGCCGCGCACAGCGCGTCGAGCGCCGACGCGCAGTACCAGCAGGCGATTGCCGCACTCGACGCCGCGAAGCTCAACCTCGAGCGCACCCGCGTGGTCGCGCCGGTCGACGGCTACATCACGAACCTGCAGACCTTCAAGGGCAACTACGCGGTGGCCGGCCAGGCGAAGCTCGCGATCGTCGACAGCCACTCGTTCTGGGTCTACGGCTACTTCGAGGAAACCAAGCTGCCGCGCGTGAAGATCGGCGCACCGGCCGAGATGCGGCTGATGAGCGGCGGCGTGATGAAGGGCCACGTCGAAAGCATCTCGCGCGGCATCTACGATCGCGACAACCCGCAAAGCCGCGACCTCGTCGCGGACGTGAACCCGACCTTCAACTGGGTGCGCCTCGCGCAGCGCGTGCCGGTGCGCATCCGGATCGACGAAGTGCCGGCCGACGTGGTGCTGTCGGCGGGCACGACCTGCACGGTCATCATCGATCCGGACAAGCAGAAGAAGTCGTAAGCGCCGGCCGGGCGCTTACGCCGCGATGCGAAAGCGCCCGACCAGCGACTTCAGTGCCTGCGCCTGCTCGTCGAGCGCATTCGCCGCGGCAGCGGCCTGTTCGACCAGTGCCGCGTTCTGCTGCGTACCGGCATCCATCTGCGTGACCGCGCGGCCGATCTCGTCGATGCCGGCGCTCTGCTCGTCCGAGGCCGCGGATATCTCGCCGATGATGTCGGTCACGCGCTTGACCGCTTTCACCACGTCTCCCATCGTGCGACCCGCATCGTGCGCGAGCGCCGCGCCGTTCGCGACGCGCTCGACCGATGCGCCGATCAGCGCACGGATCTCCTTCGCCGCGGTCGCCGCGCGCTGCGCGAGCAGGCGCACCTCTCCCGCGACCACCGAGAAACCGCGTCCCTGTTCGCCCGCGCGCGCCGCCTCGACCGCCGCGTTCAACGCGAGAATGTTGGTCTGGAATGCGATCCCCTCGATCGTGCCGATGATGTCGCGAATGTTCTTCGCGCTGTCGTCGATCTCGCTCATCGTCGCGACCACGCGTCCGACGACTTCCCCGCCCGTCTCCGCGACGACCGACGCATTGGCCGCGAGCGCGCTCGCCTGCCGCGCGTTCTCCGCGTTCTGCCGCACCGTCGACGTGAGCTGCTCCATGCTCGCCGCGGTGCGCTCGAGCGCGACGGCCTGCTGCTCGGTACGCCGCGACAGGTCGAGGTTGCCGGTCGAGATCTCGCCGGACGCGGCCGCGATCGCCTCGGCGCTGACGGCGATCTCGCCGACGGTCGCCGCGAGCCCGGTCTGCATATCGGCCAGTGCGCGTACCATGCTGTCGCGATCGTGGCGGCCGAGCGAAATCGGCCGCGTCAGGTCGCCGCGCGCGATGTCCGCGGCGATCGCCTTCGCATGCGCGGGCTCGCCGCCGAGCTGCGACGCGAGGCGGCGCACGACCCGTTCGGCGATCACGATCGCGAGCACGATCAGCGCGGCCGTCATCGCCGCGATCATCGCGAACGACGACGAGAAGATCGTTGCGGACGCATCGAGCGTCGCCTTCGACTTCGCGCCGCGCGTCTTCACGAGCGCGGCGACGAGCTTCTCGAGCTTGCCGGTTTCGACCAGCAGCGACACGTCCTGCGTGCCGACCTGCCAGTTCATCTGCGACAAGTCGAGCGGCTGCGCACGCACGAGCGCGACGAAATCGCGCAGATGCGCGCTCCACGTGCCGACCGCCGCCGAAAACGCGCGCAGCCGCGCGGAATCGTCCGCGTCGGCCGGGTCCGCATAACGCTGCAGCGTCGCAAGCGCCTGGCCGATCGACGCGAGTCCCGCGCCGACGTCGGCGCCCAGGTCGTCGCGCTCCTTCGCGGTGGTCGCGGTCAGCAGCATCTTCTGTGCGCGGCTCGCGCGCAGCACCTCGGCGCGGACCTCCTCCGCCGCACGGCTCGCGACGTGCCCCTGTTCGTAGACCGACGCAATCGACGCGTTCAGCCGGCTGATCTGCCACAGCGAAAACACGCCGATCGCGAGCGTGCCGGCCAGCAGGATCGCGAACGCGGTGCGCAACGTCGCCTTGACGGTCCACGGCCGGCTTTCGCGACGCGCGCTGCGCGCGCGCCGTGCGGCGTGCGTCGCGGCTGTGTCCGGTGCGGCGGCGGCCACACCCGGCTGCGGATGCATTGGTGCTGCTTTCATCGATATGTCCCCGTATTGATCACGCTGCCGGAAAGGTCAGTTCCGGCGGCCGGCATTGCCGCGATGGCCCATCCTGCCGCGCGTCCTGCGCGGGCCCGGCTCGTGGCCGGTGCCATGCGCGGCGCCCGTGTTGTCGTTGCGTCGTTCTACGGCCGCCGGCGGCGTTCCTTGAGTCCGGAAAAACACCGATCCGGCCCCGGCACGGCCCCCCGCTACGCAGACGCGCCGTCTGCGTCATGCCCGCCGCAAAAAGGGCCCAATGGCCAATTCGTCACATCAATGTCCGAATTGCGATAAAAGTTGGCCTGACATTCCCGATACGCCACATTACACTTCTTTGACGCAACAACGATTCAAACGCGCCGATCCCCATCAGAGCGCGTCCCGCCACCTCAACTCGCTCAGCTCACATGGAAACCAGCCTCGACACGGGTACCGCCGGCGCCGCCGCCGCGGCCCAGCCGTCCGCTCCACCCGCCCCGCGCACCGTCTATCCGGTGCTGGGCGCGATCAGCTTCTCGCACATGCTCAACGACATGATCCAGTCGTTGATCCTCGCGATCTATCCGATGCTCAAGAGCCAGTTCGCGCTGTCGTTCGCGCAGATCGGACTGATCACGCTCACGTACCAGATCACCGCGTCGCTGCTGCAGCCGCTCATCGGCCTCTATACCGACAAGCGGCCGAAGCCGTATTCGCTGCCGGTCGGGATGGGCTTCACGCTCGCGGGGCTGCTGCTGATGTCGGCCGCGCAGAACTTCCCGACGCTGCTGGTGGCCGCGGCGCTGGTCGGCTGCGGCTCGTCGGTGTTCCATCCGGAATCGTCGCGCGTCGCGCGGATGGCGTCGGGCGGCCAGCACGGGCTCGCGCAGTCGCTGTTCCAGGTCGGCGGCAACGCCGGCTCCGCGCTCGGGCCGCTGCTCGCCGCGCTGGTGATCATTCCGCACGGCCAGCACAGCATCGCGTGGTTCTCGGCCGCGGCGCTGGTCGCGATGGTCGTGCTCACGCAAATCGGCCACTGGTACAAGAAGCACCCGTCGATGAAGAAGAAAGCCGCGCCGGCCGGCCATCCGACGCTGTCGCAGGGCCGCGTGCTCGCCGCGATCGGTGTGCTGGTGCTGCTGGTGTTCTCGAAGTACTTCTATCTGGCGAGCATCAACAGCTATTTCACGTTCTACCTGATCGACAAGTTCCACCTGTCGGTACAGGCCGCGCAGATCCACCTGTTCGTGTTCCTCGCGGCCGTCGCGGCCGGCACGCTGATCGGCGGCCCCGTCGGCGACCGGATCGGCCGCAAGTACGTGATCTGGGTGTCGATCCTCGGCGTCGCGCCGTTCACGCTGCTGCTGCCGTACGCGAACCTGTTCTGGACGAGCGTGCTGAGCGTGATCATCGGCATCGTGCTGGCGTCGGCGTTCGCCGCGATCCTGGTGTATGCGACGGAACTGATGCCCGGCAAGGTCGGCATGGTCGCGGGCCTGTTCTTCGGCTTCGCGTTCGGCCTGGGCGGCGTGGGCGCCGCCGTGCTCGGCCAGCTCGCGGACGCGACGAGCATCACGTTCGTCTACAAGGTGTGCTCGTTCCTGCCGCTGATCGGCGTGCTGACGGTGTTCCTGCCGAACCTCGAAAGCAGCCGGCGCAAGCGCGCGTGACGAGCCGGCCGCAGCGTGCGCGCCGCGGCCGTCCGACCGGCTTGAAAGGAAAGTGCGACGGCGGCTTCAGGCCGCCGTCGTCGCATGCAGCATCAGGAAACGCTTCAGGATGCCGGACGAATAGCTGCTCGCGATCGCCGACAGGAAGTGCGAGAACGACTGCGTCGCGTGGTCGTCGGCCGTATCGGAGATCGTGCGCACGAGCGCGAACGGCACCTCGTGCTCGGCGCACACCTGTGCGATCGCCGCGCCTTCCATCTCGACCGCGAGCGCGTCCGGCAGCGCAGCCCGCAGCGCGACGACCTCGTGCTCGCTCGACACGAAGCGATCGCCGCTGATGATCAGCCCGCCGTGCAGCGTCGCGCCGGCGAGCCCGAAGCGCTCGGCGAACTGCGCGCCCTCCTCGGCGACGAACAGCGTGCACGCGGCCTTCAGGCGAGCGGTCAGTACTGCGTCGGTCGCGAACCGCGTGATGCCGAGCAGCGGCACCTCATAGCGCGGAAACAGCGGCGATGCGTCGAGATCGTGCTGCAGCAGCGTATCGGCGACGACGACGTCGCCGATACGCACCGTGCGCGATACGCCGCCCGCGACGCCCGTGAACACGACACCGGACACGCCGAACACGTGGATCAGCGCGCTGACCGTCGCGGCGGCCGCCACCTTGCCGATCCGCGCGAGCGTGACGACGCAGGCCGCGCCGTGCACGGTGCCAAGGTGGTAGTCGCGACGGCCGAGCGTGACGGTCTTCATCACGCCCTCGGCACGCATCGCGGCGATCAGGTCGCCGAGTTCCTCCGGCAGCGCCGCGAGAATGCCGAGCGGTCGCGTCGAAACCGTTTCAACCATGTCGATGCTCATCATTCCACCGCCTGCAGTTTCGCGACCGCAAGCGCGAGCCACTTCTCGCCGTGCCGCTTGAACTTCACCTGCGCCTTCGCATCAGCGCCGTTGCCTTCGAGCGCGGTGACGGTGCCCTCGCCGAACTTGGTATGGAACACCTGCTGGCCGACCCGGAAGCCGGTGTCGGCCGCGCGCTGCTTGTTCGCGAACGCCGGCAGCGGCGCGGATACCGCCGCGTCGACGATCTGCTCGCGACTGCCGCCGCCCGGCCGCGCGAACCAGTCGCGTCCCCAGCCGGCGTTGTCCGAGCGGCCGCCCCAGCGCGAGCCCGCCTCGACCTTCGGCGTCAGCCACTTCAGCACGTGCTCCGGCAATTCGTCGAAGAAGCGCGAGCGCACGTTGTAACGCGTCTGGCCGTGCAGCATCCGGCTCTGCGCGAACGACAGGTAGAGCCGCTCCTTCGCGCGCGTGATCGCGACGTACATCAACCGGCGCTCTTCCTCGAGGCCGTCCGATTCGAGCACGCTGTTCTCGTGCGGGAACAGCCCCTCCTCGAGGCCGGTGATGAACACGGCCGAGAATTCGAGCCCCTTCGCCGCATGCACCGTCATCAGCTGCACGGCGTCCTGCCCGGCCTGCGCCTGGTTGTCGCCGGCTTCCAGCGACGCGTGCGACAGGAAGCCCGCGAGCGGCGTCATCGTGTCGGGGTTCTGCGCGGGATCGTCGAGCGGCGCCGGATCGAGTACGTCGACCGACGGGTCGTTCGCGTCGATGCCGAGCGCCGGCGCCGCGCTCGCCCCCGCGCGCAGCGGAATCGAGCGGGCCGGCGCGTCGAGCCCGTAACCTTGCTCGCTGACGAACGCGGTGGCCGCGTTCACGAGTTCCTGCAAGTTCTCGAGGCGATCCTGGCCTTCGCGCTCGCCCTGGTAGAAATCGGCGAGGCCGCTCGCGCGCACGACGTACTCGACCGTCTCCGGCAGGCTCATCTGCTGCGTCTCGGCGCGCATCTTCGCGATCAGCGTCGCGAACGCGCCGAGGCTCGAGCCGGCCTTGCCGGTCACGTACGGAATCGCGGCGCCCATCGAGCAGTCGTACAGGCGTGCGGCGTCCGTGAGCTGCTCGATCGAGCGCGCGCCGATCCCGCGCGTCGGGAAGTTCACGACGCGCACGAACGCGGTGTCGTCGCTCGGGTTGTCGATCAGGCGCAGGTACGCGAGCGCGTGCTTCACTTCCTGGCGCTCGAAGAAGCGCAGGCCGCCGTACACGCGATACGGAATGCCCGACGTCATCAGCGTGTGCTCGATCGCACGCGACTGCGCGTTGCTGCGATACAGGACCGCGACTTCGCTGCGCGACATCCCGGTGTTGATCAGCGAGCGGATCTCCTCGACGATCCAGCCGGCCTCCTGCGCATCGGTGCTCGCCTCGTACACGCGCACGGGCTCGCCATGGCCGGCGTCGGTGCGCAGGTTCTTGCCGAGGCGGTGCGAGTTGTTCGAGATCAGCTGGTTCGCCGCATCGAGGATGTTGCCGTGCGACCGGTAGTTCTGCTCGAGCTTGATCAGGTTGCGCACGCGGAATTCGTCTTCGAAGTCGCGCATGTTGCCGACGTTCGCGCCGCGGAACGCGTAGATCGACTGGTCGTCGTCGCCGACCGCGAAGATCGCGTTCTGGCCACCCGCGAGCATCTTGAGCCATGCGTACTGCAGCTTGTTGGTGTCCTGGAACTCGTCGACGAGAATGTGCTTGAAGCGCGCCTGGTAGTGCGCGCGCAGCGGCGCGTTGTACGCAAGCAGTTCGTAGCAGCGCAGCAGCAGCTCGGGGAAGTCGACGACGCCCTCGCGCTGGCACTGCTGGTCGTACGCCTGGTACAGCTCGACGAACTTGCGGTTGAAGTTGTCGGACGCGTCGACCTTGTCGGGACGGAGCCCCTGCTCCTTCGCGTTGTTGATGAAGTACTGGACGTTCTTCGGCGGGTATTTCTCGTCGTCGACGTTCGCCGCCTTCATCAGCCGCTTGATCGCGGACAGCTGGTCGGCCGTGTCGAGAATCTGGAACGTCTGCGGCAGGCCGGCGTCGCGGTAATGCGCGCGCAGCATCCGGTTGCACAGCCCGTGGAACGTGCCGATCCACATCCCGCGCGTGTCGATCGGCATCATCGCCGACAGGCGCGCCATCATCTCGCGCGCGGCCTTGTTCGTGAAGGTGACGGCGAGCACGGTGGGCGGCGACGCGTAGCCCTGCTGGATCAGCCACGCGATGCGCGTGATCAGCACGCGGGTCTTGCCGCTGCCCGCCCCCGCGAGGATCAGCGCCGGTTCGTTCGGCAACGTGACGGCGGCGTATTGTTCAGGGTTCAGATTGGCGAGCAGATCGGGCATGGAGCGGCAGCGGACGTGCGAGGAAAATGCGGACCCGACATTATAAGTCGGCCGCGCGCCGCCGTTCCCGATCCGTTCGGCGGCATGCTGCAACGGCATGGCGACCGCGTTGCGACGGGCCCGCGCGGGCAAGGCGATAGCTGGCCGATGTGCATCCATTTATAATTGTCAGATTCGGCATCCAATTCACGCATTTTTCGGCAGATTTCCAACCATGAGCGACAGCACGCTTGCGAAGAGTTTCGAGCCCCACACCATCGAGTCCCAATGGGGGCCGGAGTGGGAAAAACGCGGCTATGCCGCCCCGGCATTCGACCCGGCACGTCCCGATTTCGCGATCCAGCTGCCGCCGCCGAACGTCACCGGCACGCTGCACATGGGCCACGCGTTCAACCAGACCATCATGGACGGCCTCGCCCGCTACCACCGGATGCTCGGCGAGAACACGCTGTGGGTGCCCGGCACCGACCACGCGGGGATCGCGACCCAGATCGTCGTCGAGCGCCAGCTCGATGCCCAGGGCGTGTCGCGCCATGACCTCGGCCGCGAGCAGTTCGTCGAGCGCGTCTGGGAATGGAAGGAGAAATCGGGCTCGACGATCACCGGCCAGGTGCGCCGCCTCGGCGCGTCGACCGACTGGTCGCGCGAATATTTCACGATGGACGACAAGATGTCGGCCGCCGTGCGCGACGTGTTCGTCACGCTCTATGAACAGGGCCTGATCTACCGCGGCAAGCGCCTCGTCAACTGGGATCCGGTGCTGCTCACCGCGGTGTCGGACCTCGAAGTCGCGAGCGAAGAGGAAAACGGCCATCTGTGGCACATCCGCTACCCGCTCGTCGACGGCTCCGGCTCGCTGACCGTCGCGACGACGCGTCCCGAGACGATGCTCGGCGACGTCGCGCTGATGGTTCACCCGGAAGACGAGCGCTACGCGCACCTGATCGGCAAGCTCGTCACGCTGCCGCTGACGGGCCGCGAGATCCCGGTGATCGCCGACGACTACGTCGACCGCGAATTCGGCACGGGCGTCGTGAAGGTCACGCCCGCGCACGACTTCAACGACTACCAGGTCGGCCTGCGCCACAACCTCGCGCCGATCGAGATCCTGACGCTCGACGCGAAGATCAACGACAACGGCCCCGAGCAGTATCGCGGCCTCGACCGCTTCGACGCGCGCAAGGCGATCGTCGCCGACCTCGACGCGGAGGGCTTCCTCGACTCCGTGAAGCCGCACAAGCTGATGGTGCCGCGCGGCGACCGCACGGGCGTCGTGATCGAGCCGATGCTGACCGACCAGTGGTTCGTCGCGATGACGAAGCCGGCGCCGGAAGGCACGTTCAACCCCGGCAAGTCGATCACCGAAACCTCGCTCGACGTCGTGCGCAACGGCCAGATCAAGTTCGTGCCGGAAAACTGGACGACCACCTACTACCAGTGGCTCGAGAACATCCAGGACTGGTGCATCTCGCGCCAGCTGTGGTGGGGCCACCAGATTCCCGCGTGGTACGGCGAGAACGGCGAGGTGTTCGTCGCGCGCAACGAGGACGAAGCACGCGCGCAGGCCGCCGCCAAGGGCTACGCGGGCGCGCTCAAGCGCGACGAGGACGTGCTCGACACGTGGTTCTCGTCGGCGCTCGTGCCGTTCTCGTCGCTCGGCTGGCCGAACGAAACGCCTGAGCTGCAGCACTTCCTGCCGTCGTCGGTGCTCGTCACCGGCTTCGACATCATCTTCTTCTGGGTCGCCCGGATGGTGATGATGACGACGCACTTCACGGGCAAGGTGCCGTTCCACACCGTCTACGTGCACGGCCTCGTGCGCGACGCGGAAGGCCAGAAGATGTCGAAGAGCAAGGGCAACACGCTCGACCCGATCGACATCGTCGACGGCATCGACCTCGAGACGCTGGTCGCGAAACGTACGACGGGCCTGATGAACCCGAAGCAGGCGGCGACCATCGAGAAGAAGACGCGCAAGGAATTCCCGGACGGCATCGCCGCGTTCGGCACCGACGCGCTGCGCTTCACGATGGCGTCGATGGCGACGCTCGGCCGCAACGTGAACTTCGACCTCGCGCGCTGCGAAGGCTACCGCAACTTCTGCAACAAGCTGTGGAACGCGACGCGCTTCGTGCTGATGAACTGCGAAGGCCACGACTGCGGCAGCGACAAGCCGGAAGTGTGCGGCGCGGGCGACTGCGGCCCCGGCGGCTATCTCGACTTCTCGGCGGCCGACCGCTGGATCGTGTCGCTCCTGCAGCGCACCGAAGCCGACATCGCGAAGGGTTTCGCCGATTACCGCTTCGACAACATCGCGACCAGCATCTACAAGTTCGTGTGGGACGAGTACTGCGACTGGTATCTCGAACTCGCGAAGGTGCAGATCCAGAACGGCACGCCGGAACAGCAGCGCGCGACGCGCCGCACGCTGCTGCGCGTGCTGGAAACGGTGCTGCGCCTCGCGCACCCGATCATCCCGTTCATCACCGAAGCGCTCTGGCAGAAGGTCGCGCCGCTCGCCGGCCGTTATCCGCAAGGCAAGGCCGAGGGCGAAGCGTCGCTGATGACGCAGGCGTATCCGGTCGCGAACCTGCAGAAGATCGACGAGGCGTCCGAACAATGGGCGGCCGACCTGAAGGCGATCGTCGACGCGTGCCGCAACCTGCGCGGCGAGATGAACCTGTCGCCGGCGACCAAGGTGCCGCTGCTCGCAGCCGGCGACGCCGAGCGCCTGCGCTCGTTCGCGCCGTACGTCCAGGCCCTCGCCCGCCTGTCGGAAGTGCAGATCCTCGCGGACGAAGCGACGCTCGACAAGGAAGCGCACGGCGCGCCGATCGCGATCGTCGGTCCGAACAAGCTGGTGCTGAAGGTGGAAATCGACGTCGCGGCGGAACGCGAGCGCCTGTCGAAGGAAATCGCGCGCCTGACGGGCGAGATCGCGAAGTGCAATGCGAAGCTCGGCAACGAGGCATTCGTCGCGAAAGCGCCGCCGGCCGTGGTCGAACAGGAGCAGAAGCGCGTCGCCGAATTCCAGAGCACGCTCGAAAAACTGCGTGCGCAGCTCGATCGGTTGCCTGCGTAACAAACGGTAAGGTCGTTTGCGTTCACTATAATCGGAACGTGAACATAGCCCGTCTGACAAGTCGATTACAGGAATAAAGGTTCGATCATGTTGAAAGTCACCAAGGCAGTATTCCCCGTCGCCGGTCTCGGCACGCGGTTCCTGCCGGCAACGAAGGCGAGCCCGAAGGAAATGTTGCCGGTCGTCGACAAGCCGCTGATCCAGTACGCGGTCGAGGAAGCGATCGCCGCGGGCATCACCGAGATGATCTTCGTGACCGGGCGCAGCAAGCGCGCGATCGAGGACCACTTCGACAAGTCGTACGAAGTCGAGGCCGAACTCGAGGCACGTGGCAAGGAGAAGCTGCTCGAACTCGTGCGCAGCATCAAGCCGAGCCATGTCGACTGCTTCTACGTGCGCCAGCCGGAAGCGCTCGGCCTCGGCCATGCGGTGCTGTGCGCCGAAAAGCTCGTGGCCGACAACCCGTTCGCGGTGATCCTCGCCGACGACCTGCTCGACGGCAACCCGCCCGTGATGAAGCAGATGGTCGACGTGTTCGACCACTATCACAGCTCGGTGATCGGCGTGGAAGAGATCCCGCCGTCGGACACGAAGTCGTACGGGATCGTCGACGGCAAGGAGTGGGAAGAATCGATCGTCAAGATGTCGGCGATCGTCGAGAAGCCGGAACCGGACGTCGCGCCGTCGAACCTCGGCGTGGTCGGCCGCTACATCCTGAAGCCGCGGATCTTCGAACACCTGCGCGCGCTGAAGCCGGGCGCGGGCGGCGAGTTGCAGCTCACCGACGCGATCCAGGCGCTGCTCGCCGACGAGCAGGTGCTGGCCTACAAGTACCAGGGCACGCGCTACGACTGCGGCAGCAAGCTCGGCTACCTGAAGGCGACGGTCGAATTCGCGCTGCGCCACCCGGAAGTGGCCGCCGAGTTCGACGCGTACCTGCGCGCGCGCGGCAACACGCAACCGGCCGCCTGAACGCGGCACGGGCCGGCCTCGCCTTCGCGGCGGGCCCGCCCTCACCTCACGGCCGGCGCGTCAGTGCGTGGCGGCCGGCTTCACCGAGACGACGCCCGGCATCCCGCCCGCGTCGTCTTTTTTCGTCTTGACGAGCCAGCCGTCGCCCTGCTCGTACGGCAGCTTCGCGAGCGCGCTCTTCACGAGCGCCGGCGCGGCCTGCTGCGTGCCCGCCTCGCGGTCGCGCAGCGACGCCGACACGCGATAAACGTCGGCACCCGAGTTCGCGTCGACGAACCGCAGCGTCAGCACGTGGCGATACACGGTGCCCGCGAACGGCAGCGCGAACGGCGCCGGCCCGTCGACAGTCACGCACGCGCTGCTTGCCGCACCGCACTGGTCGGCCGTCGTAGCGACCGACGCCGGCTGCGTCGCGTACGCGATCGACAGCCGGTAGCGCGCGGCCGCCCCGGGCTGCGCGTCGAAGCCGCGGTGCGCGAGTTCGCCGCGCACGAGCGTCTCGATCTGCCGGTATTCGGCATCGTCGGCCTGAGCGGCCGTGCGGACGAAATCGTAGCCGTGCGCGCCGGATGCGAACGCGTTCGGCTGCCCGAGCGCGCTCACGCCGGTCGTGACGCCGGCGCAGCCGGTCAACAGCGACGCCGCCAGAGCGGCCGCTGCCCATTCCTTTCTCATGAGTTCCCCCAAATGCCTGCCGTCGTGCCCGGCCCTGTCAGGCGGACGGCTCGTCGATCGCGGGCAGCGACACCGTCACCGCGGTGCCGACCCCCACTTCGCTGTCGACCGTCACGCTGCCGCCATGGCGCGTGACGACCGTCTTCACGAATGCCATGCCGAGCCCGGAACCCGAGATTTCGGGCCGCTCGCCGGCATGGAACCGCTTGAAACGCTCGAACAGATGCCGCTGATCTTCCGGCGCGATGCCGTACCCCTGATCGCGAATCGTACAGAACATCCGCTTCGATGCGTGTTCGACCGTCAGCGTACACGCGATCACCGTGTCGGACGGACTGTATTTGACCGCATTGTTCAGCAGGTTGACGAACGCGCGCGTGATCAGCGAGCGGTCGGCACGCATCCAGCACATGTCGGTGCCGACGTCGGTATCGATGCGGATGCGCTTCGCCTGCGCCTGCGGCCAGACCTCGTCGCTCGCGTCGATCAGCACGTCGACGACGCTCGTCGCTTCGAACTGGTACGCCTGCGACTCCGCGCGCGCCAGCTGCACGAACTCGTCGGCGAGCGACAGCGCGCGGTGCGCATAACGCTCGATCCGCGCGAGCAGCCCGCGCATCGTGTCCGACTCGGCGCGATCGCGCTCGATCTCGACCAGTGCGAGGATCGACGACTGCGGCGAGCGCATGTCGTGCGACAGCAGGTGCAGCGCCTCCTCGCGCTGCCGCTCGGCCGCGTGCAGCTCGGTCACGTCGACGAGGCCGGCAATCCAGCCCGTCACGCGGCCCTGTGCGTTCGTACATGGGGCGTAGCGTAACAGATGGTCGAGCCCGTCGCGGTCGCGCACCTCGATACCGCGCGCCATCGCATCGTCTTCGGCCCCGAGCGTCGGGTCGAGCGCCGCCGGCCAGTGCTCGCGGATCGCGATGTCGTGCGCGGCATTGCCATCGACGGTCTTCATGAAGGTCAGTTCGCCGAGCGCGGCGCGCAGCGGCCGCCCTTCCGGCAACGGCAGCGCGAGCCGCGACCCGTAGCGCTTCGCCGCATGGTTCGCGATCAGCACGGTGCCGGCCAGGTCGGTGACGAAGATCGGCTCCGGCATGCTGTCGAGGCTGTCCCACACGAAGCGCTTCATGTCCTGCACGCGCTGCGCGGCCTGTGCCATCAGCGCCATCTGCCGTTCGAGCACGTCGCCGCCGACGCTGCGCGTCCGCGGCGCCTCGGGCAGCAGGTGCGGCTCGTCGGCGAGCCGCTGCAGCTCGCGGCGCAGGTACGACATCGTCATTTCGAGGCGCCGCCAGTTCCAGATCGGGTACACGGCGATCAGCCCGAAGATCGCGGGCGCGGGCGACAGCCACACGCGCGCCTCGAACAGCAGCGCCATGCTCGCGACGACGGCCAGCGCGGCCAGGCTCAGCGTGAGCAGCAGCGAGCGCCACGGCGACAGCATCAGGAAGCCGCCCAGCAGCACGGCGAGCGGCAGCAGCGACGCGACGAACAGCCCGACGCGCGACGCGGGCAGGATCGCGCTGCCGGTCGTCAGCATGTCGAGCACGTTCGCATGGATGTACACGCCGGCGAGCGGGCCGAATTCGCCCGACACCGGCGTCGCGAAGCGGTCGTAGAGGCCCGATGCGGTCACGCCGACGACGACGATCTTGCCGCGCAGCGCGTCGGGCTTCACGCGCCCTTCGAGCACGTCGTCGAACGACAGCGTCGGATACGCAGGCGTGTTGCGGCTGAACGGGATCAGGTAGCGCCCCTCGCCTGCCGCGTCGCGCGACAGGTCGTGTGCGTGCGCGCCCGGCGCGCCGCCGACCGGATGCAGCCGGCCGGCCAGGATCGCGCGGTACACGGGCACCATCAGCTGCGGCCAGCGCACGCGCCCGTCGCTTTCGAGCAGCGCGACGCTGCGCACGATGCCGTCGGGATCGACTTCGAGATTGATGTGGCCGAGCCCCGTCGCGGGCGCCGCGAGTTCGGGCACCGGCGGATCGACGGTACGCGTGCCGTTCGCCTGTTCGGGGCTCAGCAGCACCGGCAGGAAGGTCGGCACGCGGGTCATCGCGTCCGCGAACGCGCGATCGTCGGGCGACGGCTCGGTAAACAGCACGTCGTAGACGACGGCGGCCGGCTGCGCGCGCGCCAGCGCGTCGAGCAGCCGCGCATGCACGGTGCGCGGCCACGGCCAGCGGCCGAGTGCCGACACGCTCTGGTTGTCGATATCGACGACGACGACGTCGGGTGACAGCGGCAGGCTGCGCAGCATCAGCAGCCGGTCGTAGATCAGCCCGTCAACGCCCGACGACAGGCGGCCGAGCGCACACGCGAGAATGACCGCGATACCGAGGCAGCCGATCGCGATCCATTCGATCAGGAAGCGGCGGCCGAGGCGCCGCCGCGGAGAAACGGAGTCGGGTTTCATGCGCCGCGGGTCAGCGCGACAACGTGAACGCGCTGACCGGACTCGTCTTCTGGTAGAACTTGCCGCCTTCGAATTCCTCGACCGTCACCGCCCAGTAGTAATCGCCGGGCGGCAGGTGTGCGACAGTGATCTTGCGGGCCTGCAGGCCGACCTGGTCGACGACCGGCGCGCTGAGGTCCTTCGAGCGCGACAGCACGAACCGGTAGCGCGCATCCTTGCCCGAGCCGTTCGGCGACCAGCGGAATTCGTAGCCGGCCGCGCCGGGCGACGCGCTCGCGTCGAGCCCCATCTGGCGCCGCTCGAACGCATAGGTGCGCGGCATGCCTTCGAGGCCGTTGGCGTCGAGCGCGGCGACCCGCACGAAGTACGTGCCGTTCGGCACGTCGCGGAACACCGCGCGCGACGCATCGGTGCGCATTTCGCGGAACGGATCGAGCATCCCCGCGTCGTGCGCGAGTTGCAGGCGATACGCGTGCGCATCGGAGAGCGGTGCGATGTCGAACGCGACGTCGGGCTCGTCCTGCACCTTGTCGGGATGCGCGAGCGCCGGCGCGGGCAGCAGTTGAACCGGCGCGCCGACCGTGCCGGACGACGTCGCGACGCTGCCGAAGTTCGCATGCACGAGCGTCGGATCGGCCGGCTGCCGCTTGCCCGCGACGCCCACGGTGCCGTCGAGCACTTCGACGCGCGTCGCCGCATTGCCGGCCGCGTCGTAGTTCACGCGAAACCGCGTGCCGCGCACGCCGGCCACGACCGACGGCGAGCGGATCTGGAAGCGGTCGTCGCGCTTCTTCAGATGGGTGACTTCGCTGTCGACCGAGCCGCGCGTGAGCTCGAACTCGCGATCGAGCGTGCCGGTCAGCACCGTGCGGCGCAAGGTCTTCAGGTCGAGCTGGCTGTCGGGCGGCAGGCTCATGTGCGTGCCGTCGGCCAGTTCGAGCGTCACGAAGCCGTTCGCGCCGGTGCGTACCCGGTCGCCCTCGGCGAGCGCCGCATCGTTCGCGAGCGGCGCATAAGCGGCGCCGGACGCACGCTCGGCCGTGCCCTGTACCGCGACGACGCGCGCGGTCAGCGGCTCCTTGCGCAGCCGCGCGACCGGCAGCTTCAGCGCGATGCCGGGCTGCAGGCGCTTCGGGGCGGGTACGCCGTTGATCTGTTGCAGCAGTTGCCAGTCGTCCGGACCCTGCAAGTAACGCGCGGCGACGTCGTACAGCGTGTCGCCGCCCTGCGTGCGGTAGACGACCGTCTTGCCCGCGGCAGCGGGCGGCTGCGCGGCCGCGTGCTGTGCCGCGAACGCAAACGCGACCGCGCAAGCGGCGCGCAGTGCCGCCGTGCGCAAGCTTGCCGTGCGCTGCGTCGTTCGCGTGGTCACTCCGGTTCTCCCTGGCCGACTCGCTCGAGCCGGTAGCCGTAGCCGTAGATCGGCGCGAGGCGATAGCCGTTTTCCGGCCGCAGGCCGAGCTTCGTGCGCAGCATCGAGATGTGCGTGTCCATCGTGCGCGACGGAATGTCGGTCGCCTGCTTCCACACGAGGTCGAGAATGTGTGCGCGCGACAGCGGCCGGTCGAGATGCTGGAACAGCAGCAGCGCGAGTTCGAATTCCTTCTGCGTGAGGCTGACGGCCTTGTCGCCGACGTAAGCCTGCTTCAGGTTCACGTCGAAGCGGAACTGGTCGAATTCGCGAACGGACGCCTCGGCGTTGACCGGATACGCGCGGCGCAGCAGCGAGCCGATGCGCGCGCGCAGGATCGGGCCCGACACGGGCTTGACCACGTAATCGTCGGCGCCGGCGTTGAGGATCTGCGTGATCCCCGCCTCGTCGTCGCGGCTCGTCATGAAGATGATCGGCAGGCTGTGCTCGGTCTGGTTCGCACGCACCCACTTGAGCACTTCCTCGCCGGACATGTCGGGCACGTTCCAGTCGAGCACCAGCAGATCGAACGTCTCGCGTTGCAGACGCTTCTTCAGGGCCTTGCCTTCCTTGAACGCATAGCACGTGTGGCCGGCGGCCGTCAGCGTTTGACTGACGAAATCCGTCTGGGCCGGATCGTCATCCAGTACAGCAATTCTCATAGCACCCCGCAAATCGAAATCGATTCGTCCAGTTCAGCTCCCCCGCGCTTACCCCGCCGCGCAGCACGCGCGCGACTTGCGACACCAGCCGGTGAGCCGTTGTTTACCGTCCGCGCAACGTGCGCGACAAATATCTCAAAAACGGGGCACGGACGAACCGGCGATTTCATCATAGTAGTATGAAATTCGCCAAGAAATTGCGCGGACTGCGGCCCTTTCTTCGAATAATCCTTCTCGTCGCGCAATCGCCCGCTTAATCGGCACCCGCCGTGCCAGCGACCGGCTCGGCGAAACCGTCGGCCGCCACACGCCGCGGCACGGACTGCCCCAGCGAAGGCTGCCGCAGCGTCGGCTGCCGCAGCAACGGCTGCCGCAGCATCCGCTGCAGCTGGTCGCGCACGCAGTCCCACGGCGCGGCCGCATAGTCGGGCTGGCTCGACGCCCACGCCTGCGCAACGTCGAACACACGCTCGACCGTTGCACCGCAATAGGTCAGGCCGGCGGCGTCGCCCTGCGCGGCCTCATGCAAACGCCCGTCTAGCCATTCAGCCAGCCACGGCATCTCGGCCGCCGCCGAATCGGCATACGCCTCCAGCGCGGCACGCGCGTGACGATCCTGTTGCGGATCGAGCTCGATCCGGTTCGACCCCGACGTGCGTGCGGGCACGATGCATTCCGCTGCGGACGGACTTCGAATGGTCCCTGGTCTGAAGGACATGTCCTCTCCCCGTTGTACGACGGTAGCGTCAGGCATGGCCCCCGTGCCCGCCTCGTATGACGTACCGCGGCCGGCGCATCCGTCGAGTGCGGACGACCGGCCGCGTCAGTATACGCAGCCAGGCACGCAGCGAGGTTTAACAATTGTCAGAGGCAGCCGACGCTTCGGAAGCGCGGCCGGGACCGGAACCGGGCCCCGCCTCGGGGCGCGTGATGCGGGCCGTCAGCGGCGGCGCATCAGGAATACGAAGGTCTTGTCCTGCGTCGTCACTTCGACGATCTCGTTGCCCGTCTGCTTCGCGAACGCGGCGAAATCGCGCTGCGAGCCGGGGTCGGTCGCGAGCACCTTGAGGATCTGCCCGCTTTCCATATCGGCGAGCGCTTTCTTGGCGCGCAGGATCGGCAACGGGCAATTGAGCCCGCGCGCGTCCACTTCCTTGTGAATCTGCATCGGCTTTCGACCTTCGAATGACGCGCCGCACGGGGCGCGGGAGGAAGCGGCGATTTTACCGCAGCGCGGCCGCGCCTGTCCGGTGCGGCTCGCGGCGCGGCGCGCCTGCGGGCGGCCGTCAGGTGCCCGAGAAGCCGCCCGCGAGCCGCTCGCGCAGGTGCCGCACGAGCGCGCGCACCGCGCTCGGCACGACCGGACTGTAGGGGCGGATCGCGAAGATGTGGTCGCCGAACGCGCCCGACGGCCGCCACCCGTCGAGCAGCGCGACGAGCCGGCCGGCATCGAGATCGCGCTGCGCGCTGAAATCCGGCAGCAGCGCGATGCCGAGCCCGCCGAGCGCGGCCTCGCGCATCGCCTCGCTGTTGTTCGCCGCGAAGCTGCCGCGCACCGGCACGCTCACGCGCTCGCGCCGCCGACCGTCGGGCTCGAAGCTCCAGGCGGCCGGTTCGTTGTCGCGCAGGTAGCACAGGCAACTGTGGTCGACGAGTTCGCTCGGGTGGCGCGGCGCGCCGCGCGCGTCGAGGTAGTCGCGGCTCGCGACCAGCAGCGAACGCGTGTCGCACAGCTTCCACGCGACGTGGGTTTGCGGCGCGGTGGTGGTATGCCGGATCGCGAGGTCGAAGCCCTCCTGGGTCAGCGAATGCAGCCGGTCGGACAGGTCGAGCTCGATGTGGACGCCCGGGTGCTGCCGCAGGAAATCGGGCAGGTGCGGCACGACCTGCTGGCGCCCGAGCGCGACCGGCGCCGTCACGCGCAGCAGCCCGCGCGGCTCGCCGGCCAGGTCCTTCACGCGCGCGAAGTGCTGGCCGATCGACTCGAACGCGTCGCGCGTGCTGTCGACCAGCGTCTGGCCCGCATCGGTGAGCCGCACGCTGCGCGTCGTGCGCCGCACGAGCGGCACGCCGGCCGCCTTTTCGAGATCGGCGATGCGCTGGCTCATCGCGGCCTTGCTGATGCCGAGCCGCTGCGCGGCAGCCGTGAAACTGCCGGCCGCGGCCAGGACCGTCAGCGAATGGATATGCGGCCAAAGCGCCTGGACATTTTGCTGATTCATCCATTGATTATTCAGAATTCTGAACAGTGAATCAAGCTGCGCGGCCTTCTCCGGCCCCACCGGTTTGCCTAGACTAGGTTCCGTCCACCCCCCATCCTCAGGAGACACGATGAATCCGGTTCCCGCCTACACGTCCGACGCCGACGTCGGCCACTATGTCGACGGCACGCCCGTCGCCGGCCGCAGCGGCCGCTTCCAGGACGTCCTCAATCCGGCGCTCGGCCGCGCGGTGCGCCGCGTCGCGCTCGCCGACGGCGACGAAGTGCAGCAGGCCGTCGCCTCCGCCCACGCCGCGTTCCCGGCCTGGGCCGCGACGCCGCCGATCCGCCGCGCGCGCGTGCTGCACCGCTTCCTGCAACTGATGAACGAGCACCGCGACACGCTCGCGGCGATCATCACCGCCGAGCACGGCAAGGTGTTCTCCGACGCGCAGGGCGAAGTCGCACGCGGCATCGACATCATCGAATTCGCATGCGGCGTGCCGCAACTGCTGAAGGGCGACTTCACCGACCAGGTCAGCACCGGCATCGACAACTGGACGATGCGCCAGCCACTCGGCGTCGTCGCGGGCATCACGCCGTTCAACTTCCCGTGCATGGTGCCGTGCTGGATGTTCCCGGTCGCACTCGCGACGGGCAACACGTTCGTGCTGAAGCCGAGCGAGCGCGACCCGTCGGCGGCGCTGTTCATGGCCGACCTGCTCACGCAGGCCGGCCTGCCCGCCGGCGTGTTCAACGTCGTGCAGGGCGACAAGAGCGCGGTCGACGCGCTGCTCGACCATCCGGACGTGCAGGCCGTCAGCTTCGTCGGCTCGACGCCGATCGCGGCCTACGTGCAGCAGCGCGCGGTGCAGTCGGGCAAGCGCGTGCAGGCGCTCGGCGGCGCGAAGAATCACCTCGTCGTGATGCCCGATGCGAACATCGAGCAGGCGGTCGACGCGCTGATCGGCGCCGCATACGGCTCGGCCGGCGAGCGCTGCATGGCGATCAGCATCGCGGTGCTGGTCGGCGACGTGGCCGACCGGATCGTGCCGGCGGTCGCCGAGCGCGCACGCAAGCTCGTGATCGGCGACGGGATGTCGCCGGAAGTCGAGATGGGCCCGATCGTCACCGGCGAAGCGCTGAAGCGCATCGAAGGCTATATCGAGCAAGGCGTCAGCGAAGGTGCGCAACTGGTGGTCGACGGCCGCGGGCTGCGCGTGCCGGGCCGCGAGGAGGGCTTCTTCACCGGCGGCACGCTGTTCGATCACGTGAGCCCCGACATGCGCATCTACAAGGAAGAAATCTTCGGGCCTGTGCTCGGCTGCGTGCGCGTGAAGGATTTTGCCGCAGCGGTCGACCTGATCAACGCGCACGAGTTCGGCAACGGCGTCGCATGCTTCACGAGCGACGGCGGCATCGCGCGCGAATTCGCGCGGCGCATCCAGGTCGGGATGGTCGGCATCAACGTGCCGATTCCGGTGCCGATGGCATGGCACGGCTTCGGCGGCTGGAAGAAGAGCCTGTTCGGCGACATGCATGCATACGGCGAGGAAGGCGTGCGCTTCTATACGCGCCAGAAGTCGGTGATGCAGCGCTGGTCGTCGAGCATCGGCAAGGGCGCCGAGTTCGCGATGCCGACCGCGAAGTAAGCGATGCGGCGTGCCGCCCGCCGGTCGATCCCGCGGGCGGCTTGCCAGCCGGTGGCCGGCGTCAGCCGGCCTTCGTGTCGTGCGCGCCGTCGGCGGTCGGCAGGTACGACAGCTCGAGCCGGTACGCGAGCGCGACGAACAGGCTCTGCGCGAGGCCCATCGTCGCCGTCAGCGCGCGGAACCCGAACGTCGCACTGTCCTGCACCATCAGCGTCACCTCGGCCTCCCGCGCGAGCGGGCTCATCCGGCTGTCGGTGATCGCGATCAGGCGCGCGCCGCGCTGCACGGCCTGCTGCGCGACCTGCACGGTTTCTTCCGCATACGGCATGAACGAGATGACGATCATCACGTCGCCCTCGCGCACCGACCGGATCTGCCCGAGATGCATGCTGCCGAGCGCGCTGAACAGCCCGATGCGCTTGTCGGTGTGCTGCAGCGCATAGTCGAGATACACGGCGATCGGAAACGCGCGGCGCGAGCCGGCGATCCAGATCGCCTGGGTGTCGGCGAGCAGGTCGACGGCCTGCGCGAGCGCCTGCGGGTCGAGCGTCTGCCGCAGCTGCTGCATCCCGGCAATGCTGCCCTTGATGAATTCGTCGGCGATCTGCTCGGGCTGCAGGCTCGCCGAGCCCGATTCGATCACGTCGCGCAGCCGCAGGTTGTACGCGCGCCCCGGCGCGATCTGCTGGGCCAGCCCCTCGCGGAACAGCCGCTGCATCTCGGAAAAACCGGAGAAGCCGAAATGCTTCGCGAACCGCACGACGGCCGACGGCTGGACGCCGCACGCCTCCGCGAGCGACTGGATGCCTTCCAGGCCAAGCTGGTCGCGATGCGTTTCCACGTGACGCGCAATCACCTTCAGGCGGTTGCTGAGGCCGTCATACTCCTGCGTCAGATGCTGCAGGAACTGCTCGACGGTGGCGGGAGGATTCTCGGATGAGCTCATCGGATAGCGCGAAGTTGACGGCCCCGCTGCGCGCGCGGCTGACGGACGCGGCCCGGGACTCACCTGGATACATGCATGAAGGGCGAATTTAATCACGTTTGCGGCGCGGCCCGCGCCGCACGCTCGCTCCCACGCGCTCGATCATCACCTGCACACGCTCCACGGCGATACTGGAAACGATTGTCCAACGCTCTCGCCGTGCCGTAAAGATTAGGGCGTTTACCGACGTGAACGCCGCCGCCCGCGGCCGCTGGCCGATGCCGCGCATCGGCTAGCCATGGCTCAACGATAGTCGACCCACACGCCGCCCGCATCGGCGGACCGCACGCAGTTCTCGACCCACCGCACGCCTTCGACGCCCGCATGGACGTCCGGAAAGCGGATTTGCTGCAACGCTTGCACGTCGCCGCGGTCGGCCGCGTCCATCGCGAGCGCGAAGCGCGCATACAGGTTCGACCACGCTTCGAACAACCCTTCCGGATGCCCGGCGCCGATGCGATCTTCACGCAATGCGTGCGGATGCAGATAGCCCATGCCGCGATCGAGCACCTGCGCGGGCTGCCCCTGGATTTCGTAGCGCAATTGGTTCGGATGCTCGTCCCACCATTCGACGCTCGCCTTCGAGCCGATCACGCGCACCTTCTGCCCGTGCATCGAGCCCGCGTTCACCGCGCTCGACCACACGTAGCCGATCGCGCCCGTATCGTATTCCATGATCGTGAACGCGTTGTCCTCGAGCGGCGCGCGGCTCTTCACGAAGCTCTGCCGCGAGCACATCAGCCGGCGGATCTTCAACTCGGGCGCCATCACTTCCGAAATGTACAGCGGGTGCGTGCCGATGTCGCCGAGCACGTAGCTCGGGCCCGCGAACTTCGGATCGACACGCCAGCGCGCAGCCGCGCTCGCGGCCTCGACGCCCTCGCTGTGGAAGCCGTGCGCGAACTGCATCTGCACGATGCGGATCTCGCCGAGATCGCCGCGCGCGATCATCTCGCGCGCCTGCTCGATCATCTGGTGACCTGAATAGCCGTATGCGACGCCGACGATCCGGTTCTTCTCGACCGACAGCCGCTGCAGCGCCTCGGCCTCCTCGGTCGTGAAGCACAGCGGCTTCTCGCACACCACGTGCAGCCCCGCGTTCAGCGCGGCGCGGCAGATCTCGAAGTGCGTGTTGTTCGGCGTCGCGATCGACACCGCGCGGATGCCATCGGCACGCTTCGCCTCGGTCTCGAACATGGTCCGGTAGTCGTGATAGCAGCGCCCGGCGTCGACGCCGAGCTTCACGCCGAACTGCCGGCCGCGCTCGGCATCGATATCGAACGCGCCGGCGACCAGCTGGAAGCTGCCGTCGCGCACTGCGGCCGACCGGTGGCTGTAGCCGATCTGGCTGCCGAGCCCGCCGCCGACCATGCCCCAGGGAATCGAATGCCCTAGCAGAATCTGTCCGTCGATCATGATTGTCGTGTTCCTGTCTTTATTCAGCTGTTCAGATGTTCAGGGAGCCGCTCGTTCACGCGAACCCGGCCGCCGCGAGAAACGCGCGGCTTGCCGCAACGTCGCGCAAGCTCGTGCCGGCGTTGCGCGGATCGCGCTCCTGCTCGATCGTGATATAGCCGGCATAGCCGATCTCGTCGAGCACGCGGCGGATCGCGCGATAGTCGAGCACGCCGTTGCCGATCGGGCACATCACGCCGCGCGCGCAGGCGGCGAAGAACGCGATGTGCTCGCCCATCACCGCGTCGTACACGGCCGCGTCGATATCCTTGAAATGCACGTAGTCGAGGCGCGCCGCATGGCGGCGCAGCCACGTTTCGGGATCCATGCCCGAGTAGTACAGATGGCCGGTGTCGAGACACAGGCCTGCCGTATCGGCCGCGATGTCGGCGACGATCCGGTCGATCTCGTCCGCGAACTCGATGTAGCCGCCCGCATGCGGATGGATCACCGCGCGCACGCCGAATTCGTCGCGCGCGATGGTCGCGATCTGGCGGATATGGTCGACCATCCGCGCCCAGCGTTCGTCGGACAGCCGCGGCGCGCGCTCGGCATGACCGGCCGCGTAATCGCGCTCCTCGTGCCCCCAGTCCATCACGACCAGGTACGGCGCCGCGTAGCGCTGGCCGTCCTGGGTCGGCAGCTTCGGCAGCCGCGTGATCAGCGCGCAGATCTCGCGCGTCTGGCGCAGCAGGTTCGGCAGGTTCTCCGGCGACACCAGGTCGTCGAAGATCGTGCCGGCGGTGATGCTCAGGTGCTGCCGCTCGAGCTCGGCGCTCACCACGTCGAGTTCGAGCGGGATATAGCCGTAGGGCCCAAGCTCGATGCCCGAATAGCCGGCCTGCGCGGCCTCGGCGAGCACGCGCCGCCACGGCGGCAGGTGCGGATTGTTCACGTCGTCGACGCCCCAGCAGCAGGGCGCGCAGCCAATCTTCATCGTCATGTCGGTCAGTCCGGTAGGTAGGCGGCGCACGGCCGCGAGCGTGATGACGCGGCCACGGCTCAGCCGCGATAGAACGCCGGGCGTTCGGCCATCGCGATCGGCTCGACCGCCCCGCTCCGCTGCGCGCGCACGCACGCGTCGGCCGCGACCGCCGCCGCGTAGCCGTCCCACGCGGACGGGCCGGTCAGCGCGCCCTGCCGCACGCCGTCGATGAATGCCTGCAGCTCGACGTCGTACGACGCGATGAAGCGCGCCTTCCAGTCGGTCATGATCTCGACCGATCGCCGCGCCGCGTGCTTGAGCCCGACGGCCGGCGGATCGGGCAGCTTCGCGATGCCGTTCTCGCCGACTACCTCGCACTGGATGTCATAGCCGTACTGGCAGTTGACGAAGATCTCGACGTCGATGCGCACGCCGCTCGCGGTGTCGAGCAGCACGATCTGCGGATCGGCGAGATGCGCGCTCGCGTGGCGCGTTTTCTTCGGATAGACGACCTGCGCGCTCGCATAGTCCTCGCCGAGCAGCCAGCGCAGCACGTCGAGTTCGTGGATCAGCGTGTCGGTGATCGCCATGTCGGTCGTGTAGCGCTCGCCGACCGACTGGTTGCGGTGCGCGCAATGCAGCATCAGCGGTGCGCCGATCTCGCCGCTGTCGATCACGCGCTTCAGCGCGCGATAGCCATCGTCGTACGGCCGCATGAAACCGACCTGCACGAGCCGGCGGCCGTGCGCGACCTCGGCCGCGACGATCCGCATGCAGCCGTCGGCCGTCACCGCGAGCGGCTTCTCGCAGAACACCGGCTTGCCGTGCGCGATCGCGTCGAGCACGAACGCTTCGTGCGTCGGCCCCCACGACGTGACGAGCACGGCCTGCACGTCGGCTGCCGCGACCACGTCGTGGCCGTCACCGTAGATTTCCGCATCGAGGCCGTATTTCGTCACCGCGTCGCGCGCCTGCTGCGGATCGATGTCGTTGACGGCCACCACGCGCGCGCCGGACAGCGTGCGCGTCAGCCTGCGGATATGGTCCTGGCCGATCGCACCGCAGCCGATCACGCCGATTTGCAAGGTCATCCGGATATCTCCAGTCTTTCGTTCATCAGCAGCGCGGCCCATGCCGCGCCGGTCAGTAATGGGTCTACAACGGGTCAGCGCGCCGCACGCTCGAAATGGCGATCGACGTAGCGCTGGATCGTGTCGCGCATGTAGCGCGACGACGCTTCCGCACGGTCTTCCCATGCGAACACGCACGACGACATCACGCCGTCGAAGCCGGCCGCGCCGAGCGCGCGGAAAAACATGTCCCAGTCGATCTCGCCCTGCCCGATGTCGAGATGCTGGTGCACGCGGATCTGGTTCGAGCCGGGCGGGTTCACGATGTAGCGCAGCTGGCTGCTCTTGCGGTGGTCGAAGGTGTCGGCCACGCGCACGTGCGCGAGGACCGGCGCGGCCTGCGCGATCATGGCGGCCATGTCGTCGCCGTAGTAGAACGTGTGCGGCGCGATGTACGACAGCTTCAGCGACGGCGAGCCGAGGTTCGTGACGATGTCGATCGCCGGCTGCAGCTGCTCGATCCAGTCCTCCGGATGCGGCTCGACCGACAGCACGATGCGCTCGCGCTCGAGGATCGGCAGCAGCTCGTCCATCGAACGGAACCACGCGGCCTCGCACAGCTCCTTCGGATTCGCGCCCGGCCGTTCGCCGACCGAGCGCTCCGGCGACGCGCCGCGCCCGAACTCGGACACCATCAGCGCACACTCCATCTCGACCGCGACCTCGATCGCCTTCTTCCAGCAGCGCACCGCCCATTGACGTTCGTCCTCGAACGGGCTGGCCCAGCGGTACATCGGCTGCAGCGACGCGAGACCCACGCCGCTGGCACGCAGCGCCTGCCGGAACCCGGCCATGCGCTCGCGCGTCGCGCGCGGCATCACCCACCAGTCGAGAAAGTCGCTGCGCGGCGACAGCTCGATCTGGTCGTAGCCTAGCTCGGCGACCGCGTGCGGCAGCCGGTCGAGCGGCAGGTGACGAATCATGTAGGGATCCAGAGCGATCTTCATGTTATTCCCGAACGGTATTGGAATCAGTCGCGGCCGGTCAGCGGCGCGACTTCTTGTTGCGGTACTGGTCGGCGATCACGGCCGCGACGATGATCGCGCCCTTGACCATCTCCTGGTAGTACGCGTCGATCCGGATGAACGTGAAGCCCGACGTCATCACGCCGAGAATCAGCACGCCGATCACGGTGCCCGTCACGCGCCCGAGGCCGCCCGACAGCGACGTGCCGCCGATCACAACGGCCGCGATCGCGTCGAGCTCGTACATCACGCCCATGCCCGACTGGCCGGAGATCGCACGCGCGGCCGTCACGGTGCCCGCGATCCCGCTCAGCAGGCCGGCGATCGCATACACGAACACCAGGTGGCGCGTCACGTTGATGCCCGACACGACGGCTGCATGGCGGTTCGCACCGATCGCGTACGTGTACTTGCCGAAGCGCGTGTAGCGCAGCACGACGTGGAAGATCGCGGCCACCACCAGGAAGATGATCACCGGGTTGGCGCCCGCGCCGATCGCCGCGAACTGGTCGGTCAGCATCGACACCGGCATCCCGTTGGTGAACCACTTCGCGAAGCCGCGCGCGGCGACCATCGTGCCGAGCGTCGCAATGAACGGCGGGATGCCCGTCAGCGCGATCAGCGAGCCGTTCAGCAGGCCGACCAGCAGCCCGACGCAGACGCCGGCCAGTACCGGCCAGATAACCGGCAGGTCGGTCAGGTGCGGGAACACCGCGCGCGGAAAATCGGACACCTGCGCGAGGCTGGCCGACACGACGGCCGCCGCGGCGACGACCGACCCTGACGACAGGTCGATCCCGCTGGTGATGATCACGAGGTTCACGCCGACCGCGATGATGCCGATCACGGCCATCTGCAACACGATGATCTCGAGCCGCTCCGCGTTGAACAGGAAGCTCTGGCCGACGACGAGCCAGCCGATCACCTCGAAGAACAGGCTGATGCCCACCAGGACGAGAAAGATGCTCAGTTCGGGCGGCCACTTCGTGTGCCGCGACTTGATCGTGATGGACTGCGCGTCCGCGACCGGATTCAGATTGCCCATTTCAGTTGTCTCCATGCTTGTTGCGGCTCAGCGCGAGGCCAGGTCCATGATGCGGACCTGGTCGGCATCCTTGCGTTCGACGATGCCGGTCATGCGGCCCTCGTGCATCACCATCACGCGATCGCTCATGCCGAGCACTTCCGGCATCTCCGACGAGATCATCAGCACCGCGACGCCCTTGCCGGCGAGCGCGCTGACGAGCCGGTGAATCTCGGCCTTCGCGCCGACGTCGATGCCGCGCGTCGGCTCGTCGAGGATCAGGATGCGCGGTTGCGTCAGCAACCAGCGGCCGATCAGCACCTTCTGCTGGTTGCCGCCCGACAGGTTCTGGATTTCCTCGTGCAGACCAGGCGTCTTCACGCGCAGCATCCGGCTCATCTCCTCGCAGTCGCGTTTCAACTGCGCCTGCCGCACGAAATTGAACTTCACGTAGCGGTTGCTGAGCACGGCCGCTTCCATGTTCGCGAGCAGGTCGAGATTCAGAAAGCAGCCGGTGTCCTTGCGGTCCTCGGTGAGGAACGCCATCCCGTGCTTCATCGCCTGCGCGGGCGTGGCGATGCGCACCGGCTTGCCGTCGATCAGGATCTCGCCGGAGGTCGCCGGCACGACGCCGAACAGCGCCTCCGCAACGTTCGAGCGCCCCGAGCCGACGAGGCCCGCGACGCCGAGGATCTCGCCCGCGCGCAGCTCGAAGCTGACGTCGCGGAACACCCCGTCGACGCCGAGGTTCTTCACGGCCAGCACGACGTCGCCGATCGGCACGTCTTCCTTCGGGAACATCTGCGTGATCTCGCGGCCGACCATCATCCGGATGATGTCGTCGCGCGTGACGTCGGCCGACGCGTGCGTGCCGATGTACTTGCCGTCGCGAAACACCGAGAATTCGTCGGCGATCTCGAACAGCTCGTTCATCTTGTGCGTGATGTAGACGATGCCCTTGCCCTGCTCGCGCAGCTGGCGAATGATCCGGAACAGGTGCGTGACTTCCTTGTCGGTCAGCGCGGAAGTCGGCTCGTCCATGATCAGCACGTCGGAGTCGAACGACACGGCCTTCGCGATCTCGACCATCTGGCGGCTCGCGACCGTCAGCGTGCGCACGTCCGCTTCCGGGTCGATGTCGATCGACAGCCGCTCGAACAGCGCGGCGGTGCGGCGGCGCAGCTCGGCGTGATCGATCAGCCCGAAGCGGTTCTTCGGTTCGCGGCGGATCCAGATGTTCTCCGCGACCGTCATGTAGGGCATCAGGTTGAGTTCCTGGTGGATCATCGCGATGCCGCGATCGAGCGCGTCGAGCGGGCCGTTCAGCACGACGGGCTCGCCGTTGATCAGGATCTCGCCCTGGTCGGGCGTGTAGACGCCGGCGATGATCTTCATCAGCGTCGACTTGCCGGCGCCGTTCTCGCCCATCAGCGCATGCACGGTGCCGCGGCGCACGCGGAACTGCACGCCGTCGAGCGCGACGACGCCGGGAAACGACTTGCCGACGCCGCGCACCTCGAGCAGGCAATCGGCAACGGGCGCACCGGACGAACCCGGTGCGGCGAACGAGGCGGCCGGCGCGCTTTCGCTGGCCATCGAGCGCGCCATCCTGGCTGTAAACATGGACGTTCCTCGAAAGTCACACGCGAACCCGGATGCGCCGGGCCCGCGCAGTTCAGCGGAAAAACCGGTCAGTGCCTGGCGTACTGGCTCATGTTCTCGGGCGTGACGAGCTCGAACGGCACGTTCACGAAGCGATCGACGGGTTGCTTCTTCGCGAGCTTGAGCGCGGCCGCGACGGCCTGCGCGCCCTGCCCGGCCGCGTTCTGGTACACGGACACCTTCAGGTCGCCGCTCTTCATCGACGCGAGCCCGTCCGGCGTCGCGTCGATACCCGCGACGACCGTCTTCGGCGTCCACTTGCGCGCGGCCTTCAGCGCGTTGATCGCGCCGATCGCCATTTCGTCGTTGTTCGACACGATCGCGTCGAACTTCATCCCGGAGCTCAGCCAGTTCATCGTGATGTCCTGGCCCTGCGTGCGGCTCCACTTGCCTTCGCGCTTGTCGACGATCTTCATGCCGGCGCAGTCTTTCGACGCGATCACGTCCTCGATGTCCTTGGTGCGCGCACGGGCCGACTCGTTGGACAGCTCGCCCATCAGCACGAGGATGTCGCCCTTGCCGCCGAGCAGCTTGCACACCTGGCGGGCCTGCAGCGTGCCCGACTGCTTCTCGTCGGACGCGACCACCGCGACGCCGGCCGGCAGCTTGTCGAAGTCGACCGGCTTGCGGTTCACATACACGAGCGGGATCTTCGCGGCGGTCGCCATCTTCGTGATCTTCGGCGTCGCATCGGTATCGACCGCATTCACGATGATCGCGTCGACCTTCTGCGCGATCATGTTCTGGACCTGGCTCAACTGCTTGCCGACGTCGTTGCCGCCGTCCTCGATCTGCACGGTCGCACCGTCCTTCTTCGCCGCATCGCTGACGCTGTTGCGCAGGATCGTCAGGAACGTGTCGTCGAACGATGCCATCGTCACGCCGATCTTCTCGGCATGCGCGAGCGGCATGGCCAGGATCGCGGCGGCCGCGGCGGCCATCAGCTTGGTCTTCATGATCACTCTGTCTCCTCTTCTCCGGGGGGCGGAAAGCGGCGCGTTGCGCGCCGTCGGGCCGAGTCCGATACGGACTGAAGCATCCGGATGAAACTGTAGATCACTTCCTCGAAATTTTGGAAATTTATTTCTACGTGATTTCACCTAGGGAACTGGATTTCCAAAAAGTCTAGACTCCGTTCCGTAGCCCGATTCGTTGCGGCAGGCGCTCTCGCGTCGCGCCACACATGCGACGCACCCTCGTCGCGGGATCGGTCCCCCAACCTGCCGGCAGGGTCGCACGCCGGCTGCGAGCGTGATACGTGATATGAGCCCGTTGAACTTTCCGACTGACCGCCCCATCGATCTCGCCTGCCTCGGCCGCGTCGCCGTGGATCTTTACGCGCAGCAGTACGGCAGCCGCCTGGAGGACGCGCGCAGCTTCCAGATGTATCTCGGCGGCTCGTCGGGCAACGTCGCATTCGGCGTCGCCCGGCTCGGGCTGAAGACCGCGATGATCTCGCGCGTCGGCGACGAGCAGATGGGCCGCTTCGTGCGCGAGACGCTCGAGCGCGAAGGCTGCGACACGAGCCAGCTGCAGACCGACCCCGCGCGCCAAACTGCCCTGGTGCTGCTCGGGCTGAAGGATCGCGACACGTTCCCGCTGCTGTTCGTACGCGAGAACTGCGCGGACATGGCCGTGCGCGCCGACGAGATCCGCGAGGACTTCATCGCCGGCTGCCGCGCGCTCGCGATCACCGGCACCCATCTTTCCACGCCCGCCACGCGCGAAGCGTCGCTGACCGCGCTCGGGTACGCGCGCCGCCACGGCGTCGTGCGGATCCTCGACATCGACTACCGGCCGGTGCTGTGGGGGCTGACCGCGCGCGGCGCGGGCGAGAACCGCTACGTGCCGGATGCGCAGGTCACGCGGCAGTTGCAGCAGGTACTCGGCGAGTTCGACCTGCTGGTCGGCACCGAGGAGGAATTCCTGATCGCGGGCGGCGTGCCGCACGACCTGATCGGGTCGCTGCAGGCGGTGCGCCGCGCGAGCAGCGCAGTGCTGGTGGTCAAGCGCGGCGCGCTCGGCTGCTGCGTGATCGAGGGCGAGATCCCCGCGCGCATCGACGATGCGCCGACCTTCCACGGCGAACGCGTCGAGGTGCTCAACGTGCTCGGCGCGGGCGACGCGTTCCTGTCGGGCCTGCTGTCGGGATTGCTGCGCGGCCGCGACTGGGCCGAATCGACGCGCATCGCGAATGCGTGCGGCGCGATCGTCGTGTCGCGCCACGCGTGCTCGGCCGCAATGCCGACGCCGGACGAACTCGCGCACTGGTTCGGCGGCAGCCGCAATCCGCAGGTGGATGCCGATCGCACGCTCGCGCACCTGCATCGCGTGACGGTGCCGCGCCGCGAATGGGACGACCTGTGCGTGATGGCGTTCGACCACCGCAGCCAGTTCTACGAACTCGCGGTACAGGCCGGCGCGGACGAAGCGCGGATCAAGACGCTGAAGCGCCTGCTCGTGCGTGCAGCCGAACAGGTCGAGCGCGCGCGCCAGATCGAAGGCCATGTCGGCGTGCTGATCGACGGCGGCACGTACGGCAGCGACGCGCTCGCGTCGGCCACCGGCCGCGGCTGGTGGGTCGGCCGCCCGGTCGAGCTGCCCGGCTCGCGGCCGCTGTGCTTCGACGACACGCGCTCGGTCGGCTCGTCGCTCACGCACTGGCCGACCGAACAGGTCGTGAAGTGTCTCGTCCACTACCACCCCGACGACGACGTCGACCTGCGCGTCGCGCAGGAGCAGCGCGTGCTGGAGCTGTGGGAAGCGACGCGTGCGAGCGGCAACGAGCTGCTGCTGGAAATCATCCCGCCGCGCGCGGTCACGCCGGCCGGCACCGAGGACGATGCGGTGCTGCGCACCGTCGCGCGCTTCTACAACCTCGGCGTGATGCCCGAGTGGTGGAAGCTTGCGCCGATGAGCGCCGACGGCTGGGCGCGGCTCGAGACGCTGGTGGCCGAACGCGACCGCCACTGCCGCGGCGCGGTGATCCTCGGCCTGAACCAGCCGCTGCAATACCTGGTCGACAGCTTCCGCTCGGCGACCAACCCGATCGTCAAGGGCTTCATGGTCGGGCGCACGCTGTGGGCCGACGCGTCGCTGCACTGGCTCGCCGGCCGGATCGACGACCAGGCGCTGATCGACGAAGTCGCCGGCAATTTCGCGCAGCTGGTCGACGCGTGGCTCGGCCGCCGTGCCGCGGCGCGCGCCGCCGCGGCTTGATGCCTGCACCCGTGATGACCACCCGACTCTTCTTGATCGACAGACGATGACCACCACCGTGAGACTGACCGTCAGCCAGGCGCTCGTGCGCTACCTGGCCGCCCTGCGCGCCGAAGTTGTCCAGCCCGACGGCCGCACCGAGATCCTGCCGTACTGCGGCGGCGTGTTCGCGATCTTCGGCCACGGCAACGTGGCCGGGCTCGGCGAGGCGCTGCACGCCGAACAGGACCGGCTGCCGACGTTCCGTGCGCACAACGAGCAAGGGATGGCCAACGCGGCCGTCGCGTTCGCGAAAGCGAATTTCCGCCAGCGGATGATGGCCGCGACGTCGAGCATCGGCCCCGGCGCGACCAACATGCTGACCTCGGCCGCGCTCGCGCACGTCGGCCGGCTGCCGCTGCTGCTGCTGCCCGGCGACGTGTTCGTGTCGCGGCTGCCCGATCCGGTACTGCAGCAGGTCGAGGACTTCGAACAGGGCGACGTCAGCGCGAACGACTGCTTCCGGCCGGTGACGCGCTACTTCGACCGGATCACGTCGCCCGAGCAACTGCTCGTCGCACTGCCGCGCGCCATCCAGGTGATGACCGACCCCGCGCAGTGCGGGCCCGTCTGTCTCGCGCTGCCGCAGGACGTGCAGACCTTCGCGTACGACTGGCCCGAGGATTTCTTCGCGCCGCCGGTGATCCGGATGCGCCGGCCGCCGGCCGACGCGCTCGAACTCGCCGATGCGCTCGACGTGCTGAAGGCCGCGAAGAAGCCGCTGATCGTCGCCGGCGGCGGCGTGCTGTACAGCCAGGCGTGGGATGCGCTGCGCGCGTTCGCCGACACCCACGGCGTGCCGGTCGCCGAATCGCAGGCCGGCAAGGGCAGCCTCGCGTGGGACCACCCGCTGAACCTCGGCTCGATCGGCGTGACGGGTTCCCCCGCCGCGAACCGCGCGGCCGCGCAGGCGGACGTGGTGTTCGCGGTCGGCACGCGCCTGCAGGATTTCACGACCGGCTCGCATGCGCTGTTCGGCCACGCGACGCTGCTGAGCCTGAACGTGCAGCCGTTCGACGCCGGCAAGAAGCGCGGCCGGCAATTGATCGCCGATGCGCGCACGGGCCTCGGCCAGCTGTCGGCCGCGCTCGCGGGCTGGCGCGCGGAACCGGCGTGGACGGCGGCAAACCAGGATCAGGCCGCCGCGTGGAATGCGCGCGTGACCGAACTGACGACGCACATTCCAAAGGACACGCTGCCGTACGACGCGGAAGTGATCGGCGCGGTGCGCGACTCCGCGGCCGACGCGGAGCGCGACAGCGCGCGCGGCGATCTCGTCGTGTGCGCGGCCGGCACGCTGCCGGCCGAGTTGCACAAGCTGTGGCGCAGCGGCGTGCCGGGCAACTATCACATGGACTACGCGTATTCGTGCATGGGCTACGAAGTCGCGGGCGGCCTCGGCGCGAAGCTCGCGCGGCCCGAGCGCGAAGTGATCGTGATCGTCGGCGACGGCTCGTACATGATGCTCAACGCCGAACTTGCGACGTCCGTGATGCTCGGCCGCAAGATCATCGTCGTGATCCTCGACAACCGCGGCTACGGCTGCATCGAGCGGCTGCAGTTGAACTGCGGCGGCGCGAGCTTCAACAACATGCTCGACGACTGCGTGCCGGAAGGCGGTGAACGCTCGACGATCGACTTCGCGATGCATGCGCGCGCGATGGGCGCCGAAGCCGTGCACGTGCGCGACGTCGCCGAGCTGCGCAGCGAAATGAAGCGTGCGCGTGCGGCGAAGACGAGCCAGGTCCTCGTGATCGACACGACGCACCACCGCACGACCGCGGACGGCGGCGCGTGGTGGGAAGTCGCAGTGCCGCAGGTGTCCGCGCGCGCCGATGTCGAGCGCGCGCACCAGACGTATCTCGACGAGAAAACCCGGCAGCGGCGCTGATACGTTGCCGTTCCCCCGCCCGCACCACGAAAACCACATCCGAACCAAGGAAGCACGCCATGAGCTGGAACGTTCGCATCGGTATCAATCCCCTGTCGTGGATGAACGACGACCTGCCGTCGCTCGGCGGCGAGACGCCGCTCGAGACGGCGCTGAAGGAAGGCGCCGAGATCGGCTACGCGGGCTTCGAGCTCGGCAACAAGTTTCCGAAGACGGGCCCCGAGCTGAAGGCGAAGCTCGCCGGGTTCGGGCTCGTGTGCGTGTCGGGCTGGTATTCCGGATTCCTTGCGGAACTCGACCCGGGCACGAGCGATGCCGACGCGGTGGCCGCCGAGATCGAGCGCTGCCGCGCGCACATGACGAAGCTGCAGTACAACGACGTGAAGGTGGTCGTGTACGGCGAATGCGCGGGCACGATCCAGGGCAGCATCGATACGCCGGTCGCGAAGCGGCCGCGCTTCGTCGACGACGACACGTGGCGGCGCTACGCGGCGCGCCTCGACGCGTTCGGCGCGCACCTGCTCGATACCTACGGAATCAAGCTCGCCTACCATCACCACATGGGCGCGTACGTCGAATCGCCGGACGACGTCGACCGGCTGATGGCGCTGACCGATCCCGCGAAAGTGTTCCTGCTGTTCGACACGGGCCACGCGTATTTCGGCGGTGCGGCCGATCCGGTCGCGCTGTTGAAGAAGCACGTGGCGCGCGTCGTGCACGTCCACTGCAAGGACGTGCGGCCGCAGGTCGTCACGCAGGCGCGCAACGGCGGCTGGAGCTTCCTGAACGGCGTGATCAACGGCACCTTCACGGTGCCGGGCGACGGCGCGCTCGACTACGAAGCAACGCTGCGCACGCTGAAGGAGGCCGGCTACGAAGGCTGGCTCGTCGTCGAGGCCGAGCAGGACCCGGCCGTCGCGCCGAGCTATCAGTATGCGAAGAAGGGCTACGAGTCGCTGCGCACCATCGTCGACCGGTTGAGCGCGTAAGCCCCGCCACCCCCGCTGTCACCCCATTGCGGAGCCCCGTTCCATGACGATTTCTCCCCTGCTGGTCAAGGCATCCGCCGACCGCGAAATCTGCAACGTCACGCCCGAGTCGGCCGGCTGGAAGCACGTCGGCTTTCGCGCGCTGCGCCTGAAGGCCGGCGACACCGAAACGCTCGACACAGGGGCGCGCGAGCTGTGCGTCGTCGTGCTCACCGGCACGCTGCGTGCGGAAGTCGACGGCGAGACCTACGATGCGCTCGGCAAGCGCGACAGCGTGTTCGAGGCGGTGTCGCCGGACGCGCTGTACGTGCCGGGCGGCAAGACCGTCACGCTGGTCGCGACGCGCGACGCGGAAGTCGCGCTGTGCACCGCGCCTTACGCGAGCGGCGCCAAGCGCGTGCAGCGCCTCGACGGCGAACGGATGCGCCGCGCGGTGCGCGGGCAAGGCACCAATACGCGCTACGTCTGCGACATCCTGATGGGCGACAACCCGGCCGCCGACCGGCTGCTCGTCGTCGAAGTGATCACCCCGGCGAGCCATTCCAGCAGCTATCCGCCGCACAAGCACGATCGCGACGCGGCGCCCGACGAAACGTCGCTCGAGGAAACCTATTACCACCGGATCGATCCGCCGCAGGGTTTCGCGTTCCAGCGCGTGTACACGGACGATCGCAGCCTCGACGAAGCCTGCGCGGTCGAGAACCACGACGTCGTGATGGTGCCGCGCGGCTATCACCCGGTGGTCGCGCCGCACGGCTACAACCTGTATTACCTGAACGTGATGGCCGGGCCGAGCCGCGCGTGGACGTTCAAGAACGATCCCGCGCACGAGTGGATGCTGGACGCGGCGCCCGGGCGCTGACGCGTTGAAACGTTGAACGATCGACGGCTTGCACGCCGCGCACGACGCGCGCGCGAGCCGCACTTGCGACGACACGGAGTTGCCATGGCGACCACCTTCCCGCGCTTCGCGCACGCGCCCTTCGGCGACGCTGCGTCGGCCCCGATACTGCCGCGCTTCGATGCCGACGTCGCGCGCCGGCTCGGCGACATCGCGATCAACCTCGCATCACGCCGCGGGCTGCCGATCGCGGTCGGCATCGTCGGCGAAGCGGCGCCGCTCTTCTACTGCGCGCTCGACGGCAGCGGCACGCACGACTGCGACGCGATCCGCCGCCGGCAGAACACGGTATTGCGCTTCGGCATCAGTTCGCTCGAGGTCGGCGCGCGCTTTCGCCGCGCCGGCTGGTCGTTGCAGTCGCAGGGTTTGTCGGACGACGACTATGCGCTCGACGGCGGCGGCGTGCCGTTACGGATCGCCGGCGGCGGGATCGTCGGCGCGATGACGATCGCGGGGCTCGACGCCGAACGCGATCACGCGCTCGTCGTCGAGAGCCTGCGCTGGCATGTCGGCGCGAACGCGCTCGCGATGATCGCGTAGCGGCACGCGCCGACGCGCCGGATCAGTGCAGCCCGCCGCTCACGACGAGGTGCTCGCCGGTCATCCAGCGCGCGTCGTCCGACGCGAGGAACACCGCGACCGACGCGATGTCGTCCGGCTCGCCGAGGCGGCCGAGCGGCGTCTCGCTACGCACCTGCTGGTCGAGATCCGACCCGATGATGCCCGCGCTGTGCGTGCCTTCGGTCACGACCATGCCCGGGTTGATCGCGTTCACGCGAATCTTGCGCGGGCCGAGTTCAAGCGCGAGCACGCCGGTGATCGCGTCGACAGCGCCCTTGGTGCCGCTGTACACGGCGCTGGCAGGCGGCGTGATGCTCGTCACCACGGAGCTGATGTTGATGATGCTCGCGCCTTCGCCGAGATGCTTGACGGCCGCCTGCGTCGTCAGCAGCACACCGAACACGTTCGTGTCGAACTGCCGGCGATAGTGCGCTTCGGTGATCTCTTCGATCGGCGCGAATTCGTAGACGCCGGAGTTGTTGACCAGCACGTCGAGACGCCCATAGGTCTCGATCGCGGTATCGACGATGCGCTGCGCGTCCGCGGCCTGCGACACGTCGCCGCCGACCGCGACCGCGCGGCCGCCCGCTGCGACGATCGCGCTCACGACCGCGTCGGCACCTGCCTTGCTGCTCGCGTAGTTGACGACGACCGCTGCGCCTTCGGCGGCCAGCGCCCTGGCGATCGCGGCGCCGATACCCTTGGACCCGCCCGTGACGATCGCTACCTTGCCTGCCAGCTTGCTCATGATTTCATTCCTCAGTCGGAAGACGCTTGATGGATGGGTGCCGGTTGCCGCTTGCGCAGTGATCCGGCCTTGCTGGCAATCTTGGCGGTTCGCGCGACGGCGATAAAGCGGCTCGACACGAATTGACTGGCGGGGCCAGCCGAACAATCGGCGGGTTCGCGGTCAGCCGGCGCTCAGCCATGCACCGACGACGTCGCCGCCCAGCCCGTCGAGCGCGCCGTCGTAGACGATCCGCCCGCGCCCCATCACGGCCACGCGCCGCGCGAGCCGCGGCGCGAGTTGCAGCCGCTGCTCGATCAGCAGGATCGCGACGCCGTCGGCCTGCAACGCGGCGAGACAGGCGCCGACCGCGTCGACCGCGCGCGGCGCGAGCCCTTCGGCCGGTTCGTCGACGATCAGCACGCGCGGGCTGCCGGCCAGTGCGCGCACCAGCGCAAGTACCTGCTGTTCACCGCCCGACAGCCGCCCGGCCTTCACGTCCGCGCGCGCGGCCAGCAGCGGAAAGCGTGCGAGCAGCCGCTCGAGCGCCGCGCGTTCGGCCGCACCGTGCGCGCCGCGCAGCCCGAGCCGCAGGTTGTCGCGCACGCTCAAGAGCGGAAACACGTCGCGGCTTTCGGCGACGTAAGCGACGCCGCGCCGCGCGATCTCGAACGTGCGGGCGCCCGCGCATTCGGCGCCAGCGATGCGCACCGAACCCGCGGTGCGCACGAGCCCCATCACGGCCTTCGCGAGCGTCGAGCGCCCGGAGCCGTTGCGGCCGAGCAGCGCGAGCGTCTCGCCCGGTGCGAGCGCGAGATCGACACCGTCGAGCACGGGCTGCATGCCGTACCACGCGCGCAGGCCGCGGATGTCGAGCAGCGCGCTCATGCGCGCTCGCCGAGATAAGCGGCGCGCACGGCCGGATCGGCGCGGATCGCGTCGGGCGCACCGGTCGCGATCACCGTGCCGCGCACCAGCACCGTGATGCGCTCGGCGAAGCCGAACACCGCGTCCATGTCGTGCTCGATCATCAGCACCGTGCGGCCCTGCGTCGTCGCGCGGATCAGCGCGATCATCCGCGCCGCCTGCTCGCGGCTCATGCCGGCCGTCGGTTCGTCGAGCAGCAGCGTGCGCGCGCCGCTCGCGAGCGCGATGCCGAGATCGAGCGCGCGCTGTTCCGCATAACCGAGCTCGCCGGCCAGCGTGTCGCGCCGCGCCTCGAGGCCGATGTCGTGCAGCACGCGCGCGGCCGCGAGATCGACCGACGCCGAGTCGCGCAGCCGGTTCCACCAGCGGCGCCGCTCGGCCGGCGCATGCAGCGCCGCGCAGCGCAGGTTGTCGAAGACGCTCAGGCGCGCGAACGCGCTCGTCTGCTGGAAACTGCGGCCGATGCCGAGCCGGCTCGCGACCACCGGCCCGCGCCCGCGCAATTCGACGCCGTGCAGCACGACGCGCCCGCGCGTCGGCCGGGTCGCGCCGGCGATCACGCCGAACAGCGTCGACTTGCCCGCGCCGTTCGGCCCGATCAGCGCATGACGCTCGCCGGCCGCGACGCTCAATTCGACGCCGTCGAGGATGGTCTGCGCGCCGAAGCGCTGCACGATCCCGTGGAGCGCGATCGCTTTGCCGTTCATCGGCCGTCCTCCCGCTCGACGCCCTGGCCACCGTGCCGGTGATTCATGAAGCGCGCGCGCCAGCTCCACAACACCATGCCGATCCCCGCCGCCGAGCATGCGACGACCCAGCCGGCCGGCGCGTCGGCGTCGATGCCCCACGCGCCGAACGCGATGCCGGCGCCGTCGTCCGCCGCGAAGCGCCACGCATAGCCGAGCTCGGCCGCGCAGACGATCGCGACGCCCCAGAACAGGCACGCGCCGACGCCGCACAGCATGCGCCAGCGCTCGGCGGCCGGCGCGTCGCGGCGCAATGCGTGCGCGAGCGCCTGCGCGATGCCCGCGATCCCGCGCGGCGCCGCGACGACGACCGCGACGAACAGCACGCCGAGATACAGCGCCCACGCGCGCGATACGCCCGCGACGACGACGCTTAGCGCGGTCAGCACCACGGCACCGGCCGCCGGTCCGAAAAACGCGCCGGTGCCGCCGATCACGGCCGCGATCAGCACGGTCGCCGAGCGCGCCATCGACACGCTGTCGGGCGTCGCGATTTCGACGTCGATCAGCGTCAGCGTGCCGGCAATGCCCGCGAAGAACGACGCACACGTGACCATCGCGAGCCGCACGCGGCGCGGCTCGGTGCCGAGCGCGGCGACGCGTGCGGGGTTGTCGCGCACCGCGTTCGCGAGCCGCGCGAGCGGCGTGCGCGTCAGCGCGTGCATCGCCAGCGCCGACACGATGCACCACGCGGCGATCACGGCGTAGGCCTGCGTTTCAGCGCCGAACTGCCAGCCACCCCACGGCGTGCCGCTCGCGCGATCGATCGGCACGCCGCCGAGACCGCCGAACCAGGCGGGCACGCTCCACGCGGCCGCCGCGACACATTCGCCGAGGCCGAGCGTGATCATCGCGAACACGGTCCCCGCGCGGCGCGTGGCGAGCAGGCCGGCGGCGAACCCGAAGCCCGCGCCGGCGACGCCGCCGACGAGCGGCAACAGCGGCAGCGGGCCGCCGAAATGATTGAACCAGTGTGCGGCCGCGAACGCGCCGAGGCCCGCAACTGCGGCATGGCCGAACGACAGCAGCCCGGTCGTGCCGAGCTGCAGGTTGTACGACAGCGCGAGCACGACGAGCGCGGCCGTCTGCGCGAGATAGCCGAGCACCGCGCCATGCGGCCGCAGCCACGCGGGCAGCGCAACGCACGCGGCGAACGGCACCCAGCACAGCGCGCCGGCGAGCGCGCGGCTACGCATCGACACGCTCGCCGAACAATCCGCGCGGGCGGGCGACCAGCACCACGACGAGCAGCAGGTACGGCACCAGCGGCGCGAGCTGTGCGATCGACACGGCGGCGACGCTGTCCGGCAGCGTCACGCCCGCCCAGTGCGCGAGGTCACGCAGCGACGTGTCGCTGGACGCCGCGAAGGTCTGCGCGAAGCCGACCGCGAGCGACGCGACGAACGCGCCGCCGAGCGAACCGAGGCCGCCGATCACGACGACCGCGAACACCACCGACCCGACGGTCTCGGCCAGCGCCGGCTCGATCACCGCGAGCGGCGCGCCGATCACGCCGGCCAGTGCCGCGAGCGCGGTGCCCGCGCCGAACAGGCCCGTCATCACGCGCGGCACGTCGTAGCCGAGCGCCTCGACGGCCGCGCGATGCGTGAGCGCGGCGCGCACGACGAGCCCGGTGCGCGACGCGCGCAACAGCGCGCCGAGCGCGACCAGCATCGCAGCGGACATCGTCATCATGAACAGCCGGTAGCGCGGCAGCGCGAGGCCGAACACGGTCACCGGCGCGCCATCGAACAGCGCCGGCACCGGTGCCGGCAGCGGCGCGAGGCCCCACAACAGTTTCGCGCCCTCGCCGATCAGGTAGGCGAGCCCGAAGGTCAGCAGCAGTTCGCTCGTGTGTCCGCGCGCCTGCACGCGCCGCAACAGCCAGCGCTCGCAGCCGGCACCCAGCAGGCCGACCGCGAGCGGCGCGAGCACGAGCGCGGGCCAGAAACCCGCGCGGGCCGCGATGCTGTAGCCGACGTACGCGCCGAGCATGTAGAAGCTCGCATGCGCGAAGTTGAGCACGCCCTGCACGCTGAAGATCAACGTGAGGCCGGCCGACAGCATGAACAGCAGCAACCCGTAGCTGAGGCCGTTGAAGGCCTGGAGCGCGAACGCGTGCACCGCCCGTCCGTCAGCCGGCGAGCGGTTCGAGCGCCGCGCGCAGCGCGTCCGGCAGCGGCACCGGACGGCGCGTGCCGCGGTCGACGTAGACGTGCACGAAATGCCCCTGTGCGGCCGGCGAGGACTCCCCTGCCGCGAACAGCCCGATTTCGTAGCGCACGCTCGACGTGCCGAGCTTCGCGACGCGCAGCCCGGCATCGACCGACTGCGGAAACACGAGCGGCGCGAAGTAGTTGCACTGCGTCTCGACCACCAGCCCGATCGTCTGCCCGTGCTCCACGTCGAGCACGCCCGCGCGGATCAGGTATTCGTTCACGACGGTGTCGAAGTAGCTGTAGTAGACGACGTTGTTCACGTGCCCGTAGACGTCGTTGTCCATCCAGCGGGTCGTGATCGGCAGGAAGTGGCGATAGGCGTCGCGCGGACGCGGCTGCGGCTTGTCGGACATGGCGAAGGTGGTCAGGACGATGAGGACGGCGCGCGGCGGCCGTGCGGCACGGCACGCCGGCGAGCTGCGGGATGCCGCGGCGCGACCGGGCGCGGCGCGGCGGACGGACCGCCGGGGGCGGAGCGGCCCGTCACTGCCCCGCTCGATCGACGAACTCGAAATCGAGGCCGCGCGCCCGCATCCAGTCGGCCAGCGCGTAGCCGGTGCCGGCACGCCACGGGCGCAACAGCGGCGGATCGACGAGCCGGTATTCGAGCAGTTCCGGCGACAGCGCGACGCTGCCCGACGCGCGCACGTGGTACGCGATGATCAGCTCATTCTTGCGGATGAATTCATAGACACCGACGAGCGTGACCTGCTCGGCCTTCAGCGCGGTTTCCTCGAATACCTCGCGCGCGATGCCGTCCTCGGGCGTTTCGCCGTTCTCGAGGAAGCCGGTGATCAGCGCGAACATCCCTTCCGGCCAGGCCGCGTTGCGCGCCAGCAGGATCTTGCCGTCGAGCTCGACGATCGCAGCCACCACGGGCAGCGGGTTGTTCCAGTGCACGTAGCCGCACACGTCGTCCGGGCAGGCCTGGCGGACGCGGCCGCCCTCGTGTTCGGGATCGGCGCGCTCGGTCAGCGGGCGCGCGCAGCGCGGGCAAAAGCGGTAGTCGGCGGTGGTCATCGATGGGGATCTCGCGAGCGCCCGGCGCCCGCGTGCAGGCCGCCTCGCGCGCCCGCTCGGCGCTGGAAAGGCTTCATTCTAGCGAGTTTGCCCGCGCCGCAGACGATCCGGCCCCGACGCTGTCAGGGTTGCACGCGCCGCGTTGCGGCGGTCACCACGAAGCCAGCGGCGCCGACGAGCAGCGCGCCCGCCGCGACCCACAGCGCCGGCGAGAACGACCCGAAGCGGGCGGTGAGCGGCGCCGCGACGAGCGGGCCGAGAATCTGCCCGACCCCGTACGACGCGGTCGCATAGCCCATCAGCCCGGCCGCGCGCTCGCCATGCAGGCGCCGCGCCTCGCGCATCGCGAACAGCGTGATCGCCGTGAACGGCAGGCCGAGCAGCGCGCTGCCGACCGAGAAGCCGGCCGGATTCGGCCACACGATGCCCGCCGCGATCCCGAGCGCCTGCGTCGCGCAGCCGGCCGCGAGCAGCAGCCGGTTGTCCCAGTGGCCGGGCAGCCGCGCAGCGGCAATCGCGCCGACGATCAGCGCCGCGCCGAACATCGGCCAGAACAGGTCCGGCCACGGCGAGCCGGCCGGCAGCGCGGCGCGCGCGATCACCGGCAAGAACGTCGCGGTGATGATATAGCCGAAGCCCGGCATCCCGTACAGCACGACGAGCCACGCGGCGTCGGCCCGATGGCGGCGCGTGTTGCCAACTGCCGCGGGAGCCCCCGCAGCCGCAGCCGCGGCATGCCGCGCGGGTGCGGACGGCGCCCCGGGCGCCGGCGCCGGCACGCCGCCGAAGGTGCGCCAGATCGCGACCGACAGCACCGCCGACAGCGCTGCGAAGCCGAGCCAGCCGGGCGCAGCGCGATGGCCGGCCAGCGCGCTGCCGATCAGTCCCGTCAGCACGATGCCGCCCCCGGGCCCCGCATAGATCACCCCGCTCCATTCGGGCGCATGCAACTCGGAAAGCCGTCGCAGCCCCCATTGCGACACGAACACGAACGTCCACGCGCTGACGACGCCCGCGACGAAGCGCACCACGAGCCACACGGGCAGCAAGTGACCGACGCCCATCGCGGCGGTCAGCAACACGGTGGCGGCAAGCCCGAAACGCACCATCCGCGCGGGCGCGACCCGCAGCGCCGCGCAACTGACCGCGCCGACGAAATAGCCCGCGTAGTTCGCCGACGCGAGCCAGCTGCCGGCCTTCAGGCCGATCGAGCCGTCGGCGAGCATCAGCGGCAACAGTGGCGTGAACGCGAAGCGGCCGACGCCGAGCGCGACCGCGAGCCCGACCATGCAGGCCAGCGCGGCCGCGCGCGCACGGCGGTCGGCGTCATCGGACAAATGGGCGCCCGCGGCGGCGCTCGGAGCATCGGAACGGAACATGGCGGTGTGGGCCGCGCGCACTACGCGCGGGCCAGAAGGAAACCGGAATGCTTGCATCGTAGCTTGACCAAACGTTCTCGATAAATGAATAATAAAGAATCCACCTATCTCACGGAGAGAATTATGGATCTGGCGGCGCTGGCGATTTTTCGGGCCGTCGTGCGCGAGAACGGCGTGACGCGCGCGGCGGAGAAGCTCAATCGCGTGCAGTCGAACGTGACGACGCGCATCAAGCAGCTCGAGGAGGAGCTCGGCGCGGCGCTGTTCGTGCGCGACGGCCGCCGGCTCGTGCTGACGCCGGCCGGGCACACCTTGCTGCCGTACGCGGAGCGGCTGCTCGCGCTCGCCGACGAGGCGCGCGACGCGATCCGCGAGGACACGCCGCGCGGGCGGCTGCGGCTCGGCACGATGGAGAGCACGGCCGCGAGCCGGCTGCCGACCGTGCTCGCGCGCTATCACCATGCGTGGCCCGACGTGTCGCTGGAGCTCGTGACCGGCACGACCGGCTGGCTGATCGACAAGGTGCGCGACTTCGAGATCGACGCGGCGCTGTTCGCGCGCCCGCCCGCGCCGGACACGCTGCCCGACACGTTCGAGACGGTGCCGATCTTCCACGAGGACCTGGTGCTGCTGACGCCGCGCGGTCATCCGCCGGTGCGCACGCCACGCGACGTGATCCTGCCGACGCTGATCGCATTCGAGCGCGGCTGCAGCTACCGGAAATACGTCGAGCAATGGTATGCGGCGCACGGGATGAAACCCGCGCGCGTGCTCGAACTCGGCTCGTATCACGCGATCGTCGCGTGCGTCGCGGCCGGTGCGGGGATCGCGGTCGCACCGCGCTCGGTGCTCGAGCTGCAGCCCGAGACCGGCAATGTCGCCGCCCACACGATCGCCGAACTCGAAGGGATCGACACGCTGCTCGCGTGGCGCCACGGCTATGCGTCGGCGGCGCTCGCCGCGCTGCGCGATGCGCTCGGCGATGCCGCCCGGCAGCCGGGCAATGCGGCGCAAGCGCCGGTAGGGATGCCGGTGTGAGCCGGCAGCGCGTACGACCGGCGCACAAACGAAACGACCCGACCGGCCAACGCCGATCGGGTCGTTTTTTCATGTGAGGCGATCCGGTCAGCGAGACCGCATCGCCTCAGCCGTGACGATCAAAGACGCTCTTCGACCCAGCCCTTGACGCCCGCCAGCGCGCCCGGCAGGTTCGCCGGATCCGTGCCGCCTGCCTGCGCCATGTCCGGACGGCCGCCGCCCTTGCCACCGACCTGCTGCGCGACGAAGTTCACGAGCTCGCCGGCCTTGACCTTCTTGCTCGCGTCAGGCGTGACACCCGCGATCAGGCTGACCTTGCCGCCTTCGACGGCCGCCAGCACGATCGCCGCGCTCTTCAGCTTGTCCTTCAGCTTGTCGACCGTCTCGCGCAGCGTCTTCGCGTCCGCACCGTCGAGCGTCGCGGCCAGCACGTACACGCCGCCGATTTCGATGGCCTGCTGCGCGAGTTCGTCGCCCTGGCTCGAGGCGAGCTTCGACTTCAGCGCGCCCAGTTCCTTCTCGAGCGACTTCACCTGGTCCTGCACCTGCGCGATGCGCTGCGTGAGCTCCGACGGCTGCGCCTTCAGCGCGGCCGCGGCTTCGTTCACGCGGGCGTCGAGCTCCTGCACGAAGCGCAGCGCGTTGTCGCCGGTGATCGCCTCGACCCGGCGGATGCCGGCCGCGACGCCACCTTCGACGACGATCTTGAAGAAGCCGATGTCGCCGGTGCGGTGCACGTGCGTGCCGCCGCACAGTTCGCGCGAAAAGCCGAGATCGAGCACGCGCACTTCGTCGCCGTACTTCTCGCCGAACAGCGCCATCGCGCCGCCCTTCACCGCTTCGTCGTACGGCAGCACGCGCACGATGCCCGGCGCGTTCGCAAGGATTTCGTTGTTGACGATCTGCTCGACGCGACGGATTTCGTCGTCGCTCATCGGCGCGTTGTGCGCGAAGTCGAAACGGGTTTTCTCCGCATCGACGAGCGAGCCCTTCTGCTGCACGTGCGCGCCCAGCACGTCACGCAGCGCCTTGTGCATCAGGTGGGTAGCCGAGTGGTTGCGCTGCGTGCGCGCGCGACGATGCGCGTCGATTTCCGCGCGCAGCACGTCGCCGATCTTCAGCGTGCCCTGTTCGAGCGTGCCGTGGTGGCCGATCACGTCGGCCTGCACCTTCAGCGTGTCGGCCACCGCGAAGCGCGTTGCGGCGTTCGCGAGCACGCCCTGGTCGCCGACCTGGCCGCCTGATTCCGCGTAGAACGGCGTGTGGTCGAGCACGACGACCGCATCCTGGCCGTGCTTCACTTCGTTGACCGATGCGCCATCGACGTACAGCGCGACGATCTTCGCGTCGTCGAACGCGATTTCCTCGTAACCGTGGAACGTGGTCTTCGCGCCCGAGTATTCGAGGCCCTGCGCGGCCTTGAACTTGCCGGCCGCGCGCGCCTGTTCGCGCTGGCGCGCCATCGCGTCGTCGAACGCCGGCTCGTCGACCGTCATCCCGCGCTCGCGGCACACGTCGGCCGTGAGGTCGAGCGGGAAGCCGTAGGTATCGTGCAGCTTGAACGCGAGTTCGCCGTCGAGCACCTTGCCGCCCTTCGCCTCGACGTCGGCCAGCGCGGCCTCGAGGATCGACATGCCGTGCTCGATCGTCTCGAAGAAGCGCTCTTCTTCCTGGCGCAGCACGTCGGTCACGCGCTGTTCGGCTTCCTTCAGCTCCGGATACGCGGCGCCCATCTCGGCGACGAGGTCGGCCACCAGCTTGTGGAAGAACGAGCCCTTGCGGCCGAGCTTGTAGCCGTGGCGGATCGCGCGGCGCACGATGCGGCGCAGCACGTAGCCGCGGCCTTCGTTGCCGGGGATCACGCCGTCGACGATCAGGAACGAGCACGCGCGGATGTGATCGGCGATCACCTTCAGCGAGTTGTTGTTCAGGTCGCTGATCTCGGTCACGCGCGCGGCGGCCTTGATCAGGTTCTGGAACAGGTCGATCTCGTAGTTGCTGTGCACGTGCTGCAGCACCGCGGCGAGACGCTCGAGGCCCATGCCGGTGTCGACCGACTGCTTCGGCAGGCGCGTCATGTTGCCCTGCGCGTCGCGGTTGAACTGCATGAACACGAGGTTCCAGATCTCGATGTAGCGGTCGCCGTCTTCCTCAGGCGACCCCGGCGGGCCACCCCACACGTCCGGGCCGTGGTCGTAGAAGATCTCGGTGCACGGGCCGCACGGGCCGGTGTCGCCCATCGTCCAGAAGTTGTCCGACGCGTAGCGCGCGCCCTTGTTGTCGCCGATGCGGATGATCCGCTCGGTCGGCACGCCGACTTCCTTCGCCCAGATGTCGTACGCTTCGTCGTCTTCCTGATAGACGGTGACCCACAGCTTGTCCTTCGGCAGCTGGTAGACCGTGGTCAGCAGCTCCCACGCGAACTTGATCGCGTCGTGCTTGAAGTAGTCGCCGAACGAGAAGTTGCCGAGCATCTCGAAGAACGTGTGGTGGCGCGCCGTGTAGCCGACGTTCTCGAGGTCGTTGTGCTTGCCGCCCGCGCGCACGCTGCGCTGCGCCGTGGTGGCGCGCGAGTACGGACGCGGGTCCGTGCCGAGGAACACGTCCTTGAACTGGACCATGCCCGAGTTCGTGAACATCAGCGTGGGGTCGTTACCGGGCACGAGGCTCGACGAGCGAACGATCGTGTGGCCCTTCGATTCGAAGAATTTGAGGAATTTCTCGCGGATTTCGGCAGCTTTCATGGCGTGCGGGGAATGTCTGGCTGAGACGGCTTCAAACGCCGGCCGTCCTCGCGGACGCACGGCGGACAAATATCGTAAACGATCGATTATACGATACAGACCGGCGGCCCAGACGGCAGCGGCCCGCCACGCCGGACGACCGGCCTGGGCCACCCGCGCAGCCGATTCGCCTTAAGATGCTCGGCATGCCAATCCGCCTTGCCCGCCAAGGCGAGCCATGAAAGGAGACGATTCGACGATGGGTGCCCTGAGCCATATCCGCGTGCTGGACCTCACCCGCGTACTCGCGGGCCCGTGGTGCGCGCAGACGCTTGCCGACTTCGGTGCGGACGTGATCAAGGTCGAGCGCCCCGGCGCCGGCGACGACACGCGCCACTGGGGGCCGCCGTATCTGCAGGACGCGGCCGGCGCCGATACGGCCGAGGCCGCGTACTACCTCGCGGCGAACCGCAACAAGCGCTCGGTGACGGTCGACATCGCGACGCCTGAAGGCCAGCAGATCGTGCGCGAGCTCGCCGCACAGAGCGACGTCGTGCTCGAGAACTACAAGGTCGGGCAGCTGAAGAAATACGGGCTCGATTACGAATCGCTGCGCGCGGTGAAGCCCGATCTCGTCTACTGCTCGGTCACGGGTTTCGGCCAGACGGGCCCGTACGCGCACCGCGCGGGCTACGACTTCATCGTCCAGGGGATCGGCGGCTTCATGAGCATCACCGGCGAGCGCGACAGCGAGCCGGGCGGCGGCCCGCAGAAGGCCGGCGTCGCCATCGCCGATCTCGCGACCGGGCTCTATTCGACGATCGCGGTGCTCGCCGCGCTCGCGCACCGCGACCGCTCGGGCGAAGGCCAGTACATCGACATGGCGCTGCTCGACGTGCAGGTCGCGCTGCTCGCGAACATGAACACCAACTTCCTCGCGAGCGGCAAGCCGCCGGTGCGCTGGGGCAACGCGCATCCGAACATCGTGCCGTACCAGACGTTCCAGACGAGCGACGGCTGGATCATCGTCGCGGTCGGCAACGACGGGCAGTTCCGCAAGTTCGTCGAAGCCGGCGGCCGGGCCGAGCTGGCCGACGACGAGCGGTTCGCGACCAACCCGGCGCGCGTGCGCCATCGCGACACGCTGGTGCCGATCCTCGCGGAGCTGGTGAAGACGCGCGGCAAGGCCGACTGGATCGACGCGCTGGAAGCGGCCGGCGTGCCGTGCGGGCCGATCAACGAACTCGACGAGGTGTTCGACAACGAACAGGTGGTCGCGCGCGGGCTGCAGGTGTCGCTGCCGCACCCGTGCGGCGCAGACGTACAGTTGGTGCGCAATCCGATCCGGATGAGCGCGACACCGCCCGAGGCACGCACCGCCCCGCCGCTGCTCGGCGCGCAGACGGAGGACGTGCTGCGCGACATGCTCGGCTACGACGACGCGCACATCGCGGCGCTGAAGGCGAAGCAGGCGATCTGACGCGACACGCTCGCGCGGCGACGCTCGCGTTTAGCGCGCGAGCGCGTCGAGCCAGCCGCGCGCGGCTGGCCAGTCGCCGAGCCCGCTGTCCGCGTTGATGTGGCCGCGCGGGCCGATGTCCTGAAACGTGCTGCCCCACGCGTGCGCGCAGCCGCGCGCGAACGCGATCGAACCGTACGGATCGTCGCTGCTCGCGACGACGCAGGTCGGAAACGGCAAGCGCTCGTGCGGCACCGGCCCGAAGCCGTGCGCGTCGGCAGGGAACGCCGGCCCGGCGGGATCGGGCAAC